>CAYWJA010000020.1:0-31239 GCA_964458485.1 uncultured Candidatus Peribacteria bacterium | reverse complement strand
GTAAAGTTCCCTGGGGCAGAGACCCCAGGGCGTTCGGAGCTCATTTGACTGGGAACAGTCTGAGCTGCTGAACGTCTGGTTCTCTACCTTGATTTCTGATGTAGTTCTCGATTACCTTTTTACTTCCCCTCCTGCTTATTGTTGAGATGTAATATCCGTCTGTCCAGAATTCACCTCCCCATAGTTCTGTTTTGACTTCAGGGCATTCATTGAAAATTTGTTTCGCAGTTATACTTTTTATTATTTTTATTACCTGTCCTCCTGAGTATTTCGGAAGGAATCTGCAGAGGATATGTATATGATTCTGATCGAATCCTATCTCACTTACTTCCATATCATATCTCTCTTTGAATTCTGACATTGTACTTATTACAATCTTTTCTATTTTTTTATTCAGCAATGCCTTTCTGTATTTAACAGTCAGCTGTATGTGGTAATAACATTCTGAGACGTTATGATACCAGTGCCATATATCGCTATCCAGATTCACCATGCCGACATTATATCATTAGTATCAGTAATTGATTACCCGTCTAATGGTACGCGGCAGAGACCGCAGGGTGAATGGAAAACATTATTTAACCACATCAAACAACATAAACTAGTATATGGCATTGGTGCATTTGCACTTTTGGCTATAGTAGTTGTGTTTACTTTACAAGGCAATAGCCTTAAATATTCCTCTAAATTGGCCGGTAACCTTAATTTTGCAGCAGCAGGGTTAACGGAAGAAAAATTTGGTCAAATTATGGGAGAAGCAATTGATAAAAAAATTCGAGAAATTGGTAAAAATAAATGGAAAAATTTGAGCCAAGCAGAAAGGAATAAAAAATTGAAAGGAATATATGAAGAATTGGGGCACGCTGAATGGAATGCAATGAACGATGCAGAGAGAAGTGATATTATCGAAAAAATAATTGAAAAATTGAAAAAGAAATATGGCCTTAAGGAAAAAGTTGAAGTTCCTACATTGCAACTAGATACCACTGGAACAGTTGATTTGAATGGCATAACAACAGTTGGAAATTCAGGATTACAAGGAGGAGATACAGTAGACCCTTCTGGTCTTAAAAAAGCACCACCTAAAACAGGTACTGTAAATATTTATACAGATTCTGATGGCAAGCCATTCTCACAAGGTTTATTTGAAATCTACGATGGAGAAACCGTAGTAAAAAAAGGAAATGGGCCTGCATCTAAGCAATTCACTCTTAATGTAAAAGACTATAAAGTTGTATTTGGAAATGTTAAAGGCTACAAAACACCTGATGACCATAATTTTACGCTAGAGGCAGATACAAATTACTCTGCTACAGGTGTATACGTGAAAACAAATACAACAGCAGCATTAAAAAATACTGACACTGGAACAGTTGATTTAAATGATGTGCAACCTACTTGTGGCACAGTAATTGTTGAAAGAGTAGGAAAGGGTGTAATATATTTATGGGATGGTAATGATAAAACTATAGCTACAATTTCTTATGGAGATCCTAATGTGTACACAAGTGGATGTATATCACTTGGTAATTATAGCGTTGGAGGAGTAGAGGGCGGTCCTGAAAAATTTAAGGTAAAGTCAATTACAGATGCCAACGGTAAAAATATACAAAGCAAAGAGCAATCAAGCAGATCAGATAAACAAAAATTAAAAGGCGGAGAAACTATTAAATTTATTGTTGAGTTTAACTATAACAAAAATGAATCTGAAGAATTACAAAGGCCAGATACCGGAACAGTTGATTTAAGTGATGTAGAGCAAGCAAATTTTACAGAAGTATTGCAAAGACCTGATACCGGAGTTGTTGACCCTAGTAATATACAACAACCAATTCATTTGATACCTAACGATCTACCATAATCGTACTTTAGTGCTGTAGGCGCGGATAGTCATCCGCGCTTTCAGCTTACCGAAAAACAGCACTAAATTTTAATATTTAAAAATAAAAAACAAAATGCCGAGAAAGAAAAAATCAATAATTAACGATATGTTTAACCATATCAAAAAACATAAACTAGTTTATGCTGTCGGTGTATTTGCACTCATAGTTGTAATAGTTATGTCTTCCATTAATAGCTCTGGCCTTAAATATTCCTCCAAACTAGCCGGCAACCTCAACTTTGCTGCCTCTGAAATAACAGAGGAGGAATTTGGACAAATAATGGATAAAACAATCCATGAAAAAATACAAAAGATAGGGGAAGAAAAATGGGAAAGGCAAATGAGTGATGAAGAAAGAGGGGAAATTATTGATTCTCTTTTTCAGAAAATGATTAAAAAATATAGACTTGAGGAAGCGAAAGAGATGCGGGGTTCTGCAAAAAAAATGCGAGGTCCTGAAGAAGAAATACGTGAGCGCGACCCCCGTGGGCATGAAGAAAGAATGCGTGAAGCAGGACATCCAAAAAATAATGAAGAAAAAAAGAATAAGGAAAGAAGTAGCAAGGGTCAGGTAACTGCCTCAGTTACAATATTGCCAGCAGATGATGAGCCAGAAAATGATGAAGAAGAAAAAGGCCATAGAGTTGCTAAAATGGACCCAAAAATACTAGAAGAAGAAAATACTTTACGTGGAAGACGTACCCCTAAAGTGATTAATACAAATGATATAAAATTAGCACCTCCAAAGCCCATTCTAACTACTCTCGTGGAAGTTTCTACCAATATCAAATCCGGAGCTTATGAAATTTATAATACAAAAACAAATAAGCTTGTAGCAAGCGGTGGTGGCATATCTTCAACAAAATTTCAGTTACCAGCATCAAAAAAGAAACCTGGTATTCCATATAAAATCACTTATAAAAGTGTAGCCGGATACACAAAGCCTGGTGATGTTAATTTTAGCTTATATTTAGGCATGAATTATTCTGATACTGGAAAATACACAAAAATTGTTTCTAAAACAGGTACGATTACAGTATCTACCAATAATGCTAAAGGCTCATATAAAATCAAATCCATTGCGGGGCCGAAAATACTATCAAGTGGCAATGGAACCACACCTAAAAAGCATGTTTTACCTGCACAATCTGCACCGGGCACAGGATACAAAATTGTTTTTGGTTCAGTAAAAAATTATGCAACTCCAAAAGATTATTTTTTCAATTTAGCTACAGGAGATAATTTTACATATGTAGGTTCATATACAATACAAACCGCTACAAAAGGTACTCTTTCTGCAATGGGCATGGGCTCTGAAGCTGACATGTTTATAATTACTGGTGGAACAAAGAATTACAATGCATCTTCTTATCAATTCCATGCAGAAAAAGAAGCCTTTACTATTAAAAAACTTACAATAATAAATGATGATGATTGTATTTATGGAACATCTTCTAATGGTTTCGATAAGCCCAAAGATACAAAAGCTATTTCTCAGGTAAATATCGCCTATAAAGATAAAAAAGGTAAGAAGAAAACTGTAATAGGGGGACCACTTACTAATGGTAGCTATACATTTAATAATCTTGATTTTTATATAAAAAAAGATGGCTATAACTTGTTATGGGTTTATGCTGATACTTATCCTATAACTTCTGGGAATTTTTCAATTTCTGGTAGTAGGTTTTGCATAGGGTTAAAAGATAAAAACGCTAAAACTGAATTCGAAGCAGTTGGTGAATCATCCGGCCAATCTACGCAATATAAAACTACTAACAAATTTGCGATTGATGCATCCCGTTTTATTCGTAAGTCAAAACCAGTATTTAGCAAAGTTACTCAATCAAGCTCAGCAATGCCTAGTTCAAACGGGGATATCTTTAAATTTAATGTAAAAGCAGAAGGCGGGGATGTTAGCTTCGCAAGGCTTACCTTTGATATAAAAACAAAAGGTTTAAATTCGGCAAAAGATGATATATATAATTTTGAGCTTCGCAATAGCAGTGGGGCAATTAATGATCATCATATATGGGGAAGGTCTTTATCTTTTAACGCAGCGTCAGTTTATTTAAAAGATGCTAAATCCGGAAGTGGACTACAAGATGCAGATACTGCTGCATTAGGCGTAGATGATGAAACTTATAAAATTGTTGTTACTTTTGACAATGAACAAACAATTACTGTGAATCAAACTGAAACGTATACACTAAGAGCTTCTATAGCAGGCGCAACTACAGATGACACAATTGAAGTAGCTTTGGCTCAAGTTGATGAGACTGCCAAGGCAATTATAAGTAGTAATTATGATAATAATAATGGAGCTAATAATACTGGTCATATAATTGGAAATACTAATATTAAATCTGATTCTTTGTTCAGTGGAAGTGCGGGTACTGGGGATGATGATAATGAATTTTTTAATGACACTGTTAATAATTGGGTAAATTTTAGAAATATTATATGGTCAGACCGCTCTGGTGGTGATGTATCTTCAAAAGGAGGTGCCCCAACATCCTCGGTTCATAGCTATCCAACAATATCTGGCAGTTCCACTTCTGGCGCAGGAACTGTCGTAGACTACTCTGGCACTATTGACTGGACAAATGGTGAAGGATTGCAAGTAAAGAAAGCAGGTTTATATAAATTCAAAAAATAAAAACATAACAAATTAAATTTAGGGGTGTACTACTGTATGCCCCTTTTTTTATTGAAAAATTATTTTAAAGGAATATAATGAACATCCTATTATATTTTATTTTGTAACTAAAAGAATATTATGAGTAATAAAAAAAATGACGATAGAAGCTTAATTACTATTGTTAAAAACAGTCATGCTATTGCCAAAGAAGGCAGGGATATTGCAATAGAAGGCAGGGATATTGCAATAGAAGGCAGGGATATTGCAATAGAAGGCAGGGATATTGCAATAGAAAATAGAGATGCGATTAATGAGAATCGCAAGGCCATTAAGGGTAATCGTAAAGCTATTGAAAAAAATGGCAAAAAAATATCTTCACTAGATACAACATTGACAGAATTAACTGCTTTGGTCATTGAAAATAAGATGGATATAAAAGAAATTAAAGAAACCATAATGACCAAAGAGGATAAAGATGAAATTCTTAGTGTTATATCTGAATTTACCGGTCGAACTCAATCAAACGAAGAACAAATTACCATTGGGACCCATCAACTTGTAAGAACTAATAAAAGGGTTGATAAAGCTGAGTCTGACATAAGGCAAATCAAGCCACTTGTTGGAATTAAATAAAATTTTCAATATCCAATTCACAACCTGCCCCGAAGAAGGCGGGGTGACCAATGACCAATTAATTGATATATTTATCATATGTTCAACTTAATCAAAAAATCCGGAAATGCCCGCCGCGGCACACTAAAAACCCCGCACGGCGAAATACAAACACCTTTTTTTATGACAATTGGCACGGTTGGTGCAATAAAAGGGTTAATTCCGGATGAAGTACGGGATTTAGGCGGACAGGTAATTCTATCTAACACATACCACCTGCATCTGCGTCCAGGTGAAGATTTGGTTAAAAAGGCGGGCGGGCTGCATAAATTTATGAATTGGGATGGGCCGATTTTGACAGATAGCGGGGGTTACCAAATTTTCTCTCTTTCTAAAATACGAAAAATAAAAAATGATGGGGTTGAATTTGCATCGCATTTAAATGGAGAAAAAATATTCTTAACACCAGAAAAAGCGATAGAAATCCAACAAAAACTTGGCAGCGATATTATGATGTGCCTGGATGAATGTCCACCGCATCCATCTAAGAAGGAGTATGTGGAAAAATCATTGGAGTTAACGACGGAATGGGCAAGGCGATGCCAAAAATTTGCAAATGCAAATTGTAGGGGACGCAGATCTGCGTCCCCTACCGAAAATTCGGATTATCCGAATTTGCTATTTGGCATCGTCCAAGGTGGCATGTACCCGGATCTGCGGGAAAAATCTGCCAAACAACTAATTAAAATTGGTTTTGATGGTTATGCGATCGGTGGGCTTTCAGTAGGTGAACCAAATGAAATGATGTATGAAATGCTGGATTCTACAGTCCCCCATTTACCAGAAGACAAACCGAGATATTTGATGGGCGTGGGAACACCACAGGACATTTTGGAAGCCGTAGAACGTGGTATTGATATGTTTGACTGCGTATTGCCAACCAGAAATGCCCGCCATGGCCACATGTTTACATCACAGGGTATTGTAAGGCTTAAGCAGGCAGCATTGAAGGATGATTTCACACCACTTGATCCGAATTGCGAATGCTATGTATGTAAAAATTATACAAAAGCCTATTTACGCCATTTATTTATTTCAAAAGAAATATTGAGTATACGCTTAAATACATATCATAATGTGGCTTTTTATTTGAATTTGATGAAACAGATTAGGGAAGCTATTGAGGAGGATAGGTTTGGGGAATTTAAATCCAGATGGTTTCCAGATAGTTTCCAGATGGTTAAACTTAATAAACAATTTGGTAACAATCTGGAAACGCGATCCCGATGAAATCGGGAGAGCAGGAAACAATATGGTAACAATATGAACCTCCCCCCACAATCACAACTCACCGATACCAAATATAATCAAATCCTTAACTTAATTAAGGAGCTTCAGGTGAACCTGGATGATATTGAAGAAAAATTCATTTGTGGAGGTGGTAAAGGTGGGCAAAAAATCAATAAAAGTACAAATGCGGTTCAACTTAAACATTTGCCGACGGGTATAATCGTAAAATATCAAAAACATAGGCAACGCTCTATGAATCGTATATTAGCACTCCGAGAACTTCTAGAAAAATTAAATCCGAATTCCAAAAAAAATAAAAAAATTGAAAAAATCAGGAAGCAAAAAAAGCGCAATAAAAGGAGGAATAAGGCAAGTTCAATAAATTGACAATTAATAAAATATATATTAAAAATAAAGATCCTAGACATTTAATTGTACAAATGCTCAATAACCCTTATTTGTATCAATCGGCTATTTTTTCACCATCCAGACTATTATTTGTTGAAAATAAATTTTTATCATTAGTAGATTGTGAGTCTGCAACTAATGATGATAAATCTGATGTTGATTGTAATCGCGAGGCTGCACTTGCGGATATGATAGGGCATGCAAGGCAAATAAGAATTAATGCGCTTTTGCATAAATGTAGGCGAGGATCCTTTCTCCCAGTGGATCGAAAAAGATTAAAAATCCATAATATTTGATTAACGGAATTGCATTTTAGACGGATTTAAGGTATAATAATAAGATAGGCTCTTATTTTTTATATCTTTATTTAATGGCTAATGCACCTGGGACAATTGAGGCTGCTTGCAATACACAAAGACTGGAGTTAGAAAAGCAATTACTTGATAATTGTAATAGTGTTAGGGATCAGCAATTTAATGAACTATTAGATAACAGAAAAGAAGATAATGAATTATTCGTTAATGCGGATAATAAGTCTACTGATTTGCTTAAGGGCATTATTAAAGATACAGAATCTCAATTAATATCTGAACTTCAATTAGATTATCCAACTATAGATGATTTGGAAGCAGCTACGAAAAACCCCATAGAAATAAACCGAATAATAAGAAGCTATGAAAAAACATTAGTGCAATTAATTTTCCACATGAGATATGTAAATGCTGTTGAGAATGGTGGCAATGATAATTTGATGGATGGCTTTATTAATGACACTATAACAATTGGTCAAAATAAGGTTAAAAATGAAAAAAGGAAGGCAATTGCCGAAGCAAAGGAAAGTGGAAATCCACTATCTGTTCTATTTTTAGATATTGATAAATTTGGTAAAGTTAATAAGCAATTTTGTGAAAAACCTGTTGGGGATATGACTTTAACATACGCTGCAAAATGTATATCAAAAGTAGCAAGAGACTCTATTAATATCAGAGTAGGAGGTGAAGAAATTGCGCTTATTCTTAAAAATGCCGATGCATCAGGTGCCTGTATTGTGGCTGAAAGAATTAGAGAATATACCGATAACCATCCTTTTTATATGGTTTATGATATTGATGGAATAGATCATGAAGGTAAGGACGTAGTAAGTAACCCTCGTCCAATTGATAAGGCGGAATATAATCAACTAATTAAAGAAAATGAAATTCTTGATATCCAAGATGAAAGGGGGGTAAAAACAACAATAAAAGATAAGCGTAACAAGAGTAAGACAGGACAAGTTGCAGTGTTAAAAATACCATTAACATTTAGTATTGGTGTTGCTCAGTGTCATGATCTAACAGATGCTGATTCTATAACTAAATTTCAGGAACGTGCAAATATGCAGATGAGATCCGCAAAAGAGAATGGGAGAAATAGAATTTATTGTGATGGGAAACATTTTGTTTCAGAATCACAATCTACTGAAGCACCTGCTGTTGCAATTTAAACTTCTATTTCAGACAACTTATTATTCAAATCTCTAATCTCTCTATTGTTCTCGATCACAAAGTCCGGATGAGGTGGTTCGGATTGATTTTTTGTTCGTACCTCATACATGCTTTCTGAAATACCATCCCTATTCTGAATCCTTTTTAATCTAATTGCTGGATCTGCCTTCAAAAGGAGTATTTTGTTGCACAAGCTCGGTAGGTCTAACTCTTGCCATAAAGCTGCAACAACTACAATATTAGATTTACGCCTAAAATGACGATGTATATCGTTCTTTATTTGCCTTTTAATATAAGGATGAATGATTTGATTTAACTTTTGTAATGCATCGGGGTTCTCCGGATTAAAAACAATTTTCCCCAACTTACTGCGATTAATTACATCATTTTTATTCAAAATACCCTCGCCAAATTCATTGACAACCTTTTTCCATGCTCCAGTGTATGGGCGGTATAGATTATGAGCAATTGTATCTGCATCTAGAATAACCCAGTTTTTCTTCTGGAAATATTCTGCGGCAAGATGTTTGCCGGAACCGCTGATGCCTGTTATACCTAGTACCATTTGTGACCTAATTGTGACCTGCTTCGCGTGACCTAATTATGTTAAACACTATTAGGTAACGCGAATGTAATGAGCTGGTCACTATTAGGTCACGTGAGCGTAGCGAACAGGTAACAATAGGTAATTAAAATATCTTCAAATCCTTAAATGCCTGCTTAAAAGAAAGCATAGTGCTGCGGTAAGTTTTTTCACTAACCTGATAATTAATCTGGTGTGCAATATTATTACGTATTTTATGGGCTGACCAGACTTTATTAATATTTTTAAATAGAGGGCCTGCCTTTTTCAATTTATTGCCAAGGCTTCCTTTGTATCCCTTTAGGTACAAGGCGTGATCCAGTAATTTATCTGCATCCATTATGGCGTGTTTATAATCTTTCTGACGGATGATTTCCTTCCATGTTTTTCGAATTTCCGCAATTTTCTTGTCAGGAATTTTACGCTTTATACGACGCCAAATGACGTACAGTACAATTAGTACATCAATGGTTACAAAAGCCACTACTATTATTAAAAATATCTTCATTATTTATTTTTATTTTTGTTTTTGTTTTTGAATAATTGCGATAAGCGTGGTCCGAATCGAAGAGTTTCTGAGGTCCCTCGAGGAAACTCTGAGATAGGGATAAATTTCAGATCTCATATTCACATTTAGCATCTTTTTATCTGACATTCAACTTATTAAGATAATTGGATGTAAAAATGATAAATCAGATCTAAAATCTGAGATCTGAGTTCTGAGATATTTTAATCCTTATTCCTATTATGATGCGCTACCATACTAGATAATAAGTCTTTCAAACTACTAGTATCTTGCCAATTTTTATGGCCTAAATATTCCTCCTGTGCCCTAAGCAATGCTAATTCCGCCTTTTTAGGCCTTGCTGCACCATTTAAATCTACATGCGTTCCAGACATAACTCTTAGCTGTAAATCTCCAAATCTAAGCATAGTACCCCAAAATCCTTTAATTTCGTAAGAAGCACCCTCTATATCTTCATATCCAAGTCTTGCTGAGTTATTACTAAAAATTCCATTCCATTCAATAGTAATAACACTCATACTTGTAATAAGCCATGCATCAGAGTACCAATCTACCAATACATAAACAAAACGCACTAATGCGATTAGAGACCATACAATAGCCAACCAAAAGAAAATCTTTGTACCTAAACCGACAAAATATAATGCCCATGGAACACCAAATCCAAAAAAGGCTACTTCTAAAGTGGGCTTTACTATTGCAATACTATGCTTATGCACAGCATATATAATCTTCTCACCTTTTTCTAGGTGCTTTTTAAATAAAAATTTATCTATGGTCATTTTTTGTTTTTGTTTTCATCATTATTATTGCAAAAATTAAAAAACTTGTAAATGAATTAAAATGGTTTTAAGCTATATGTGAATATGAAACGATTATTATGGGGGTAAATATGATATTTAGCCAGTCATTTATATGGGTAAAAAAAAATCAATAAAGAAATATTTCAATAAAAGACCTCTAAAAGAAATTGGATTATTTATACTGGATATTTTATATAATGCAGTAATTATTATAATTTTAGTGGCATTAATAAGAAGCTTTATTATTGCCCCATTTAAAGTTGTTGGTTCCTCAATGTCAGATACATTAAAGAATAATGAATTTATACTTATAGATAAATTAAGCTATCATTTAGGAGAGCCAAGAAGGGGCGATCCGGTTGTATTTAAGCCGCCAATCACTAATAAGCAACTACATAAATTTGAAAAAACAATTACTACAGATAAAAAAGGTATTGGAAAATTGTATATAGGGGATTTAAGGAGTGATAAAAAAGTTTTTTATTGTCATAATTCGTTAACTAAAATGTTGTGGTTGTGTAATGAAAAAATTAAAGAAAATGATATTATTTTTTACAAACTTAATAATTCAAGCAATAGATGGGCAAGGGCTGACAAAAGAAATGTAAGTTCTGATGAAATCAAACAAAAAGAAATTACTATCGAGGGAAAACCAAATAAAAAATATGTAATGCGAATTTATAATTCTGTTGGCTTAGATTATTTTGTTAAGCGTATAATTGGGATACCAGGTGATACAGTTCGTATTGAAAATGAACGCGTTTATTTAAAAAAGAAAGGTGATAAAAAATTTAACGAAATTGATGAAACTTATTTAAATAAAGAAAATAAATATAGTACATACCCTAAGGAAATGAGAAAGGCAAATGAGCTCACTATTCCTATGGGGCACTATTTTGTATTAGGTGACAACAGAAACCATAGTAATGATTCAAGAGACTGGCTTTCTCCATTAGAAGAAAAACATACCCCTTTTGTCAGCTATAAAAATATTAGCGGTAAAGTTTTGGTTGTATTATGGCCACCTTATAAATTACGGTTTATCTCCGCTGGAGTACTGGAATAAATAATTATAATTATTGCTTTTTTTCTGAAAATATGATAGAATATAAAGATGAATTGATTATATTCAAATAATTTTTGTAATCTTGTAATAATAATCCTAATAATTATGGAAGAAGAAAATACATCAGAGACAGCAACAGCTGGTGCACAAACTTCTGGCGATGCATTGTCAAATGATACTGTAAAAATTTCAGTTATTATCCCTACAAATGCCTATTTTGTTTCTGGCATCAGAGACTTCACAATGAATGTCGTTAAAAATATGACAGGATTTTCCGAGCAATGGGCTTTTCGTTTTCAATCTGTTGTAGATGAATTGACTAATAACGCTATTGAATATGGATCAAAGCCTGGTGAAGAAATTAAAATTACATTTATTAGTGAAAAAGGTAAAAGTATTGAAATTTTCGTAGAAGATACTGGGACTGCGCCAACTAAAAAAACTGCTAGCGAAATGGCAAAAATGCTTGAGGAACGCAAGCAATTGGATCCGACAAAACTTACTTCAATTAGGGGCAGGGGTCTTTCTCAGATAGTATCTAACTGGACAGATGTTTTGGAATTTATAGATAATGAAAAAGGTGGCCTTACTGTCCATGTCATAAAGTATATTGAAGACGGAGAAAAACTTTAATATTTCTGATTTCAGATTTCTGATTTTAGAATCAAATTTATCATTTTGAATTTTTCATTTATAGATATATAATTAACAAAGAATACTTAATAAACAATAAAAATATGGCAGAAGTACAAATTACAATGCAGGATATCGATGCTGGTGGCAAACCTGTAAAAATGATTGGTTTCGCGGGTCAGCTCGATGAAACAAATGTAGATGTAGAAGTTAAAAAAATATATGACGTTATTGACGGAATGGCTGAGCCAAACATACTTTTAGACTTTTCTGGTCTTACATATATGAATTCAAAATCTATTGGTTATGTTACAGATTGGTATTCGCGTACGGCTGCAAAAAATGGAAAGATAGCAATAGCGAAACCACAGGCTAATATTTTAGATATTCTGAAAGTTGTTGGAATTACACAAATCATCAATATCCATGATGATATAGAGGCGGCGAAAGCTGAATTTGGCGGAGGTGGTAGTGCTCCAGCACCTGCGGCAGAAGCACCTGCGGCTGAGAATCCCCCAACGCCACCTGCGGCAGAAGCACCTGCGGCTGAAACTCCCCCAACGCCACCTACGGCTGAAACTCCTCCAGCACCGCCGGCAGCATAACTATCTTTTTGAAGTTTATTTAAGTATAATTAATCTTGATGTTTATTTAAAATATCTATAAGAATTCTAAGCACTAAATATAAAAATTTAAAGTCTTAAGAAATGTGTTTCCCTTATGAGCATCCCTGTGCTGTTGCAATAGGGAAATGCTCAAAATTGCACAAATCTGCTTAATATATCAATAAATTATATTAGCAAAAAAGTGAATCTCGCAGATTTTTACAATTTTGTCTTTCACTACACTCTTCCGGCTTTGCCGGAAATCGTTTCGCTACAGGGCGCATTTCTCGCTACTTACTATGTCAAAAAAAGAAATATTAATCGGCATTCTAATTTTACTGTCTTTATTTGGTTTTATAAAAAAAGATTTTTTATTTGAGGAATTGCCTAAAAAAATTATAAATAAAAATGCATATAAAGAGGCTAATTTACGAATTGTCACCAATACTCCTGCTACTGATCTATCTGAATACAGCCTTGATTTAAACAATTTAATAAGAACTGCTAATATTTATGAAGGCTTAGTTGCTTTTGATAGAAACTTAAAAATTATCCCCGCCCTTGCAACTTCCTGGGGTAATATAAATAATACCACTTGGGAATTTAAACTGCGTAAGGAGGTTAAATTTCACGATAAGGCAAAATTCGATGCAAATAGCGTCAAGCAAAGTTTCAGCAATGCTATAGGAAAAGGAGGTTCTCAGGTTAAAAGCCTGCTCAGCACAATTAAAGAAATCAAGATAAAAGATCCTTATACAATTCAAATTATAACCAAAAAGCCAGATCCACTTATACTTTCCAAACTTACCCAATTTCGAATAAGCCGATCAAATAAAATTGGAACAGGTCCATATGTAATATCTGAATGGAAAAAGGGCCAAAAATTAGCATTAAAGGGATATTCTGACTATTGGGGTAAATTACCGATATACCAACATGCTGAATATATTGTTACTAAAGATAAAAACAAAAGACAAAATGATTATGATAATGGAAAAATCGATCTTCTTTTAGCTGTCCCAAAAGAGAATGCAATGCACTTACCTCCAGATAGAATGAAACATATGTTTAGCCTGGAGGTTAATTTTTTAATGTTCAATTTAAAAAATCCATTACTTTCACAGCGAAAAATAAGGGATGTAATTACAAAATCCTTTGATCCTCGCAGAATAGAGGATATTGGCAATGGGCTTGTAAGACAGGTATCCCAGTTTATTCCACCAGGTGTATATGGGCATAATCCAGAGATCCCACTATTTGAGTATAGAGAAGAAGAGAAGAAGAGAGATATTTTTGGAAAACAAAAAAAACAAATAACATTAGATTACCTGCCAACTTTTAAAACTCTTGCTGAGTATATTAAGAGTCAGTTGAATGAGGCTGGGTTTTCAACACGTTTAAATCCGCTTGATGCTACAAAATTATTAGAAAAAATAAAAAGTAATAAATCACAATTATATATACTTGGATGGCAGGCAGAAAATGGTGATGCTCAGGGCTTTTTAGACGCTTTTGTGCATAGTAAAGGTCAATTTAATAATGGAAGATATGTTAATGCGGAAGTAGATAAATTAATTGAAAAAGCCCGCCAGGAAATTAATCCAACCAAACGTATTGAAATTCTTAAAAACACTACCGATCTTGTACACAAAGATTTGATCGGGATTCCATTATTTGAGGCATCCAGAGTCTATGCGGCTGGTAAAAATATAAAATGGGAACCTAGGATGGATGGGTTGGTGTTGGCGTCAGATGTTAAATAACTTATAGTCTCAAGTGCAAGCCTGCCCCGCCAAGGGCGCGGGTCTCAAGTCTCAAGTAGTTGCTTGATGGTCGTTTTTTAATTAACCCAAAAAACATTTAGTTATTTATTATATTGCTTATATGCAAAAAAAGGTCAAATTTTATAACATAGTATTAAATGAATAAACATGATTTAACCTTGAGATTTTTTTCATTGTCCGCTCAAAAACTTTATGATATGGTAACTAATTGTAAGACTAAACCCTAAAAAATATGAGCCAACCTAAATTTCAGAGCCCAAAAGGTGTACACGATGTACTTCCTGATGATCACCTTTATTTTTCATTTATTAAAAAAGTAGTGCGGCATCGTTGCAGAGAAGCTGGCTATAGAAGAATTACAACTCCAATATTCGAAAATGTTGATGTTTTTATACATAGCGTAGGGGAAACATCAGATGTGGTTGAAAAAGAAATGTATGTATTTGAAAGTAAAAGCGGGAAAAAACTTGCATTGAAACCAGAGGGTACCGCAGGTGTTGTACGGGCTTATCTTGAACATGGCATGCAGCAATTACCACAACCAGTTCAGCTTTATTATATAGAGCCTCATTTTAGATATAACAGACCTCAAAAAGGCAGATATAGGCAGTTTCACCAATTTGGGTTTGAATTAATAGGCGAAGCTGATCCTGCAATTGATGCGCAGGTTATTTATCTGTCTCATAAAATTAATCAGGATCTGGGGATTGCAGATCGCCTTACATTACAGCTAAATACAATTGGTTGCCCGAATTGCCGAAAACAGTACAAGGAAGATTTGATTAATTTTTATACAGGAAAAGAAAGAAGTCTTTGCAAAAATTGTCAAAATCGTATGCACAGAAATCCATTACGTTTACTTGATTGTAAAGAAGAGGACTGTCAAATACTTGCTTCCATGGCGCCTAAATTTGAAAATGTTATAGACAAGGAATGCAAAGAGCATCATGAGCTTGTAAAAGAGTATTTAAATGAATTGAATGTTCCTTTCGTAGAAAATGCCAACTTAGTGCGCGGACTTGATTATTACACCAGAACTGTATTTGAATTCTGGAGTAAGTCTGAAGGTTCACAGAACGCTATAGGAGGCGGTGGAAGATACGATGGGCTCATGGAAATTATGGGAGGGCAACCCACTCCTGGTATTGGAATGGCTGCTGGTATAGAAAGAATTATTGGCTATATGAAAGAGGCAGGCATCCGCCCGCCGAATAAGGATAGAATTCATGTTTTTATAGCACAGCTTGGCCAAATAGCCAAAAAGCGTTCACTTTCACTATTAAATGAATTACGGGAGCGAGGCATAAATGTTGTTGGATCTGCCGGAAAAGATTCCATTAAATCCCAAATGCGCATAGCTAATCGCCTACAGGCAAAATATTCCCTTATTCTAGGGCAGATAGAGGTGCAGGAAGGAACTATTATATTACGTAATATGGATCTTGGTAGTCAGGAAGTACTTCCTATTGATGACATTGTGGATACTGTGGTTCAAAAAATAGGTGGAAATTCGTTGTCTAAGAAGAAGATGTGGGAGGAATGATGAATTATTTCTGATTTCAGATCTCAGATTTCAGAATCACATTTGGTATTTAGTATTTTTCATTTACTTTTAGTTATTTAATTGAATAACCAGTAAATGATAAATATAAAAATGAAAAATGCAGAATTGAATCTGAAATCAAAAATCTGAAATGTTAAATTAAATTTTTTATGAAAAAAATTTACGGTATCGTAGGCCATCCAGTCACCCATTCCCTATCCCCAGCCATGCATAACGCGGCAATAAAGCATTTGGGTTTGGATGCGGAGTATAGATTGATTGATATAGATCCGGAGGATCCGGAAGAACTGGCTAATTTTTGCTATGAAACCGATTTAAATAATATTGGTGGTTTTAGTGTAACAATGCCTTATAAATTGGAAGTCATGTGTTATATGGATCACTTTGATCAGCTCGCTAAAATTATTAAATCTGTCAATACCGTTGTTAATGAAGACAGTAAGCTCATTGGCTACAACACCGATGCAATGGGCTCAATTGCGGCTATTAAAGAAAAAACATCAATTAAAGGTAAAAAGGTGCTTGTGTTGGGTGCAGGCGGCGCTGCCAGGGCAATTGCGTACTCATTAAAAGAATTCGGTGCTGATGTTTATATATTTAATCGTACAGAAAAAAAGGCGGAAGAATTAGCTGATGAATTTGATATGGAAGCAGTACCCTATAGGATGATTAATAAGGTTCAGCCTGATATTATTGTAAATACAACCCCTATTGGATCTATGCCAAATACTGAAGAATCATTACTTCATGCTGAACAAATCACCCCGGGATCGGTTGTGATGGATATTGTTACTAATCCAATTGAAACCCAATTACTTAAAGAGGCCAAAAAGGCCGGTGCAGGCACAATTAGCGGAGAAAGAATGCTGCTGTACCAGGCTGCGGATCAATTTAAGCTGTTTTTTGGCAAAGAAGCACCATTGAAAGTGATGGAGAAGGCGTTGTATAAAGAGTTGGGTAAAAGGAAATAATTATTCCTCTCCCTCTTCATCCTCTTCAGCAGTCAAAATTTCAAATTCTTCTATAGTTAATTCTGCATGTACAACACTTTGCTCATTGCCAAGTAATGCATCATACCGACTTCTAAATTCTGCCATATTAGCCTTTCTCATTGGATGATCTGGATCCAGATTTATAAAATCCATACTTCTTAATGTCTCAACTACACTCATTATCGCATTTACTTTCTCAACTGACGCTTGTGCTTGCAGGGAAGGTTCTTGGAGCTGATGACGTTGGAATAGATTCTGAACTAAAGCTTTGTCTTCACCGGTTGGATCCTCTCCCCTTTGTGCTCTCATTATAACCTGTTCTAATCCTATTGCAGACACAGGTTCATCAGTTGACTCTTCTGGTGGTCCAGATGGTTCTTTTGGGGGCATATTAATATAGTTAGTCTTTAAAGTGTTGCAATTGTATCACTAAAATTTTATTTGTCAAACAATTTTTATTCTTAATAGTATGTTATATACTATATTGTCATTAATGGATGTAGTACGCTTTGTCATCCTGAAATTTGTTCAGGATCCATCATAAACGAGCGAATCGTGGATTCTGAAACAAGTTCAGAATGACAAAAATTATTTGTAACTTTTATGCAGTCAATCCGTATAACATAATGAAACTATGGAAGATGAAACAATTGTTTTAAAATGCCAAAAGGGTGAGCTGGAAGAATTCGGTAAGCTTTATGAGAAATATGTGAAAAAAATCTATGATTTTATTTATTTTAAGACCCTGCATAAAGAAAATGCTGAAGATCTGACAAGCCAGATATTCTTTAAGGCATTGGAAAAAATAAACAGTTTTAATCCGGAAAAAGCAAAATTCTCCACATGGCTTTATACCATTGCAAACAATCTTTTGATCGACCACTGGAGGGGTAATAAAGAAACTGTAGATATAGAAGATGTATGGGGGCTAAGTACAAATGAGGATATAGAAAGGCAAGTAGATGCAAAAATAAATATTGAGAATATAAAAAAATATATGGATAAGCTCTCCCCTCTTCAGCGAGAAATAATAATTTTGCGGGTTTGGAATGATTTGCCTTATAAAGAAATTGCGGCGATTCTCAACAAAAGCGAAACCAGTGTAAAAACCGCATTTTCCAGAGCTATAAATGATGTGAGAGAGGCGAAGTTACTTTCGATACTTATGCTCATTTCATTAAATATTTAACCTCATTATTATGAATGACCTAGACAAAATATTAACCGAAATCTACGAATTAGACGAAAGTCTAAAGGAGCACGATGAAGATCTAAAAAGGATCGTCTCTCAGATGATTGATAACAAACCCGATACTCAATTCAATGAGGATTTTAAGGAAAACCTGAGGGCTAAATTGTCGGAAAAAATTGCGGAATTAAAAGAAAAAGATGGAAAAAAGGTTGGTATATTAAATTTAATCTTTAATTTTGGAACAATGAAATATGTAGGTGTATTTGCTACTGGATTTGTAATTGCCCTCATGATTCCGTTCTTTTATAAGAATTACAAAAGTCCGGAAATACAAACATCTGAATTCACAAATATGCAGGAGGTCAAAAAAACCATAAAAATCCCTGTACCCAAAACAACAAAGACAACCACACCGACTAAAAAAACAGACAAAACAGATGTAGATGAAATGAATAAAATTAATGTAGGGGACGGACATGTCCGTCCCCCAAATGATGAAATTAAAAACAAACCCAATAACCAAGTAACCAGCAAACAAAAGACCGATACCACACCAGCCAAAAAAGCTGAAAAAACTGACACTACTGTTCAAAAGCGCAGCCTTGGTTCCACTTCCGACCTTTCGTCATCATCAGGTGGTGGTACATCTGTTGGTACTGCATCCCCAAGTATGGCAATGCCAATGATGACAACAGCTATTGAATCCGCAGACGATGCCCAGCCAATGGAAGATTTGGGACATGGTTATAAAAAAGATGATAAGAATGTTTATTATAAAGAAAAAACAATAGAAAAAGCTGACCCTGCAACATTTAAAGTGCTAAATAGTAATTATTCAAAAGATAAAAATAATGTTTATTATTTAGGCAAATTGATTAAAGATGCTGATTCTGTTAGTTTTGAAGTTACCGATCAATATAATGCTAAAGATAAAAACAATGAGTATTATAAGGAGAAAATAAAGGATAAAGAAGGTCAGTAATGAAACTTCCTACACATTATTCGACATCCAAAGGTCATCCCCATCTTCCGGCTCCTCTTCCATATACGGTGGCATTGTGTGTGCATCAGGGTCAATGCCAGGTTCTGGTATGACATTAGCCTTTTGACCTCCACCTGATGGCTCCCCTTGGACTACCTTGTCCTCTATTTCAAATGGTGGAGCTTCATAGGCTTCTTCAGTGACATCCAAAATCTCCTCTTTTGGATCGCCATCCGGAGTTTTAGGTACTTCGTCAGTACCATCATCTGTCTTGGTATCACTAATGTCTGGCACATTAAATCTGTTGCCACCTAAAACTACATCAATCTTAGGCCTTTCTCCATCACCCTCCGGTTGTTTTTTTGGTTCTTCACTCATAATTAATAAGTTAATTTATCCCATTATTATAGCATAAATAGCCTCAAGTCTCAAGTGCAAGTCTCAAGCCTATCCTTATATTATCTAGCCCGACTATGAGATATTTGGTTACAATACGATTAATATTTGATAATAATTTGAAAAAATGAAAGCAGTAATTCAGCGCGTCAGCCGTTCCAAAGTAACGGTCGACGACAACATCACCGGCCAGATAGACAAAGGAATCCTGGTTTTACTTGGTGTAACCCATGAAGATACGGAAAAAGATGTAGATTATCTTATTGATAAAATTACAAATCTGAGAATCTTTCCAAGCGAAAAGTCAGAATTTGATAAATCTGTTTTAGATGTAAGCGGTTCACTTTTAGTTGTATCGCAATTTACCTTGTATGGATCGACGAAAAAAGGTCGTCGCCCGGATTTTATTCAGGCTGCAAAGCCGGACCATGCAGAAAAAATGTACGATCTATTTGTTGAAAAAGCCCGCGCCACCAGGCTAAACGTCCAAACCGGCGAATTCCGCGCAATGATGGATGTGGAGTTAGTTAATAATGGGCCGGTTACACTTACTATAGAAAGTTAAATAAATTATTGCTCCGTAATGCCCCCCTCACCCCTTGCCATACTTTCCTCATGGGACTGCCTCCAGGCATTAGAATTATCCCTACCCTCCTGATAAGATGCCTCCCAACAACTAGCTGCATCTAGAAAATCTTCTGGATTTAATTCACTCTCACCCCCATCTCTTCTTGGTGATGGTACATCTGGTGTACGGGTTGTTCGTGGTCTTGGTACTACTTCTGGATCCTCATCGACATCATCTAGTCCCTCTTCTACAGCCGGTCTACCCTGAAGAATCATAGCCCTTACAGGCTGTGCTGGAGCTACATATTCACTAGGTCCTAGCGTTGGTCTTTTTACTTCTCCTGTCATAATAATATTTAATTAATTTACAAATAAATTATACCATAAAAAATCTTTGTAATTTTTGTAATGCGTCAGCTTTGTAATTTTTGTAATAGTTATGTAGAATAACGATTGTAATATTTATAATCATATAATTATGCCAGAAAATAACCTCATGGAAAAAGTCGTATCACTATGTAAGCGTCGCGGGTTTGTATACCCTGGTTCCGATATATACGGTGGGCTTGCAAATACTTGGGATTACGGCCCATATGGGGTAGCCCTGAAAAAGAATGTAAAAGACATTTGGTGGAAATATTTTGTAGAAGACCGCGATGATATGGTGGGGTTGGATGCTGCAATTTTAATGAATCCGAAGACATGGGAGGCTAGTGGGCATGTAGCAAGTTTTAGCGATCCACTGATCGACTGTAAGAAGTGCCAAACAAGACATAGGGGTGATAAATTATTGGAAGAAAAAATTGGGGTTAGAAAAACCGCAAATGTAACTCTTGAGGAATTACATGATGTAATGACAAAAGAAGAAATCCCCTGCCCTGAATGTGGTGAGTGCGATTGGACGGAGGCTAAGACATTTAATTTGATGTTCAAAACACAACAAGGTGTAGTAGAGGGTGAGCAATCTGATATTTACCTGCGACCGGAAACTGCTCAGGGAATTTTTGTTAATTTTAAAAATATTTTAAATTCATGCCGTGTAAAAATTCCATTTGGTATTGGGCAAATAGGTAAAGCATTTAGAAATGAAATAACTCCTGGTAATTTTATATTCCGCACACGTGAGTTTGAACAAATGGAAATTGAGTATTTTGTTCATCCGGATAATAAAAAAGAACTATATGAGGAATGGAAAGACCACAGTAAAAAATTCTTTACAGATGTTTTAGGTATTAAAAATGATAATTTAAGATTTCGTGAACATGCAGATAAAGAGCTTTCCCATTATTCCAGTATGACATTCGATGTAGAATACAGCTTCCCTTTTGGTAAACACGAAGGTGATAAAACATGGGGCGAACTGCAAGGTGTAGCTGATCGTGGGGATTATGATCTTGCTCAGCATGAAAAATTTAGCGGAAAAGATTTAAAGTATCGTAACCCACAAACTAACGAAGTATTTTTACCACATGTAATTGAACCTTCATTTGGTTGTGATCGTGCTATTCTTACGGTTCTGATAGATGCATATAACGAGGAAAAACTTGAGGATAAATCGGAGAGGGTTGTAATGAAATTTAAACCAAATATTGCTCCAATTCAGGTGGCAGTATTCCCGCTTTTAAAGAATAAGGAAGAATTAGTGAAAAAAGCCCGCGAAGTTTACGATTTAATTAAGCCAAACTTCCGATCCGAATGGGATGATAGTGGTAATGTTGGTAAGCGCTACCGCCGGCAGGATGAAATTGGAACGCCCTACTGTGTAACTGTAGATTTCGACACACTCGAAAAAGACGATACTGTTACGGTGCGTGATAGGGATAGTATGGAGCAGGAGAGGGTGAAGGTGGAGGAGTTAGTGGGATATTTGGAGGAAAAATTAAATTAATTTTATTCAGTGTGGGACTTAAGTGCTCTATGGGCTCTATGTCTAATGGACGATGCCCTTCTTGATGAACCTTGTCCAGTAAGTTCTCTTAATTTCCTCATGGCTAATTGAAGTAAGAACATTCCAATAACACATCTTCCAAGCTGCATAAATTCATCTTTATAATTATCATCATTTAATTCAAAAGCAGGAGTATAGCCCTTGTCATCTGAATCCGGATAACCCTTTGCAGCTTTAACCTTTATGCCACTATCTAATACACTATATACACCAGAAGCTCCTTCTGGCCTGGTGTCAGGGGGGAGCATATTCATCATGGTATGAGAAATTGCAGACCAGTTACTTATTTCAATCATATTAAAATCAAGTTGTTTTCCCGCTACCTTACCGGGCATATTCCCATCACTGTCATCAATGAATTTATCAAGAAAATCAGGATCCATTTTTTGATCCTCGGAAAAAATCAAAAATAAACGTACTGGCCTAGTACCATCCATAAATACAATATCCTGATCTTGAAATCCCTGGAGAAGAATAGACACATTATCTGCAACTTGTATATTTCCTACAGCATCACCAAATTTTGGTAATATTTTTAAATCTCGCATCCCCCATTTACTCAAATCTGCAACAGGCTGAATGTTATCCTGAAGTCGCAAAACTAATGCAAATACTTCAGATAGTTTTTCTTTCATAAATGGCTCTAGTTCTCCATGTTCTGGGCATATAAGATGAGAACCTCTCGTTGGCATTAAATCTTTATTCATAATAATATTTCAATTTCTATATAATTATACCAATAATCTATTTTTTGTCAACCCTTTATACCAAAAACCCCAATTGGGTCCCCTGTGGGATTCCAAGTTAACCCACATTAAATAACAAAATTATTTTAAAGTTGAGTAGGCGTAGCGAGGAGTCGACATGGGTCTCGTGGGTCCCATGAGAAGCTCGCGAAGCTAAATGAAACTTTAGAAATAATTTTTACAGATATTTTGGGGAGTACTGAACCACTTTTTTAAAGGGGTTCAGATTCATTCCCGATTCATAAAATAAAACTCAATAAGTAGTACTATAATTAAAATTAAAAGTGCATCCCACCACGTGAGCACCCTAAGTCTTTGGAATACAAGCCCTACACATACCATGATGGAAAGTAAGCTGCCTTGCCTTAGTGCTACATTTAAATGTTCTACATAATTTTTGTTTTTACTGAAAGTTAATCGCAGATAATAATTCAAAATTGCAAAAGTTCCTGTTAATGCAATAAAAAAACTGGCATAAAAAAGTGATAGGGCTAAATAACCGGATATAAATGGACTCAATTTTGTAATTACAACAAACCAGGAGGCCCATCCAAGGATAGTGGCTATGAATACGCCAGAGATGTAATAACTATGTTTCATGCTGTTGGTGTTGATGCAGTAGTTACTTTACATGATTTTTTCCAAACTTCCAAACGTCCAGACACCCCCAAAGGTACAAACAAATTACAGACACTACAAACATACCAAGCTCTATTTTAATTAATTAAATAATTAGCGTTTGTAAGTTTGGACATTTGGATATCTGTTTGTAAAGTTTGGACATTTGGATATCTGGAAGTTTTACTATTTAAGATTTCATCAATATTTTGATATAATGAGTTAGTATAAAAAATGACCATAAAACCATGAAAAAATTATCCATCCTCATAGCAGGAATATTTTCACTGCTATTATTCCAAACTGCCTCGGCAGCAGTATTTAGCGATGTTGCTTCTAGCCATAAAAATTATAAAGCCATTAATTATTTGCATGAAAATAAGGTTATACAAGGCTATAGCGATAATACCTTTAGGCCTAATCAGAAAGTAAACCGCGCAGAGGCTTTAAAAATTATATTACTTGGATCAAAAGTACTTGTTCCGGATATTGCCAAACAAACTATCTTTCCAGATGTATTACATGGAGCATGGTATGCAAAATTTATAGTTAAAGCTAAAAATTTAAGTATTGTTAAGGGAGATGATAAAACAGGTCTCTTCCGTCCTGGTGACACAGTAAATTTGGCAGAAGCTTTAAAAATACTCCTAAAAACCAATAACAAAAAGGATGTTGTTGTAACATCAAATCCTTATTGGGATGTACCGAAAGATTCTTGGTTCGCATCATATTTTGCATATGCAAAATCAGCGGGGCTTTTGGATGCATCTTCTAAAAGTAATGTAAAACCTGCTACCCCTATAACACGCGGAATGCTGGCCGAATTGATGTATAGACTTGCAACAAGTTCATATGCTGCCCCTGATGGTAAGGCTAGTTTTTACGGAGAAAAATTCCATGGTAAAACTACTGCAAGTGGTGACACTTTCGATGCATCAAAATTAACTGCTGCACATAGAAGTTACCCTTTTGGAACATGGCTACAAGTTACCAATGTTGCGAATAATAAATCTGTTGTCGTAAAAGTAAATGATAGAGGGCCATACACAAATGACAATCGTATTATTGACTTGAGTAAAGCTGCATTTGAATCAATTGCACCTCTTTCTAGTGGTGTTATTAATGTAACCCTTGAAAAAACTAACGCACCAACTTCGAATGGTGGCTCGAGTAGTGGCTCGAGTAGTAGCGCTAACAACTCGACTTCTACAACAAATTTATTAAAGGGAGATTTACTTAATTCATCAAAAATTGCATGTGCAAGTACTTCATCTATTAAATATATTCAAAAAGATACTTTTACAGGATTAATATTAGACAGTGAAATACCTAAGGCAGTTATTTTAGATGAAGTTTTAACTATAAAAGGAAAAACCATTGGTAGTCCTAGTAAGGTTACTGCTTTTATTGTTGACAGTAGCAAAAACCAGACGGCATTTAGCGGAAAAGTAAAAAATAATTACTTTGAAATAAATGTTAGATTTCCAAAAACCGATACTTTTAAATTAGGTCTGCTACCAGGAGATTCTGGCCAAAGTGTGGTAGATGAAATAAAAGTTTGGAAGAATACATGTATTGAAGAGATTGAAAGTAGCAAGCTATCCCCTGTAAGTGGCTTAAATGTAGACCTTAGAGAGGGCGATACTGTCGTGACATGGAATAAGGGCGGTTACAATTTATTTAAACTTACATTCGCACAAGATGGTCTTCATAAAAGTTATATTTTAAAAGATATAAATGAATTAAAGCCTGTTTATAAAGAATTTACTGATTTTAAAGCTGCAAATATGACGATCTATTTGAGAGGTGCGAACATTACAAAAAAATCTATTTTAGAACCACTTCAAATAATATGGAGCCCCCCTACAAAAACTAATGTAATGTCAGCTATTCATCATGAATACAATGTTAATGAGAGTGATGTAAGGCTTATTAGCCTTACAGAAAGTATTATAGTAGGTGGGGACATCAAAGCTTCTTTCCAGCCGAAGGTGCCAGTTCGTTCTAAGGCTGCATTTATTTTGCCGAATGGGACTGTAAAAGAAGTTCAAATTTCCGCCTCCTCTGCCAGCCCTACTAAAAATACATTCGGTATAGAAGTATTTGAATCCACAGATAAAACATTAGAAGTTAACTATACCTCAGGATCTACTAATGTGCATTTTTTGGAAGTTAATAACGATAAAGGCTTGGCTGTAATTAACGTACCTATTTACCCTAAGGGCCAATTCCCTTTCATGCCAAATACAAGGGATTTATCAAAACAGTCTATTGTTGACCTGGGTACTGATCTTTTAAGCCAGCGAAGTACAATGCTTAATTTAGTAAATAATGACAGAAATAAATACAACCTAAGTCCCTTAAAAATAGATAGTAAACTAAATAATCTAGCGCAATCGCGAAGTGATGACATGATAATACAGAATTATTTTAGTCACTGGGATAAAGGAGGTAATTCTGTTAACGATTTGCGTTTGAATTATGGCATAACTACGACTGTGGGTGAAAATTTGGCAAAGGATGTTACTATGGAGCTTGCTCAATATGGACTTATGAGAAGTGCAATCCATAGATCTAACATACTTTCCAAAGATTGGACCCGAGTTGGTTTTGGTGTTTCGAAAGCAAAAGATGGCAGTTATATTTTTGTGCAAATATTTTCCTCTGATCCATTAAATATAGATGATGTTAAAAAGCTTCGCAGTCAAGTTACCGATGTGGTTAACAAAAATCGAAGCAGTGTTATTGGGCAAAAAGATAATCTAAATACTATTGCTCAAAACTGGAGTGAAAAAATGGTTAATGAAAACTTTTTTGACCTTACTGATAAAAACAAAAATACTCTTATAGATGCAATACATAATGCCGGTATCAAATCTGCTTTAGGTACTTACATTTTAGGTAACACCAGTTGGTCCGATGCACTAAAGCAAATTACAGGTAATGTAGAAATTCAAAAAAGTAAATGGAGGAATATCGGGATTGGCATAAGACAAGACAGTGCGGGGCTGATTAAAATTACCTTGATATATACTGAATAATTCCAATTGGGAATCCGATTGTAGATCCAATGGGTGATCCAATTGGGGGATATGAGTTTGTCTGATTTAAGTTATGGCGCTTACTGTGATATACTGATCTACTTTAATCATAATATTATGCCTGAAACCAATCCTGATAAATTAGATGGTATAAATTTAAATGATGTACCAAGAGATACTCTTTTTAGATTACTTGAACCATTAATCATAGATGATGAAACAGCCTGTGCGCCTGGCGAATATATTATTATGCCAGATGAAAAAGGGCTTTCATTGCAAATGCGTACATTAATAGAAATTAATAGACGGCAAGTCAGAGAGTTAGCATATTTTACATCAAGAAATCGAAATCTTCTTATACTAATTTTAGTAATAAATGAAATGTATGACGGGTCAGGAATGGCAGTTGCAGGTGATGATGATCATGATATAGCTATAACGCCTAGCTATAAAAATAATATTAATCCCAACCCTATAACCGCCGAGGCTGTACAGCCAATTTCTGTACAAGCTTGTGATCTACCGCTAGATGCTCCTTTCGTTATAGATGAATACTACCAAATTGTTAATGCGGGATCTGTTGAGAGGTTAATGCAAACAGATGAAGCTAACTTACCAGATACTACTAATTGGATAATTGGATCATTTTTCCTAAAAAAAGGTGAAGTTGTAACTCTGGAAAATGATGGCGATAGCATAATCATGAAACCAATTGATACAAATAAGGGTTCTATAAAAATATCACCCGATCAGGAGATTAGTGTTTGTATTTGCAATGCACCACAGGGCAGTACCCATACAATAGAAGTTGTAGACAAAGAACGTGCGATGTTAAATTAATGATTTGTGATAGTCTTCCTGTTAGCCCCTCGATAGCCCCTCTATAAAAAAACTTGACAAATCATCTATTATTTATTACGATAATAGCCTTTTAACCTTAAAGATGTCCGAAAAGTTGCCCGAAAACAAAGGCAGGATCCCTATTATTAGCTTTTTGGCTGATGCTGTTAGGCATGGATATAAAGATGCACTTCAGATACGTAATGAAAGATTGGCGAGTGTAACTAATATGCCAGATGAGGATGTGCCTGCTGAAAATGATACTGAGGAAACATCTGATGCTCCGGATGCAGTAGACAATGGTGATGTTATTCAAGATCCAAATTTGTTGCCAACAAATACAATATTACAAATTATTGAACAAATTGCACTAAATGACGTTAAGAGTGTTGATTTAAGGTTTACAAGAGAGAAGGAAATTCCATTAGATTTAAGTTATAATACGGAAGATGTAAAAAAAATGATAGGTTTCTATTTTGATAATAATGAAACACAAGTATCAGTTGGGCAATGTACTGATTTTACGAAATGTCATAATTTTGGAGACTTATTTAGCGAATTAACAATTTTATCAGAAGACCAAAGGTCTGAATATATTTACGTTTCTTTCAGGCACGAAGATGAGCAAATTTTAGGATGTCCAAAACATAAATTAGCATCAAACCTAAATGGCCATCTTCTCACCCCTAATCAAACCACTGAAGATGGAGTTATTATCAAAGTTAGATTAGCTGATATTATAGATAAACAATGGGATTATAAACACATATTAGATCCATATTTTGAGGATGGTGTTAATATAGGAATTCAAGATGTAAAACCAATGGAAGACGAAGAAATTGATGATTTTACTGTGTGCCCAAGATTAGGCAATTTGCAATCCCAGTGCGCTAAATTATTTGCCGAAGGAGCCCAATATGCTGAAATGCAAATTCATTGTTATAGCGATGGATTGAATGCAAATTCTATCTTTAACTTTGCACAAAGGGTTGGCTTTGAAGCTGCAGCATCTCAACATTCAATTGTTTATTTAAAAATCACCAAAGAACAATTTGAAAATGGGGAATTACTTAAAGAGCTTACACTTGAGCTAGTGCCTTATTTTAATAAGGGTATTGTGGCCATGAGGGGGCAGGTATAAAAAATCCCGATGTGTTAAATAAATGGATTTATTATTTTTGTGCTACTTATAACTTGTTCATTTTTTTTCGTACTATCATCATTAATGCCGTTCGCATTATTGAATTTTTGGTATATCTTTTTCCTTCATCCGGATCTGCGCTATTATTAAATTCATCGCCCAACATCAATTTTATTAATTTGGCATAAAGTTCTACATCTTCGGTGTCTGCTACCGCTGCAGCAACAAGTGTGTCATTTCTGTCTGATGATGAAAATAATGTCTCCAAAATATTTCTGTTTTCTATAAACCTCATAGCATCTTCTTCTCCTAATAATTCTATTAATTCCTCTTTAAAGCTCCCTCTTGATTCTGATTTATCTGCTTTTTTACCTTTTGACATAACTTTAAGTTAAAAAATATGGATGTTATTATTGCATAACTACTGCAAAAAACGCAAATAGATTCTGTTAATTAATTGACATATATAAAAAAATAGCTTAGTATATCGCTCCTTAATAAAAAATGAGTTATGTGCTTTAGAGGAGGGTACAATAGTAAATTTAGATAAAGCTGCTTAATTTCAAAAATTTAACATATTTTATTATGACTAAATTAAAAATAGGTGATTCTGTAGAAAAATTAAAAGATATTCCTGAAAATGCTATATTTGGAGGAGTTGTGGTAGATGGAGAATTGCCAGAAGCAGGTGAAGCAAAAGTTTATGCAGGAGGAGGTAGACTAAAAGGCCCCGAGTGGCAAATGGTAGATGGAAAAGCTTACGAAATAGGTGAGCTTACCAAGGAGCAACTCGAAAATGCAACAAGTACGAAGATGGTTTTTCATTGGGAAGATATAAGAAGGGGCGAAGGGCAAAGCCAAGAACAGATGCGAGCACAATATGTAAGATTCTGTATTGTTAGATTATTAAAAGAGCCATACCCATATCTGGCAGATGCGAAGAGTAAATATCATCAATGGTAAAAATTTTACCCTCTCTCATCCGGAGCATAAATATACTCGTAATTCTTTTTGTCGTATTTAAAGAGTTCATCTTCCTTAAAGAATCTCGGTACTTCATCTGCTGCGGTTTCCGGGCCATCGCTGGAATGGACAAGGTTGCTTTGAATGCTCATACCAAGGTCACCACGGACTGTTCCCGGGGCAGCTTCGCGCGAATTGGTTACACCACATATGGTTCGGACGATGTTTACAGCCTCTGTTCCCTCCCAGCATTGTGCGATTATTGGTGTACTCTTCATAAAATCCGCAATTCCTTTATAAAAAGGTTTGTCTACAAGGTGTGCGTAGTGTTCGGCTAAAAGATCATCATCAAGCTGCATCATTTTATTGCCAATAAGCGTTAGACCCTTATTTTCAAAGTAAGATATAACTTTGCCAACGAGCCCGCGCTGGATTGCGTCTGGTTTTATTAGTAAGAGTGTTCGTTCCATAATTTTTTTGTTAATTTATAAATCAGATGGTTTCCAGATGGTTCTTATGATAACAGGATAACAATTTGGAAACGCGATCCCGATGAAATCGGGAGAGCAGGAAACAATCTGGCAACAATTTGGAATCAATAATGTAGTAAATCAGCAAAATGTTCCTCATCGTCATATGGCCCAATAAGTGCCATGCGGAATTTGTCTTCTTGCAAAAGCTGCTGACTCAATCTTAATACATCATCAGCAGTTACTGCGTCAATCTTTTTTAAAATATTATCAACGCTATCTATCTCCGGATAAAGCAAAGCCTGTTTGCCCATCAGATGTGCATATTCTTCGCTGTCTTCGAGCCTGAGGATGATTTTTCCTTTCATAAATTCTTTAGCCTTGTTGAGTTCCTGATCGCCGACTTTTTCTTCTGTAATTTTACGATATTCCTCTAAAATTGCCTCGATTGCCAAGTCAACACGGCTTAAATCAACTCCTGCGGATGTAGATATTGCACCTATATCATTATAATCATCTGTTGTTGTGCGAATGTAATAAGAAAGACCTTTGGCTTCGCGAACATTTAAAAACATCCTGGAGCTCATGTTTCCACCAAGAATCACACTTAGAATTTTTTCAGTAAATTCATCTTTGTCGCGAGCTGGTACACCTTCTGTTCCAATAATCAAATGAGCTTGCTCTGTCTTTTTTTCCTGCAAAATAACTTTTTTTCCTGTGTCCATCTTTTTATATGGCGCTGGATGAATAGTATGATTTCCATCTGTGAATGAAAAATACTTTTTTGCAAGCTCAACTGCCTCTTCTTCTGTAATGTTACCAGCTATACTGATTACTGCGTTATCCGGAGTATAAAGAGCATGTTTGTAGTCGACGATTTGATCGCGGGTTATACCTTTAATTGTGTCTTTTGTCCCAATTTGATCCCAGCCCATTGGCTGATCGCCAAACAAAAGTCTCTCAAAATCCCATCCAACCTGATACATGGGGGTATCCTGATACATATTGTATTCTTCGAGGATTACTCCACGCTCTTTATCGATTTCTTCCTGGATAAGTGTCGCATTTAACATCATATCCCCTATTACATTAAATGCCACTTCTTTTTGGTGTGATGCTAGTTTTACGTAATAGCCAGCATATTCTTTCCCCGTAAACGCATTAAAATCTCCGCCAACGGAATCAATAGCAGATGAAACTTCTGCGGCATTTTTATAACGCTCTGCACCTTTGAAAAATAAATGTTCCAAAAAATGTGAAATACCATTTATATCTTTTGTTTCGTAACGTGATCCTGCGCCGACAAGACAAAGAACTGTTACGGATTTTGTACCTTTTATTGGGGTGGTGATTACTTTTAGACCGTTTTCTAGTGTTTTTAGTTTGTGCATAATTATAGTGCTTTAGTGCTGTAGTGCTTTAGTGCTGTAGTGCTTTAGTGCTTTAGTGCTGTAGTGCTTTAGTG
>CAYWJA010000019.1:0-31271 GCA_964458485.1 uncultured Candidatus Peribacteria bacterium | reverse complement strand
GACGCGCAATTTATCACATCGAATAATGAAATTTTAGACGATGAACAGGAGATAGAAGAACCCGAAGAAGAAATAGAAGAAGATACAACAATTCCAGAGAACCCAACCATTGCATGTAGTGGATTCACAGGCAAGGAAGCTGGCGATTCAAAAGAAACAACATGTACATGGAACGAAACAACAGGACCTTCTAAAGGGATTCATAAGTATTGTATCGACACCGAAAATAAATGTACTCCGGATATAGAAAATTCTGAACGATCGGTTGAAATAGATGAGTTTGCAGGTCGTCATACCTACCTTCGTGTTCAGGCAAAGGATAATGGAGGAGAAAGTGGTATATCTGTTTTTGATATATTAATCAATAGTCCTCTTGAATTTATAAAAACACCGTCCGATAACGGATCAGATGATCTATGGCCAACAGATGAAAGTGAGCAGATTAAATTTTTAACTCAGGCAAAGGATCCTGATGGTGATCAGTATTATATGATGGTTTGTGATAGTAATGTAATTTCTGAAGAACAGGATCGTCCTATCTGCGCTCAAAAAACTTACTGTACTTCTGAAATAACAAATAGTGGCAATTGGGCAACATGTTCTTATCAAATTGAAAGGGAGCAGAAGTTAATTTACGATTGGTATGCATTTGTATGTGAAATTATTGAAGATAAACATAATTGTTCTCAGGTGGAAGATAGAGAAGGCGTACAAGGCTCACCTTTTTATGTAAAACGTCCGCCAAAGCACGGAGAAATAAAAGTTACAAATATAAACAATGGCTCAATAGAGCCGGGTGATCGTTTGCGCTTTAATTTAGACGCAAAAGAAATTCATAATATTCCACCAGAAAAGAAGGTGAAAATGTATATTTGCTCAGAGGATTCTGTAGGTTTTGATTATAATAAAAACGAATGTATTGGCGGTCAGATGATTTGTTCTTCTGAGCCTACAGATGTTACAAAAAACAATGTAGTTTGTAATGAAACTGCAAAGAAACCGCTTGTGCCTAAACCAAGTAAAGCAGGGGAACATTTCTTTAATGCATATGTTGAATATGGCGTTAATGAATGGATTGACGGTAATTATAAAGGGTCGTACGAGGTGAATAATATTAATCCGACAGTAGCTAAGTATATAAATGAGGGTGATATAAAAATACTTGCAGGGGAAAGTACAAATGTAACCTTTTCAGCTCAAGTTGAAGACTTAAATGGGTGGGATGAAATTGATAAAGTAGAAGGTGTATTTTTTGACTCAAATCAAGTTTCAAGTGAATGTGATGCAAATACGAGAAATTGTTATGTGAGTGAAAAATGTAATTTGAGCAAAATTGATGACATGACTATGCAGGCAGATTGTGCTGTAGAAATTTTTTATAATGCGAATGCTAGTAAGGCATGGAAAGTTCATGTAAAACCAACAGGTGTAAAAGGTAAAATTACTGACCTTAAAAGTTCAGATGAATTACGCGTTGTACCACCACTTACCGCAATAAATAAAGAGACAATAGCAATTCCTTATAAAACAACAGATCCAGGAAAAACATCAGAAGCTACTGAAGTGATTCTTACTAATTTAGGCAATCAGGTTGTAGATGTGCTGGTTAGTGGTACAGATCTGATCGGCAAAAATTCAATCCTTAAAAAAGAGCTTCAAAAGTGGAGCCTTGATCCAAAGTTTAATTACGAAGCACACGGTTATTCACTTGTAGAAACCGCCACTGAATCAAGTGAGCCTACTAAGGGATGTGCAAATGTATCTTTACCGGTTCATAATAATGAAAAACAGGATGTATCGATTTACTGGAAAATAGCAGTTCCAAAGAATCTAAAGCCAGACTTATATGAAGGTGAAGTTAATTTTGAGGTGACTGAGGATAGTTGTAGGTAATAAAAAATATAATCTGTTGTCAAAATTTACAACACTTTTTAATCCTCAATAGGTGTGCATGGCAGAGGTTTAGCTGGCAATTGCCTCCGTTTTCTTTGTGCTTCCTCTTCTTCTGGTGTAAGTTTTCTGACCCTAGTAGGTAATTGTCTCATCCTTCGCCTTTCTTCATCCTCCTTACACCTTCTTATAACTGGCGTAGCTGGTTGTTCATTATTATCTTTCATTTCAGATAAATCATAAATGATATATTACCTATAGATATTTTTGTACTCTTCTTGCAACTACCGACTCATCTTTAATGTTTATATCTAAATTTTCCTTAATAATTTTTGCTAAAGTTTCCCAGTCTTGCGTGGTAAAGTCTTTAAATAATGGGGAATCAGTATCTAATTGTTTTTGTATGTATTCAGTGGTAATACTACTTGGATCTACTTTTTCGCCAACATAAGCACTCATTCTGATTCGGATTACAATTGAGCATATTGCCCGAGCCATGATATTTGCTTTATCTAGACCTGCAGGCAGCATTTCATATAAATGTTTAATGTCTTGTTCTGTATAACCTGGGTAAAATTCATCAAGTAAAGCCTGTGCATTTTCTCTTGGGTCTTCATAGGGATCAAATTCATCAAGATCATAAGGATCATCAGGTTCATAAAAATCATCTTGATAACCAGATGAATCTAAGTCATGAAGTAATTCTTCTATTGCTTGCCTTTTACGATTAAAGATCATAGCCCTACCCTCTGCATCATGTTCCATGCATTCTTCTATAATAGATTTAGCTCTTTCTTGAATTTGATCTTCTGTAGGTCTCTCTGGCATATATTTTATTTAAGATTATCTTTATATTATACATCAAAATAACACAAAAGTAAAAACATTTTATAATAAAGAGTTTGTGAAAATGGTCGGGGTGAAAGGACTCGAACCTTCGACCTCACGGTCCCAAACCGCGCACTCTAGCCAACTGAGCTACACCCCGATAAGTAGCGAAAAATGCGTTCCGAATCGTAGAGCTTTCGAGGTCCCTCGAGGAAGCTCGTAGAGAAGGATGAAAATGTGAAAATCTACGAGGTTTACTTTTTTTACGAATATAATTTACAGATATCTCAAGTAGATTTTTGCATTTTCAAGCATTTTCCTATTGCATTGATATAATTTGTATAAATGGAGCCACCTGCCGGAGTCGAACCGGCGACCCACCGCTTACAAGGCGGTTGCTCTACCAACTGAGCTAAGGTGGCAATAATCAGCCCATTTAATTTATCGGAGTATCTTATTTTTTTCAAGAGGATTTTTTTAAGAATTTAGCATTTTCATCTTTATCAATTGACAAAATAAGATTATTATGTAATAATTTTAACACTATAATTTTAAAATTCCAAATGGCAAGAACTTTAGATAAAGCTGAGGATTTTCCTGTGGGTATCGAAAAAAATGAACCTGTAATGGCTGTTTTGCAGTCAGCAGAGACAACTGTTGATGAACTGTATAAGCAATTGGATATATTGGGATTAATAAAAGATAGAATAGGTAAAAAGCTTAAGAAAAAGCACATAGAGGAACTTGAAGGACTAAAAGTTTGTTTTCTTGAGCATATTCGTCCTAAAAAAAGACTAAGGGCAGGTCGTTACGAAGATTTAGTTTCAGCAATTTATCATTTTATAAATATTAAGGAACGTGAACAAAATGATTCAGAAAAAGTAAAATGCTTAGACGTAGCTAAAGAAATGTTATCGGACATTAGTTTAATGAGATCTTTTTTTGATGTTTGTTTCAGAGATGAAAAAAAGCAAAGTGGATCCAAAAAATGGATTGAGGTATTGAGTGAAGGATATAAAGGGGGGGCGATTCCGAGCGGTAGAAAAATAAAGAATATTTTTAATGGCATGGAGAATTTATTGGGATATAAAAGCACAACTCTATATAGCGCTTTAAAAGGAGAGGGCAGATATTTCGAACTAGTTTCTTCAAAAATAAGAGAACATTTTAATTGTGTTGTTAATGGAGACTGTGAAGGAGTAAAAAGGAGTGATGATATTACAAAAATAGTTAATAAAATGGAATCAGATATAAGTTTGGTTCGCGCATATTTAGATGCTTATTTCAGGATGACAGATAATCAGGGAATATGGCATAGAATACTTGAAATAATAGAAAACAAAAGAGATCTTGATAATGAAGATTCCATTATGGAAGAGTTTGAAGATATTAGTGTGTTATTGGGCTACAAAGATGGACTTCCTAATGAAATATACAATGCATTACGAGATAAAAAAAAGGCACGCATAGAAGTTGCACGAAGAATAAGAATACAATTATCACAAGCTATTGGATTAAGAGACAGGACTGGAGAATGCCAAGGGAATAACGATAAATAGGATAATAATATTAATTTTTATAGACTATAAATACCAATTATGTTATAAATAATAGGCTTTTTGATTTATTTAAAACTCGTTGTAGTCGTCCCGATGTTAAATCGGGAAGGAAAGTCCGAGCATTATAGAGCAGGGTGGTCGCTAACGGCGACCGTCCCGATAGTAATATCGGGAAAGGGACAGTGCCACAGAAACTACTCCAGTCCCGACGAAGCTTAGGCGTAGTCGGGGATGAGGCTGAAACGTCCGTGTTAATTTACACGGTCTCTCCGATAGTGATATCAGAGAGTGGTAAACCCCACCTGATGCAAGGTTGTGTGGAAGGATGGATCCAGGCGGTAGCTCGTCGCCCCATCTTTGCAACTGCTAAATGCTCCATATTTATATTGGAGATAAGATAGATGACTACTGGTGAACCAGAGCGTAAGCGATCGGCTCACTACAGAACTCGGCTTATGAAGTTTTATTTAAATCTAAAGAATATTACAGGTGCTGTTGCAATAGGAAAATGCTCAAAATTGCAAATAATCTGCTTAAAATTTTATAAATTATTTTTACAGCATATTCGCAAAAAAGTATGTTTCGCAGATTTTTACAATTTTGTTCTCCGCTCCGTGCCTACGGCACTTGCGCTGCGAAACGCATTTTTTGCTACTTACCATGAAAAAAAGTGAGATAATCTTCGGCGCACTCCGGGTTCCAATCGACTATATCGCAACAGTTGCAGCGTTTTTACTTGCCTACTATCTTAGGCCAATTACAGACTTAATCCCTGGAGTACAGTATCAATTTGGCGAGGAGCTTTTACCGAATTTTAAAGAGTATATATTGCTAGCTGGATTTTCTGCATTATTTTTAGTCATAATTTTTGCAGTGAATCATTTATATTCACTAAAAGTAACACAGAGGTTCAGTTCAGGTTTTTTTAAGGTAATTTTTTTGGTTACCGCATGGATGATGTTTATTATTGCGTATTATTTTTTAGTCGTGCATCAGTTGTTCTTCTCTCGTATTGCACTGGTGCATATTTGGATGTTCACCATTACATTTATAACATTCGGAAGAATCATAATTCAGTTAATTCAGACATTTTTATTGCGATATGGAATAGGGAAGCGCCGAATTCTTTTTATTGGTGTAAATACAGTTGCAGATCACTTTTATAAAACAATAAAAGAAGATCCTTATTACAAAATCATCGGAGCATTAGATGAAAAAGTGTTATCTCGAAAGAAGGGTGAATTAAAAATAATAGGAAGATTTGATCAGCTGGAATCTATTATAAAAAAATATAAAATTGAAGAAATAATTCAAACAGATCCTAAAATGGGCGAGGGGGATACAAAAGAACTCCATGCATTTTGCAGAAATAACCAAATAAAATATCATTTTATCCCGGATCTGATCCGTTTACAGCGCACAAATGTAGATGTAGAGATGATTGATAATATTCCATTAGTTACACTTAAAGACACTTCTTTGGATGGATGGGGACAGTTACTCAAAAGATTATTTGATATAGGGTTTAGCATTGTAATGATTATACTTTTAATACCAGCTTGGATATTTATTGGGATTTTTATTAAATTAGACTCAAAGGGTCCTATTTTCTATAAAAGCAAAAGGAAATATAGAGATAAAATATTTGGTATTTATAAATTTAGATCAATGGTAGTTGATGCCGACATAAAGAAAAAAGAATTAATGAAACAAAATGAGCGTACTGGTCCTATGTTTAAAATTAAGGAAGATCCTCGCATCACAAGGCTTGGCAAATTTTTACGTAAAACAAGTATTGATGAATTACCCCAGTTATTTAATGTACTAAGTGGTAAATTGAGTCTTGTTGGCCCTCGCCCGCATTTGCCGGAGGAAATTGATCAGTACGAAAGCCATCACTATAAAGTATTTGCTCTAAAACCCGGGATTACTGGACTTGCTCAAATAAGCGGCCGTAGTAATTTGGACTTTGAAGACGAGGTGAAGCTGGATACTTATTACATAGAGAATTGGTCGCCATGGCTGGATATTAAGATACTCATAAAAACCATCGGTGTTGTATTTCGGGCGGATGGAAGTTGATTATTAATTACAAAATTCACCGTTTGTCATCCCGGGCTTGATCCGGGATCCATGTGATTAATGAATTATATTATTACTTATTTACATATAATCGGATAATCCGAATATGCGACTATTATTCGCAATATCAGTAAATAAGATGATTAGCGTAATAGTAATGCAATCATCACTTTGTTCTATGGATCCTGAATCAAGTTCAGGATGACAATAAAAATTAAACCTATATTTAAGAGCTACTGTGCTTAATTTCACTACCACTTACATGCGGTGTTAGCTTATTACACTTTTTACAATATTTCTTATGCTCAAGCTTAGATGTAGTTTTTTTATTTATACGGGTTGTATAGTTCTGCATTTTACATTTTTTGCAGGAAAGATAAACATTAGTGTTCTTACCTCTTGGCATCGGATTTGTCAGTTAAGGGCTAATATAAAGCTCACATAGAGTATAGAAAAAAGGGGGATTTGTCAAAAAGAATTTGTTATTATCACAAATGTTATGATAAATTACTTTTTGTTATCCTTTGTGATTAGTTAAGCCATCATAGCTCAGTCGGTAGAGCGCACCCATGGTAAGGGTGAGGTCCCCGGTTCAATCCCGGGTGATGGCTCCATTTTATTCAATTGGACTTTTTTTAAACTATACGTATAATAATATCTTCTAACCTTATAAATTTATGCCCAAGAAAAAACCTAGAAGAAAAAAGCTTGATCCAGATGCATTGTTTAATAAATGCTGGCAATTGACAATGATTGAGGCGCACAGAACAGCACCAAGTCCAATACCTGCTAGTATGAAACCCCCAGGGTTAATAAAGGCAGAGAGAAGATCAATAAGTGAATTATTTAAGATTAAGAGAGTGCATCAAAAACTGGTGTTTGATATAATGGTTGAAGCCTTAGAGGGGAGAAGGGTATTAATAGATTTGCTAAGTGGAGACGCTACGGCTACTCTCCCATTGGTCGCATCTGGCAAGTTAGATAGGCTGGTATTGGTGGATAATAATGCAAGTCCTACATTAAATCAGCATACTCGTGTTGTTGCAGATAAGATGAAAATTACCTCTAGGGTCGAATGGATGGATATGACAATAGGCTCAAGAGTTCAAGAGGGTGCATTACCTGATATTCCGGATGTATTATTAGCAGAGTCTGGCATCGCTATTCCACCAAGATATCGTTATCCTGGTGTAACTGAATTGAGACCAGAGGAACAAATACATCCACCAGCCTATAAAAATAGTCATGTTATTGACATGAGAACAACAATAGGAGATGTATTGCGCGACCTTGGTCATATGCCCGGTAGACGCGTTCATCTCATTGATTCACCTTTTTATCGTTATAATACTGACTCGGGAGATATTAGAGAGCATGTGGAAGGGCAAATGGGTGATCATCCTGAATGGAATATAGATGTGTGGGGCGCATTTGGGCCAAATGATTCAATGATATATGGATGCTTAGAGCATGAATAAATTGTTTTTTCTTTGTAAATAGTGCTAAAATACAATCCGTTATTTCTGATACATAAATACGATTATGCATAAAAGACTAAAAGGATTTATAAAATTTGCTTCATTCCCACTCGGGCTATTCTTATTGCTATATTTTGGAGGTTCAATTTGGCATGCATTTGGTCTGCCGAGTGTTGGTGAGGTGGTAGGTTATGCAAGGGCTATGTATGAAGTTCATGGATATTGGCTTGTGTTTGTTGCAGCACTTATGGAGGGATGCCCTGTTTTAAATTGGTATTTACCAGGATCTGTTGTGGTTCTTACAGGTACAGTGTTTGCAATAGATGGAGGGCAAAGCGTTGCCATTACAATAGCACTTGTGATAATTGCATTTTTTATAATGGCTATTGTTAATTATTTACTGGGAAAGTACGGATGGTATAAGTTATTTTTAAAATTTGGACTGAAGGCAGAAATAAGAAAGGTGCAAGAAAGGTTAAAAAAGTATGGTTTTATGGTCATGCTTATTAGCTATGTTCATCCTCATACGGGTGCATTAGTTTCTACAGCAGCAGGGATATTACAGATGGATTTCAAAACATTTCTTAAGTATACTGCATTTTCATATTTCGCCTGGGCTACCTTTTGGACACTAATTGCATATACTGTAGGACCTCAGTTTTTATCAGTATTAGACTTTAAGGCACTTCTTATTGTAGTGGCTTTTTGGATATTTATAATGGCCTTTCAATACATGTGGCATATATGGAAAAACAGAAGGCTTGTTTATGTTGAGATAATAAATCACAGAAGTAGAATATTTAAATTGTGAGTGGCGGAGAGAGAGGGATATTCTTACATTCTCCGGTATACCATTTGCTAACGCTCAGGTATACCGTCCGAGGTCGAGCGCTCAAATAGTCGTCACAAGCTTCTCCTTTTTCGCGGCGAATTCAAAGTTTAAAAACATATCAAAAATTGTATCAGTGGGTTCTCATCCACAGTATAACAGTAATAATTCAATTAATTATTTCATGGCGGAGAGAGAGGGATTCGAACCCTCGAGACCCGAAGGTCAACTCGCGTTCCAGGCGAGCGCACTAGACCACTATGCGACCTCTCCAGGCAGTAGTACGATATAATAAAACAGCGATTCAATAGACTTGAGACTCGCACTTGAGACTTGAGACTATAAATTTATTTTACTTTAGAAGCTGTCTTAAGACATTTGGCACAAACCTTCATTTTTTTAGATATACCTGTTTTTAGACAAGTAATCTTTTTTACAAACAAATTAGGCAGAAACCTACGTTTTGTACGACGTACCGAATGACTTACATTATGCCCGGTCTTTGGACCTTTTCCACATTTTTCACAAACTTGTGCCATGATAAGTAGCGAGAAACGCGATCCGTAGCGAAGTCGCTGCAGGCGCGTAGCGAAGGATAAAAATGTGAAAATCTGCGAAATTTACGTATGCGTCAATATAATTTTATGCTTATATCAAGCAGATTTTTACATTTTTAAGCGTTTCCCTATTGATTAACTTTTAAAATTAGCCAACATAATCTATCATTACGTTATACTATTGTCAATTAATTTTAAGTTTTAAATTTTAAATGCCAGATATAATCTATCTCATCATCGCACTCGCAGTATGTATAACTGTACATGAAGCAGCTCATGCATGGGCAGCATATAAACTCGGAGATTCCACAGCATACATGGAAGGCAGGGTAACTTTGAATCCCTTAAAGCATTTAGATGTACTGGGGACTATTATGATCTTTATTGCTGGCTTTGGATGGGGGAGAGCAGTGCCGTTTAATTATCATAATCTAAAAAATCCAAGAAGAGACACTGCACTTATTGCATTAGCTGGCCCTGCAAGTAATTTACTCACCGCATTTATTATTGCGATTTTTATAAAATATACTCCGACTTTACCATTGTTTTTATATCAATCGCTGGGAAGCATTCTTGATCTAAGTATAATACTTTTTCTATTTAATTTACTGCCTATAGCGCCATTAGATGGTTCTAAGCTTATCGGATTGGTTATACCTCATTCTAAAGAACATTGGTATCAGGAATTTCTTGCCAAAGGACCAATATTTTTAATTATTCTTATAATAATAGATAGATTAATATCAGAAGCATCTGGATTTTCGATTGTTGGATTATTTTTAGGATATGGGTATGAATTTGTCAGGACATTAATACTGCTGGCAACGTGACATTGTTGAGTACAAATTATACTCAAAATACAACATACCCCCCTCTGTCAAGCCATCTTATTTGACTATTGAGTACTTTTTTGGTTCAATAAAGATAAGATAAACAACAAAAACAAAAGATTCGAATGTGTTCGCTCAGCCTTATGTGCTGAATCGGTCATAACCATTATGGGAGTTATGGGTTTTATAGTCCGATGCCCATCGGACCGGCCCTTCCCACCTAAAAGACAGGAGCTCAGTACATAGGGTAAATGGCACATTGGTGACTTTTGTTAATGGTTATTGTTATTAATTAGGCAGTTTTAAAATCCATTTGACTTTTGTCAAATTTTTTGCTAAATTTGTATAAATTAATTTTTTATTATGCCTCCAATAGTAAGTAGATTAGATAATCGTTTAGAAGTGCCACAGCGGTTAATAGAGGTGCTGTCTACTTATCCACAGGCTCAAGAGGCATATAGGGAATATATGAAAACAGGTAATCACGATTATCTTCGAATTACTGCCTATACCCTTATAGATGATAATATTTCTGGATCTGATTTAAAATTATTTTTTGAGTTAAGTGGAATAGGTCATGAACAAGTTGAAGCAATATATAGATATATACAGGAAGAGGGACAATTTCCAAATTTAGATCAAAATGAAGATCTAAAAACAGAGCTTTCGGATATATGTTCCAAATTTATTACAGAATTTATTAGAAAAGGAAGTTTTAGTTACAATATGGTTCCTGAGTCGATTCGCAAATTATTTAGACGTATTTTTGGAGGTAAATCCACTCAATCAAACCAAGTCACATAGGCATTATTAGTCACTCGATTTACAGATCTTTCTATGTTAGGTATATTTTAGTTATACATTGAATGAATACTAAAAAATTATGTCATTATTTAATAAAAAGCTCTTCCTCATCCGCCATGGTGAGACAGAGATTAATAAAAGGAAAGCAATAGGAGGCAGTGTAAATTCGCCATTAACAGATAAGGGTATAAAACAGGCTAAGGAAGCCGGAAAATTGGCCAAGAATTTAAATATCGACATTTTGGTTGCCAGTGATCTGGGTAGAACAGTGCATACAGCAGAAATAATAAGTAGGGAAATTAGCATACCTATTTTAAAAACAGATCCTGTTTTTCGTGAAAGAAAATTTGGTAAGGCAGAAAACTTAACATTTACTGAGGCTGCAGAGCTTTACCCACAGTTTCTTAATAAAGAGGGTATTTTTAATTTATATAATGATTTTCCGGAATCTGAAACAGTAAAAGATTTTTATAAGAGAGTCGTAAATAGTATAAATAATTTAATGAGAGAATATTCTGATAAAAATGTTATGCTTATAACGCATGCAGGATTTTTAAGAATGATGTATGCTTATATACACGAAATTGCCCCCGGAGATATTTTTACAATTTATACTCCGGAGAATTGTGAAATATTGAACGTGTAGTTGGGCGAATTGTAGGGCGAATGGTGGGGCGAGTTGTGGAGTGGAATTACTTATTTTATTTGACAGAAATTTCAGTGTTGTGATAAGTTGAGCATGCTTTTTTGAATATAAAAGAATATTTTGTAACTAAAAATTATTATGTATGCTAAATGTGTTGAGGAATTATTAATTTATCAAATTGCAGTACAGTTATCTGTAGAAATATATGAATTAACAGATATCCCTTTTTCTTGGAAAATACCGGAAATAAATCAAATAAAAAGATCTTCTAGTTCGATATCATCTAATATTACAGAAGGATTTTCACAAAGATTTCACCCTAAAAAGTTTGTCCATTTTTTGTATATAGCTATGGGGTCCAGTGATGAAACTCAAAATCACCTGGAAAAACTTTATAAAAAAGGGATAATAGATGAAGAAAAGGCAAAATATTACATTAGCCAATATAAAAATTTATCCGTTAAACTGGTAAATTTTATAACTTATCTTCGAACAAAACACAATCTAGATTGATTATTAGATAAGAAAAAGCTACAACTCGCCCCACCATTCGCCCCACCAAGCGAAGCGACGCCCCACCATTCGCCCCACTACATGAAGTTAATCAATAAAAACAAAAAGGCCTACTTTGACTATGAAATTCTGCAGGAGTTCACTGCGGGTATTATGCTTACAGGGCCGGAAATCAAATCAATTCGAAAAGGGGATATTAATCTTAAAGGTGCATATGTATCTATCGAAAAAGGAGAAGCTTTTTTAAAGAATTGTCATATAAGTAAGTATCCATACGACCAAAATCCGGATTATGATCCATTTCGTATTCGCAAGTTATTGCTAAGTAAACGCGAACTTCATAAAATAGAAAATAAATTAAATACACAAGGTGTTACCATGGTTGCTTTGTCGATTGGTTTAGTTGGCAGATTTGCCAAATTACAGATAGGCCTTGCCCGTGGTAAAAAGAAGCATGATAAAAGAGACTCTATTAAAGGGCGTGAGCAAAAAAGGCAGCTAGATAGGATGGTGAAGAATTATAGGTAGACATTAAAAACGATGCCTAGAAAAAAAATCACTTAATACAGCATCTTCTTCTATAATGTCAGCCTTAGGTTTTTCCTTAAAAGCCGCATGTATAATTCTGCCATGCTCATTGACTGAAACAAGATTATTGTCTTTCAATATTTTTACGACAATTGCTCTATGTGTACTAGACGCGTCTGCTAAATCAGGTATCGCACTCCAGTGAACACCCTTTTTTCTATATTTAAATAAATATTCAGTAAATGACGGTGTATAGCTTTGTCCTTCAAATTTACCCATATAGTTAAAATTTAATCATCGACTTAGCAAACGCCCAGGCCATTTTGAATATATCGCGCTGAGTATCTGCAATTTCTTGGCTTTCTATTATAATGCCTATCGGCTCGTTTTGAAAGGAGACAATTGCAACTTTATTATCGTAAATATTGATCTCATTTGTAAATGAGAATTCCTTATTGGAAAGTAGACGAATTTCACGCATAGATTTTTTATCCTCCTTTTTTACCTGAATACCAAACTCATCATCAGGCGCAATACCTTTTAGGAATATTTTCTTTTTAATACGTTTTTTTACATATTCATTATCGTAATTAGACCAATGTATACGTATCTCTTTTGAGTTAGCGTAATTTAGGATTTCTGTAGTTGCAGTCAAAGTATCTTCATACACCCTCTTAACCCCATCAATCCCTTCAAAGTAACGGACTTTTGGCTGTGATTGTTTATTAAAGAGGCCTTTTAATTCAGGCAGAGCGATTTCAAGATCACGAACCCTGTCTTCAAATCTATCTTTAAGTACTTCCGGATCAACAGCGCTGAATACAATATGTTTATTTTTGTGGATTTTGCTTACATATCCTTTTTCGAGCATTTCTTCAAGTATGTCATATGCGGATCCACGGGGGATTTCTGACCTCTTACTGATTTGCAAAACAGTGCCCGATCCAACCTCAAGACATGCTAAATATAATTTTGCTTCTTTTTCAGAAAATCCAAGTTTTGTTAGAATTTTATACGAAACCATATTAATAAAAATTACGCTATATGAAGTTGTTGTCGAAATTCCCGACACTTTTTAAATTATCATTAATTTAATAAGGTGGCAAGTCTGGTGTCATATTTTTCGACGTCATTTTTTGGGATAAAAAAACTCTTGCGTCTGAATCAAATTGACGTCATATTTTTTGCCGAACATACTAAACTCCCCTTTGTCATTTCGACCCTGTGGAGAAATCCCTTAGATTATCTGAAAAGCGGAGGGATCTCTCCATGTTAGTCGAGATGACAAAAGGAAAATAATAAATCCTAACAAATAAAAATATGCAAACACAAACCCCCCGCCTAAAAGATAGCGCAAACTTCCTTGAATTAAGTTATTCCGAATTAGCTGAAAGAAATTTAGAAATAAAAAAGAAACGTAAATCCGGTAAGCCAAATAGTTTTTTCGAAAAAAAGTTTATTGAAATTCTGAAAGAAGAAGATGCTATTAAGGCAGTCACAGTTTGTTTTTCTGATTTGGAAGGAAAGTTCCATATGTTGGATTATAATAAGCATTATCTTATGAGCACTTACGATAATATGACTTTTGATGGTTCTTCTATAAAAGGTTTTACACCTCAAAGTAGCTCAGATTTACGCCTTTCTTTGGATTGGTCATCATTCAGGTGGCTTCCGGCAGATATCTTTGGGAATGGGAAAGTATTACTTTTTGCCAATGTCATAGGCCAGGACAACATGCCGTATATTGGCGATTATCGTTCTAATTTAATGCTTCTTGCTGAGGAGTTAAAAAAGAAACACAGTATTACTGTTAATATTGCGCCGGAAATTGAAGGAATGATTCTGAAGGATGAGAATGCTGAACAGCAATTTGATGAAAGAGTTGGTTTTAAATTAGCTTCCAAAGGTGGTTATTTTAATGTTTTGCCACAGGATACACTAAGACAATTTATAGATAGGCTTGCAGAGGCAACAAGAGCTCTTGGGTTTGAAAACGAAAAAGATCATCCGGAGGTTGCACCTTCGCAATTCGAAATGAATTATAAATATGCAGAAATGGTTCAGTCTGCTGACCAGGTACAACTTTACAAAGTTATTGCGCGTCAGATTGCTAAAAACTTTGGATTGACTGCGTCCTTCTTGCCAAAGCCTATTATGAAAATAAATGGCAGTGGTATGCATACGAATATATCTTTAGGTAAAAATGGTAAAAATATTTTTTATGACACAAAAGGTAAAGATAACCTATCTAGAAATGCTCATAATTTTATTACAGGAGTCCTTTATCATGCGAGCGATATCTGCCTTGGACTGAATGCAAGTGTTAATGCCTATAGAAGACTTGACCCTGCCTACGAAGCTCCTAATGCAATTAAAGTATCTAGTGCTGATCGCAGTGCAATGATTCGTGTGCCTATCGGAAATAGTAGATCTGCACGTATAGAAGTACGAACAGTTTCACCGGATGTAAATCCATATTTGGCTTATTTCCTTATTTTAAAGTCAGGGTTAAAAGGCATGTTTGCATCTAAAAAAGAAATAAAGGAATATGAATTGCTTCATGACAAGCCTGTTAAAAAATTACCGGGGAATATAGATTCAGCCATTCGTGCATTTAAAAGAAGCGACTTCATAAAAGAAGTAATGCTTGATGTGAATAGTCAAAAATATGCCAAATTAAAAGAGAACTCTGCCGACCGCTGTCCACGTGAACTTGGTACTCGCGTTAAAGCAGGGGAGGTTTGGTATCATCATGAGGTGACTAATCAGGTGCTTTGGAATAAGTTTTAGACTAATGGATCAACTTCACAAAAGTCTTGCATTTGGAAAATTTGATCATTAACTAATTCCATACTTGCCCCTAGATCACGCCTAGAGTCTTCATGTGCCCAGGATAGTGGCATATGTCCATATTTTTTAATGTCTTTAGCAAGATACTCCTTCATTAATTCTCTTGCATCTTTAACTTCCTGTAATGTAGCTTTTTTTAGCAAAGCAGGCAATGAGGAAGATGGCACTTGTAGCATTCTACGTGCTGTAGAATTTTTAGACGCTTTTTGTGGGAGCAGGTGATCTGGTGATTGTATTGGTTCATGATTGGATGAATTCATAATTATAATTTTAAAGAATATAAGCTTATTTTAGCATAAAAATATAATATGTCAAGGCTTTTAGAACATTGTTCGATATTCAGCAATCATAGCCATAGCATTACATAAAACTGCTTGATCTACATCATCAGCACTAGTTATGTGATTATTACCGCGGGCAGCCTCAAGGATTAATAAAAATGCACATTCAATTTCATCTACTGTAGCTAGTTTAAGCAGGGCATCAGGCCTCTTGATTTGTGAAATGCAGGCATTAGCGATGGCATAAGGCATGCCATCCGGTTGTGCAGTTAATTTTAGAAGTAATAAATCTCTTAATTTGGAAGTCAGCCCCTTTAGATCACTTAAATATGGAAACTCTATTCTGTCGGGATTTCTAAGATATCCCATCAGATGTCTTCTGACTTGAATTATATGATCAATATTAAAATTGTCAGGATCTCTAATAATATCTTGACCAACTGCTACGTAGTTATCAGGTGTTATTCTTATGGACATATAAAATATATTAATGGTAAATATTATAATATTATTTAATATTTAGTCAATTTTAATTTGTTAAATATAAGAATAATCTGATAATATGTTTACCACTTAAATAAAAAATATGGGCTTCATTCCCCAAAGCATCGAAAAGACAATTGAAGAATTTAGTAAGCTTCCTGGTATTGGGCAAAAGTCTGCGGAGCGGCTTACGTTTTATTTACTACGAAAAAGAACTGAAGATGTAGAGCGTTTTGGTGATACGGTTCAAAAATTGAAGCATAATTTGAATTACTGCGAAAACTGCCAGAATATGTGTACAGATAAATTATGCGGGATTTGTCAGAACGATAATCGCGATTCATCCACTATCTGCGTAGTTGAGGAAATGTTGGATTTAGTTGCACTTGAAAAAGCCAATGAATACAAAGGTCATTATCATGTTCTTCATGGCGTTATTTCTCCGGTAGAAGGCGTGGGCCCCGATGATCTTAAAATACTAGAATTAATTGAGCGCGTAAAAAAAGGAGGGATTAAAGAAATTATTCTTGCATTAAATCCGTCATTGGAAGGTGAGGCAACATCCGCTTATATAATTCGCCATATTCAGCCACTCGACATCAAAATAACCCGCATTGCCCGCGGCATACCCGTTGGCGGAGATTTAGAGTATGCAGATAGCCAGACGCTTAAGAGGGCTTTTGAGGGGCGGAGTGAGTATTGATTTCGGATTTCGGATTTCGGATTTCGCAATGTCATTTAGCATGTAGTATTTTACATCTACTTGTCATTCTGTCCCGATTCCATCGGGGTCAGAATCCACGATTTACTCGGTTGCGATGGATCCTGAACTAAATTCAGGATGACAAAAAGAAAATGCCAAATTCGGAATGTGACTTTTGATTGCGAAATCAGAAATCCGAAATCCGAAATGGCTTCAAGTTCCTTCCTCACTAGCATCTTCTTCTCCAACTAAGGTATATTTTGGGCGTGCCTCATATTTACTATAAATATGTTCAACTTTATCTTTTAAGCCATCAGCACTGATGATTCTATACCAGCTAGCCTGAAATCCCTTGTGGGCTTCGCCTAATTTTTTTGTTTCACCGGGCTTTAATTTGGTTGTATATTCTGTACGCGGCGGGGGAACAGATATATATTTATAATAATAAGGACCCACCAGATTTACCTGGCGATCCACGGGGGTGCCATAAATATTGGAATATGCCTTATTTCCTTCAACCTTGGTTTGTATAAGTATATGACCGGAAGTGTCGTTTTTAAATTTTATATCAACAGTGGGCGGATAAATTGTTGCATCGAGGCCTTGAGGATCATAATAGCTTACAGCATATGAATGATTCCTTCTTTGTGTAATAGGAAGACCTGCAAATAATACACTTCTGTAAAACGTTGTAGAAACTTGGCATAGCCCGCCGCCGTATTCTGGGATAGTTTTATCTCCCTTAATAACAAGTTCTTTTTTATAACCCGTACTGCCATCAATAGGCTGACCAAGCATATCACCTGCGCCGGTAATAGAACCTGGAGGTACTAATTTACCATTAAAGCTGCCTAGTCCAACATTGATATTATTTCTACGATTCCTAGGAGATCCGGTAAAGTCGGTTTCACCCTCTCCAATTAAACTTTTGATACCTTTATTTTTTAATTCATCACTCTTAACGATTACTTCAGGTAGAGTTTTTTTGATAGGAATTCTTACATAAACCTCAGGATCATTAATTTGATAAGCTTTTTTAATTAGGTATAAGGTTTTTTCAAAATCAATTTCATGACCAGTCATTGCAAACCCTTCAAATATCACTTTACCGTTTTTATCAAGATTAATAGTTACATCCTGTTTCGCACGATTTACAATGCGTCCTACTTTTTTCTGTAGGTAATCCCTCATCTTTGTAAAGTCGACACCCTTTACTACAGAGTTTTTTGTATAATTTGATGTTTTCTTCACAAGATTATCATCTAGTGCATCAGAGTATTTAATTTCAAATCCATTCCAGAATGATTTGGAGTAATCGTTATTCCAGTCTGCAGTTTTTAAATTAATATTCCATATATTTAAATCTGTTCGAAGTTTTAGCTTGTCTAATTTTCCTTCGTCTGCAAATAAGGCTTGCGGAGCAAGAATTAATAGTATGGTTGCCAAAAATGATAAGAATATTTTTTGAATTAGTCCTGTCGTGCTGTCGTGCTGTCGTGCTTTAGTCCTAAATAGTAGAGCACTACAGGACTACAGCACTAAAGCACTACAGCACTAGTTAGTCATTTTTTCCTAGTAAGTAATTTAACAAGAAACTTCTTCACAAACCCCATATCTTTTTCCCCTAAAGCCTTTTTACTTTCCAGAAAAACTTTCATAGATTTATCTTTAATATATTTTCTTGTTTCAGCACCTTTCTTGGGGGCAAGGGTTAATCCAAGAATAGATCCTACAGCGGATCCTATTATTGCTCCGGTTAATATTCGGAATACCTTTTTGCCGACTTTTTTTGGTTTTTCCATTATATTCGAGTTGTGGCTAGGGTCGTGGCTAGTGTTGTGGAATAGAAACTACAATTCTAGCCACTATTCTAGCCACCATCCGGATAAATTATTCCCAAACAATCTCATTATACGTTCTCAAATGACCCAAAACAACCTCTTTAATTTTACTAAGTTCATCTTCGGTTTTAGCTTCCATTGTAATGGAAATCCTCGGGCTTGTATTGCTTGCACGAATTCCAGACCAGCCGCCATTTCCAAAATCTAATCTTATTCCATCAATTGTAATTGCTGGATATGTTTTTTTGAAATGATCAGTAACTTTTTGAATGATTTCAAACTTTATATTATCAGGGCACTTCGGGCGGATTTCCGGTACGGCAAATGATTTTGGAAATTCATTAAAAAGCCCAGATGCAGTTTTATCGGAATCACTTATAATTTTAAGTACTCTGCATGCAGTAACAAGTGCATCATCGTAAGGAAAATAATCTTCCGGTAAAAAGAAATGGCCAGATTGTTCGCCGCCAAGAATGGCATCATTTTTACTCATTGCATCCTCAACATACGAATGGCCAACTTCACACATAACAGGTTTACCGCCCCATTCCTTAATTAAGTCAAATAGGATCTGAGAATTGGATACAGTAAATACAATTGACCTGTTCGGATGACGCGATAGGGCATCTTTGGATAGCAGCATTAAAGTTTTATCAGCATCAATAAACTCACCCTTCTCATTTACAAGCCCAGCGCGATCCCCATCCCCATCAAAAGCTATTCCGATATCTGCGTTAGTTTCCAAAACCTTTGATTTAAGATCAGTCAGATTATCTTCCACAATCGGATCCGGTTCGTGATTTGGAAAGGTGCCATCAAGTTCTGTATAAAGCTCCACCACTTCATGGCCAAGTTTTTTAAGAATTGTCGGGTACATTACACCGCCTACACCATTACCTGTATCAACTACAATTTTTAAGGGCTTAGAGTAAGAAAAAATACTTTTAATTTTTTTAAAATAATCATCCAGATAATTAAAGTGAGCAAGTTTACCAATACCTTCTACAAAATCTCCTTTTTCAATTATCTGGTAAATCTTTTGAAGTTCATCTCCAAATACGGCATGAGCATTTTTGGTTACAAGTTTAAAGCCATTGTAGTGCTTTGGATTATGACTGGCAGTAATGTTACACCCTGCATCGTACTGCCCAAACACGTTTGCAAAGTAAAGATATGGGGAAGGGGAGAGGCCTACATCCACAACTTGGCATCCGGATGAAATTAAACCATTTATAAAGGCTTTCTGAAGCTCTGTACCATGTGTACGGCAATCGCGACCTACAACAATTTTTGGTGTTTTATTACCAGTTTTATTTATCAGATAACTTGAAAATCCTTTTCCAATTAAATTAGCTGCATTTGCATCTATTTGATCCGGGTATGTACCACGTATGTCGTAAGCACGGAAAATATCTTTGTTAATGGTCATAGTTTTTATTTAAATGACATCGGACATTTTAACAGACGTTTAATAAAGGGTTAATAGTACTTGAGACTTGAGACTTGCACTTGCGACTAATTTATGCTATAATTATAAGATAACTTTATTATTATATTATGGGATTAGAACAACAGGAACAAGCGGATTGGGGAAGAACTCAGTATATGAATGATAGAAAATTACAAGATCCCCATTATCAAAAAGCAGAAAATCCAGATGAACAAGCTGTATTTCAGGGTAGACCTGTTATAAGCCGTGATACCCCAATAAATGGAGGGGTATATTTAGGGTCAGGAGCAAGGGAGGCAATTGTTGTGGACGATAATAAAGACCTTCAATTATATATAGCTTATGCCACTCTTGTTAATAGACATAAGGCAAAAACAACTTTAGCAGGGAAGAATTTTAAGGAAGGTATTCTGGAGGCTGTATTTGAAAAAGCTAAAGAATGTTTACCTTATGATAATAATAAGGTTGAAAATTTAAATAGACAAAATGGATTCAATGGAGATGTAAAAGTGCAATTAGGTTTTTATATGCGAAATAAATGCGGAGTGTGCAGGCATCAGGCACTACTGGCTGCTTATTTTTTAGAAAAGTTAAAGGAAGAAGGACATTTATCCGGCACTATTTCTGTAGATAGAAATACTGTGAAGGGAAAAGGTGGTCATGCATGGGTAAGGTATAAAACAAGCTCAGGGAAAATTGTAGTTATTGATCCTGCACAGGGAGTTGTTGCCTATAAAGACAATATTTCAGCTGATAAATGGCCGTATGATAGGCCAGATGAAGTAAAAAAAGAAGATGTTGCACCACAGAGTACCCCTAAAGAACTAGGGCACGAAGAAATCCGAGGTATGTGGTGGGATGAAAATGGTAATTTAGTGAGTGATCAACCTCCTGAGAATAAAAATGGTGGTGCAAGAAGAGGCGCTGCATATGAAGTATGGAAGGATGGCGAATTTGTAATGGGCTCAGATAATTAAAAAGAGCTCCGAATATTATATGGGTCCGGAGCAATCCCGTTGCTGTTTCCTGGCAGGTGTTTGAACAAAAGGAGGTGCGTAGGTATTCCACTCACTCAACCCGGGGAAGGGGAGGAGTTAGAATATATTAGGAAACAGGCGGAGAGCTACTTTAACCGATAAGCTTATTGGTGTCAAATGTTTTTTTGAGGTAAAATTTAAAATAGTTTAATAATGAATAAAAAAAGTAAATTTGAGATCTAAAATCTGAGATCTGAATTTTTTTTCCTTTACTTAAGGGAAAAAATGATGGTATGTTTTTGACGAAAATTATCCAGATTGTAGCTTGTAGAATTTATCTAAAAAGCTAATATGAACAAATTAAAAGTAGCCCTCCTATGTGGCGGTCCATCACTCGAACGAGGAATATCATTAAATTCCGCCCGTTCGGTATGTGACCATTTGCAATCAAATGATATCGAGATACTTCCGATCTACTTTGATCACTTTAAAAATGTATATCAAATCTCTCGATCACAGCTTTATTCAAACACCCCATCAGATTTTGATTTTAAATTGCAGTCATCCGCAAAGCCTTTGAGTAAAACCGGATTCAATAAGTTTTTAAAATCAGTAGATCTCGCATTCCCGGTAATGCATGGCACATTTGGAGAAGATGGGCAAATCCAAAAAATTCTTGAGGAAAATGGATGCCCGTATGTAGGCTCACCAGTCAATGCATGTAAACTTGCCTTTGATAAATACAAAGCTAATGAGTTTATAAGAAATAATGAATTCCATACACTCCCATCAGTTGTATTAAAAAGACATTTAAAAGATCATAAAACAATTCTTACTAAATTTTTTAAGGAGCATAAAATAAAACGCGCAGCAGTAAAACCAGCAACTGGGGGATCGAGCATTGGTGTTTATTCAGTATCTAATGTTGATGAGGCTTTAGACAAATCACATGAACTTTTTTTAAAAAGAGTAGATACCCGTGTTGTTGTAGAGCCTTTTTGCAAAGGAATAGAGTTTACAGTGATTATTTTGGAAAATCGCTTTGATTTACCCGTTGCAATTTTACCAACAGAAATGGAGCTTGATTATAGCGATCATAAAATTTTTGATTATCGTAAAAAATATCTCGCTACACGTCAGGTTACTTATCATTGTCCGCCTCGATTTGATAACGAGACCATCGAATTGCTACAAACTCAGGCTCAGCAATTATTCAAATTACTTGGAATGAGGGATTTCGCACGTTTTGATGGATGGCTTCTGCCAGATGGAAAAATTTGGTTTTCGGACTTTAATCCAATAAGCGGAATGGAGCAAAACAGTTTCTTATTTATGCAGGCTGCTCAGATAGGAATGAGCCATAGGGATTTATTAAGATATATTGTAAAAAATACCTGCCGAAGATACAATATAAATCCCCAATTGGATCCCCAATTGGATCCCCAATTGGATCCCCAATTGGATCCCCAATTGGATATAAACGTCCTCTTCGGTGGTCGTACTTCCGAACGTCAGGTATCCGTAATGAGTGGTACAAATGCATGGTTAAAGCTTAGAAATTCTAAAAAATATAACCCACAGCCTTATCTTTTGGATACCCAGCATAATGTATGGAAGCTGCCGTATTCCAAAACCCTCAATCACACAGTTGAGGAAATTGAGGAATCTTGTAAAAGTGCTGCAAAAGACGAGAAGAGACTTTATTACCTCAAACAAAAAGTAATCGATAAATTAGCACCATTGCCGGACGAAATTAATGAAGAATTGTTTTTACCGGAGAAAATGAGCCTACAAGAATTTATCAAAAAATCAGATTTTGCTTTTATAGGTTTACATGGTGGGATAGGGGAGGATGGCACTATTCAGAAAATGCTTGAAGATAAAAAAATTCCATTTAATGGCTCTGGATCAAAAGCATCAAGGTTATGTATGGATAAATATGAAACAGGTGAAATTATCAAACATTTGTCGGGTGATGGCATTTACACTTGCGAACGCAAGCTTGAAAACTTGAAAATTTTTCAAAACTTCAAAGTTCTCGATTACAGAAGATACTGGAATAACCTTATCTTGGATCTTGGCAGCAAATCTGTAGTTGTGAAGCCACAAGGTGATGGATGTTCTGCCGGAATTGCACGGCTTTATTCCGCAAAAGATTTGGAACGCTATGTAAAATACGCTTCTAAAAAAGCTGAATTTATTCCAGATGGAACTTTAAGGAATCAGCACGGAATTATAGAAATGCCAGAGGTTCCGATGAAAAAAGCAATGTTCGAAAAATTTATAATTACAGATAAAATACGTGTAATTAAGAATAAACTCAAATGGCAAACAAGAACCAATTGGATTGAGGTTACAGTAGGTATTTTGGAAAAAGACGGTAATTACCGCGCAATGAATCCGAGCATGACAGTAGCTGTTGGTAATATTTTAACTTTAGAGGAAAAATTTCAGGGCGGAACTGGTGTAAATATAACCACTCCGCCACCACCATTTGTAAAACCAAGTGCAGTTAAAAAAGCCAAAAAACGCATAGAAAAGGTAGCCGAAGCGCTTGGTATTGGTGGTTATGCCCGCATTGATGCATTTATGCACGTAAAAACAGGGGAACTTATTATTATTGAAGCAAATACAACCCCTGCACTCACACCTTCTACAGTTATTTATCAGCAGGCTCTAGCAGAAAAAAATCCAATGTATCCGACAGAGTTTTTGGAGAAACTAGTAGATAATGCTGCTTAGTTATTAAATTTTTGATATTTTGGGTTTATAATTGCTGATTAATCAGTTAAATGCCAAATATAAAAATACTAAATTCGAATCCGAAATCTGAAATGCGAAATGCTTTACCCCTTGTTTTTAGAGAGGATTTTTGGTATAATATAAAGATATACCTATAGGGGATCCAATGGGAGATCCATAGGAGATCCAATAGGGGTTTAACCGAACTAGCCCCAATCGGATCACCAATCGGATCACCAATCGGATCACCAATCGGAAAAAATGGAAATTCCTCAAAATAAAAAATTAATTCATTTCTCCAAAATAGCCTTTGTATTAAGCTTAGTTTTTATAATTACAAATATTTTTTGGTTTGGGCTTTACCTGCAGAGTACAAAAACAGATTTTAGGCAGGTGGCGCCGCAGATAGTTTTTGGAAAAGGGCAAACGGTATCACTTAAAACACCTGTTGGAAGCAAATTTGTTACAGCTACACCAAATCAACCTTTGTTAACAGGTTCTTATATTAAGACAGATGACCAAAGTTATGCTGAAATTCAGGTTAATGGAAGTAAGATTAGATTAGATAAAAATACTGAATTAAAGTTTGCAGAAAATAAATTCAATAAAAGAGACCCTTACCGTTATGCATTTGAGCTACAGAAGGGGAGTGTGTGGGTAAATGCTTTTGACCCCATAGTTATTAAAACCCCTTTCGCACAAGCTAAGTTTGACCATACCATTGGTGCATATATGTATTCAAAGCCATTAAATAGAGTTTTTTCAGTTATAGGTAACTCTGATGTTAGGCTAATGGATAGTAATAAGAAGCCTCTCGCTAGTATTACTTTACCACTGAAAAATCAGATAACTTTTTCAGATTCACAGTTGATTTCTGACTATAGCCGTATTAAATATTCAAAGCTGAAAAAGGAGTTGAAGATGGGGGCGATACAAAAAAGTATCCTTGATGAAAGCTGGATTCAGATGAATACAAAGAATGATGCGAATATATTTACACAAAAAAATAATTACATTAATAATGCAGGGAGCTATCATTTTCAGAACAGATATCATTCTATAAAAAGTACACTTGCGCTTACATCTGAGCAAAAAGAGTATGAAAAATTAGAGCTTGCTAAAATTAAGTTGAATTATTTACTTGGAGGTCTTCATTTAAATAACGATAGCATCACAGCCAGCACTGTTCTTGATGAATTTAACACCATTGCAAATGACCTTAGAAATAATGCCAAGTTTAACAATATCATTGAAAATGAATTTTATAGAATTAGGAATGTTAAAACAAATTCACCTGCATATTTAACAAAAGAAGCACTAAGACAATATTTATTTGCAAAAAATAAAAATCCGGAAATTTTTAAAACATATTTGGCTGATATTGATTATTTATTCCGTATAAGAGATTTGAAACAAGTTGATAAAATAGCAGCAAATTGGCTAAAAAAATGGACTACTGCTATGCGCAAAAAGCATTCAGATGAATTTAACAGGCAGGCTCGTATTTACCATAGCATCCTCCTTGCATATCCATCCAAAATAACCACAAAAACTTTAGGCGTTTTAGATTCTGTAGGAGATTACAGGATGAAAAATGACAGTTCTCTGGAGACATTATATGAGATTGCACTAGAGCGACTGGATATAAGTAAATATCTTATGAATACCCTTAGATACAGCGATGCTAAAAAATATTTAAAAACCAGTTATGCAAAGCTGAATCTAAGTAAGCAAAAAAGTACAGTTGCGGCTAAGGATATTTTTGTAAAGGAAGCTGTATTAATTGCAGACAGGATTGATTTTACAGAACAGACTATGCACGGGGCAGCAAAGAAAATTGACGAAAAAAAGTTTCAGGATTATTTGACTATTAGAAAGAGAAATAAAAGCATTGAACAGAGGTTTAATTCATTCCTTAAAAATGAAACACAGAAGCATAAAAAATCTGATGAAATTTATTTTCCAACCGTAAAAGATGTATCTAAAAAACTTGCATTATCAAGAGTGGTAGCCTTAGAAAGTGATATTATTGCGTATGAGCAGGATCCGTTTGAATTCAAACTAAAGACAGCGAGCCTTCTGGATAAAGCAAAAAGTGGTTCTACTATTTCTTTTTCATCAAAATACGATTATTCCACAAATTCTGTTTATGAAATTAAATTAAAAGGCAAAAAGGTTGAAGGCGGATATTCATTATCGGATTTTATTAAAATTGCAAAAACTAATAAGAAAGTTTTGAGTCCGCAACCATCTGAAAAAGATGAAATTTTAGATTTTTTAAATTTTTCAGATGTTCAAAATGATGATCGCAATCAAGTAGTAGCGCAGGATTTGGCAGTACAATTGATGATAAAAGAGTTAAAAAACTATAATATTTTAGTATCAAACAGCAAGCAGGTAGAAGTTGTTAATCCTGCAACTTTAACAGAGTTTGCATTACGTGGGGTTTATGTTGAAGAATTAGTTAAAAAACGAAAGGTAAAAGTTGATTTTAAATACAATACTGTTTCTAAAACAATGACAGATGTGGTGGTGCATGAGGAAACATCTTCACAAGTTCCCAATAAAATATCTGCATCAAATTTTAATAAAACAATATTTAAAGGAATTTATGGGAAGGAACAATCCGATCAGGCCGTAGATAGTGTGGTTAAAGAATTAGAAAATTTAGGACTAACTTTAAATAAAGATGATTTTGATCTTGAAGATGGAAATTTAAATAAGGTAAATTTTAGAAAGGTTCGTATGAAAATTATTCCTATTGAATTTTCCGGAGCTTATGACCGTTCAGACAAAAAATTTATAGAAGCTAAGAATGAGCTATTAAACTCAAAAAATATTAAGGTTAATACATATTTAACTAAATTATCTGAATTATGGATTATTGATTATCTATCTTCAAAAGGAATTCATATTACAAAATCACATATCACTACCCAGATGCCATCATCTAAAGTTTCTATTAAAAATTATATAAGGGGGACAAAAGTACTGAGCTTTACATTTGATATTAGTAAAAATAATTTAACAGATGTGTCTCTTATCGGAGTTAGTGGAAAAACAAGCTCAATGAGCTTTGATGAGTTTGCTTTGATTGGGGAATAATTAATTAGTGCTTTAGTCCTGTTGTGCTGTCGTGCTTTAGTGCTTTTTTGTCATCTCGACTAGCATGGAGAGATCCCTTAATTTTGCGAATCTGCCCATTAGTATATTATTAATAATGGCTTAATAAGGAGAATCGGTAAAGGGAAGGGATTTCTCGACAGGCTCGAAATGACAAAAGGGGAATCGAAATGACAAAGGGGGAATCGAAATGGAAAAGGGGGAATCGAAATGGAAAAGGGAGTATTTAAGCACTAAAAAATTAAAATAAAATAGAATTGAAATTTTTCTCCGGTTCATATAAAATATGATGGACTCTTTTTCTGATGGATTACTAATTGACAACTGGTAGACTACTAATAGACGAAGTAAGGTCAATTAGTTAGCCATTAGTTAACCATTGGTTATCAATTAGTAATAAATTAAGATAAAAAATATGCCAGATAAAAAACAAGATTACTCAGCAGAACAAATACAAGTATTAGAAGGATTGGACCCTGTGCGTAAGAGGCCTGGGATGTATATAGGGACAACAGATGTTCGTGGTTTACATCACCTTATTTGGGAAATCGTAGATAATTCTATAGATGAAGCAATGGCTGGGCATTGTGACAGTATTATGGTAATTATAAATGAAGATAACAGCTTGACTGTTGCAGATAATGGTCGTGGTATTCCTGTAGATAAACATAAAACAACAGGCCTTAGCGCACTTGAAACAGTTTTAACAGTGCTTCATGCAGGTGGTAAATTCGGAGGGGACGATTCCGGCTATAAAGTTTCCGGTGGTCTTCATGGGGTAGGTGTTTCTGTAGTTAATGCCCTTTCTACTAAACTTGTAGCAGAAGTACGAAGGGATGGTAAGGTTTATCGTCAGGAATATAAAAGAGGTGTATCTCAGGGTGATATAAAACCAGTTGGTGAAACTAAATCAACAGGAACAGCTGTTACATTCTGGCCTGATAAAAAAGTTTTTGAAACTATAGATTTTGATGCAGATACAATAGTAACTCGACTTCGTCAGCAGGCTTATTTAACAAAAGGTGTAACAATTTCTTTAGAAGATAAAAGAGTTGATAAATATGAAGGCAGGCTTCCACAAGGGCATACATTTAAATATCGTTTCTGTTTTGAAGGCGGTGTTCGTTCTTATGTTGAGCATTTAAATAAAAATAAGGATCCGTTAATTAAAACAGTACATATAGAAAAACAGGTTCCGGAGGCGTTGATTGAGATTGGTATGCAATACAGTTCGTCTTACAACGAAAATATAATTACTTTTGCGAACAATATTCATACTTTGGAAGGCGGAATGCATTTAACAGGATTCAGGAGTGCACTTACCCGTTCGGTAAACGCTTATGCCCGCGCAAAGGGATTTTTGAAAGAAAAAGATAATAACATGACAACGGAAGATGTACGTGAAGGTCTTACTGCGGTTATCTCTGTAAAACTTGCAGATCCTCAGTTTGAAGGTCAGACAAAATCTAAACTTGGTAATCCGGAAATAAGAACTGCTGTTGAATCTGTATTTAACGAAAAATTCAGTGAATACTTAGAGGAGAATCCAAATGAAGCAAAGAATATAATTGCAAAAGGAATGCTCGCAGCCCGGGCTCGCCTTGCATCCCGTGCTGCCCGCGATACGGTACTCCGTAAAGGTGCTTTAGAGGGTGGAACGCTGCCCGGTAAGCTCGCAGATTGTTCATCCAGAAATCCGGATGAGAGTGAAATTTACATAGTGGAGGGGGATAGTGCGGGTGGCAGTGCAAAGCAGGGTCGCGATCGTTATTTTCAGGCAATCCTACCGCTTCGCGGTAAAATTTTAAATGTGGAACAGGCACGCCTAGACCGTATGCTTGGTAATAATGAAATTAAATCTCTTATTATTGCGCTGGGCACCGGAATAGGGGAAACATTCGACATCGAAAAAGCACGTTATCACAGAGTTGTAATCATGACAGATGCGGATGTGGATGGCGCACATATTAGAACACTTCTTCTTACTCTTTTTTATCGCTACTTTAAACCTTTAATTGAAGCTGGCTACATTTATATTGCCCAGCCGCCTTTATATAAAATAGGTAAAGGTAAGAAATTTGACTATGCATATACAGATGACCAAAAAGAATCCCTTCTCGCAAAATTGGGCGTAAAAGATACTGAAGAAACACCTGAGGAAGATGAGGATACTGATGAAGGTGATGAAAAAGCTAAGGCCAAAAAGAAGCCCAAGGTTTCAATTCAGCGCTATAAAGGTCTTGGTGAAATGAATCCGGATCAATTATGGGAAACAACAATGGATCCGCAGAAGCGCACAATGCTACAAGTAACAATTGAAGAAGCTGAAAAAGCTGATGCAATATTCGATACCCTTATGGGTTCCGAAGTTCTACCTCGCCGCAAGTTTATACAAACTCATGCGAAGAAGGTGAAGAATCTTGATATATAATAGTGCTTTAGTGCTTTAGTGCTGTAGTCCTTTCGTGCTGATTAATTAATCAGATAGGACTAAGGCACGACAGCACGACAGCACGACAGCACTAATATGAAAAAACAATTCAAATTCATCAAATACACAAAAGTTTGGTTTGCACTTTCCACTATCGCCATTTTGATCGGAATTGGCGCTATGGTAAATAATAAAATACAGACTGGTAATTTCATTAAACTTGGTATCGACTTTACAGGCGGTACATTAATGGAATTAAAATTTGAAAAGCAGGATAAAACATCTGAGCTAAAGAAAACTATTGATTCTGTTGTTGCAAATACTGTTAGCCAAATTACTGTTACAGATAAAAAGACCCATATAATACATGGTAAGAATCTTTCTGAAGAGAATCACAATAAAATAAGAAAGGAAATTACGGATAAAATTGGAAAATTCGAGGAGATTCGTTTTAATACAATTGGTCCAAAAATTGGTGCCACCCTTAAAAAGAAGGCATTTTTAGCACTTACAATTGCAATTATCGCAATAGTACTTTATATAGCATATGCATTCCGAAGAGTGCCAAAACGCGTAAGCCCCTGGAAGTTTGGCGTTTCCGCCATTGTTGCCCTTGTGCATGATGTTGTGATTACACTTGGAGTATTTGCATTACTTGGCTTTGAGGTAGATGCGTTTTTTATTACCGCACTTCTAACTATCATGGGTTTCTCGGTACACGATACAATTGTTGTGTTTGATCGTATACGTGAAAACCTTAAAAATCAGGGCCGCGATGACACCTTTGGTGATATTGCAGACGAGAGTTTAAACCAAACACTTACACGTTCAATTAACACATCCATTTCCACATTATTCACTCTTGTAGCTCTTTACTTCCTTGGAGCAGAATCACTTCAGATCTTCATCTTTGCCCTCATAATCGGTATTTTTGTAGGAACATATTCTTCAATCTTCATCGCCAGCCCGGTTTTGACTATGTGGCAGGAACATAAGAGGGTTCGCTGAAGCTCACATTTAGTATTTCGGATTTCTGACTTCGCATTGTCATTTGGCATTCTTACATTTAGTATTCTAACTGCAATGAGGGATTGTGCGACTGTTTGTCATCCCCGATTTAGTCGGGGATCTAGTGATTATATGATGATTGTATTACTAATAAGCTAATTATCTTATTTGCCGATATTGCGAAAATGTTCGCATACTCAGTAAATTTTATTATAAACAAAAAACCTGGAAGCTCTAATTAGAGATCCAGGTTGTTCATTGATTTTATATATAACTATGCAGCCTCAGAAGCGCTACGCGCTCTTGATGGAGTAACTCTAGATTTTGGCTGAGGTGCATCCCTCCGTGGCCCACGAGGTTGTGGTGTTGGCCTAGGTGCGCCTTGGCGTGGACTTTGAGGCTTTGGCTTACCTTGTGTACCAGGCTCATCTCCCACTTTTATCTTACTATCTGTAAATCCTAAAGCACCCTCAACCCTACCGCGCTCCACTAATGCTGTTTGTATCCTATCTAGTCTTTGTGCAACAAGAGGGCCATAGGAAATACCTCGTGCGCATTTTTGTACCTGATCGCGATATCTCTCAAGTAATTGCATATCTGTCGAACTAATTTCTTCACCACCATCTACCCTATCTAATATTTGATCAGCCTGTTCTTTTAATTTCATAATTATTTAAGGTTAATATATAAAATTTAGATTATACTTTATTAAATAAACTGCGTTGTTGTCAAATGTTAGCTATTGACATTTAAATTAAATAATGCATAATAGCAAGCCTTTATTTTATATAAGATGCCCAAAAAAATAGAATCTTATAATCCAATAGATTACCTCGGC
>CAYWJA010000018.1:28261-31442 GCA_964458485.1 uncultured Candidatus Peribacteria bacterium | reverse complement strand
AATAACTAAAATTTATGCTTAAGAAAATTTATTCAAACCAAAAATCTCCTGCCCCTGATGAAGTACTTCATTAAAAGCCAGTCAGCAACAATGATAATAAGAACTTTGATAAAAATCCCTTGACAAATTTAATTTTTTGGATTATCTTCTTTTGCCTGACCTCCTCCCAAAAACCCGTCCACCCGATATATATAAAATTTGGTGGATATTTTTTTGTAACAAAATTGCCACAAATTTGTATACATAATTGATTAATTAATAACCTGATTAACAATGTCTACATTATTAATGACCAACGAAGGATTACAGGCACAAGAATATACTGCATCTTGCAGTGGACCCAAGCCTCGATTAATACAACAAATTAGAAATGCATACAAATTTGCCACTGATTCTGTTAAATATGGATATAGGGATGCTGTTGATATGCGCATTGATAATAATCATGCATATGCAACAGAAAGTGCAGATACACCCAGAGAGGTACATCATAATATACATTTAATAAAGAAAGTTAAAGGGGTATTTGAGCTTGCGGTTGATTCTGTTAAATATGGATATAGAGATGCTGTTGATATGCGAAGAGGTTATTCAGCAGATGAATTAGCATATAAATTTGCCGCAAAGCCTGAAAGATCAGATAGTATAAATTCTAATCAACCTGAATGTAATTTGCATTATCATTTTGCAGAATCTAAGTTAACGGAAATTGTAGATATATATAATAAGGACTCAGATGAAATTGATAGTGTAATTACAGAATTTGCAAGTAAAATAGCACAGAATTTATCATCTGATTTAAGAAGAGGTAAAATTACAAGGGTATTATTAGATTTAGAACACCCCAGAGGTCCATTTGATTTAGCGCGGCAAAGAGCAGAATTATCCGGTAATAGTGGAAATTTATCCGAAGCAGATAGAGAGCAGGTAATTGGTGAATGGGGAAATTTTAGAAAAATAGCAGTCGATGTTAGACACAAGATACTTAGGGCGTTAAAAACTGAACTTGCAAAAGAAAATTTATTTTATACAGAAAGTGATATAGCGGTGCTTGGTGAATATATTGGCAAAGGTGCTGTAGGAGAACTATTTTCATGTGCTATTGATGAAAATTCTGGAACTGAAGTGGTGGCCAAAGCACATCACGTTAATAATTCAAGTAATGGAAGGCAATGTTTAGTTGGTGATTATCCCCCTGAACTTATTACGGCTACCGGTAAAAGTGAATATCTAATAAGTGCATTCGGCACTTTGTATGCAAAAGTTTTACAAGGTAATAGTCAACGCCCCAGGCGTTTTGATTTTCTTGAGAAGATCGATGGAGCTGTTGAATTGAAAGATTATTTAAGAAAATATTCAGTTACAAATTTTAGTGATTATGAATCAGAAGAAGTGCGGTTGAATTGTGTAAAATTTTTGAAATCAGTATTTCTACCGGTTTTGAATGGGGTTAAAGCATTACACGATGAGGGACTTGTACATCGCGATCTAAAGCCAGAAAATATACTTGTAATTCCACATTCAGATGAATTTGGGGACTTAACAATGAAGATGAATGATTATGATCTGGTTTGTCGCGTAGGTGATGATATAAAAATATGGGGAGGCAGCCCAATGTTTGCCTGTCCTGAATGGAAGGATTTAAAAAATATTAATTGTAGTAGTGATATTTATTCATTGGGAATGTTCTTATATGAATTCTTTGGAGGAGAAATGCCGGAAGAAGTTCAAGCATTAGAACCAGTAAAACAGGTAGGTTATGCAGCCCTAGACAAGGGCGACACATTAGATTTGAATACACACCCTGCGATTAGACGTATTATAGAAGATTGTTTAAAAAGGGATCCTAAGAAAAGACCTCATATATACACACTAATAGAACAAATTTCTAATTTAGTAGTAATATTAGAGGGTTACTCAGAATTAGAAGAAGGGATATCAGGGGGTGATGAGGTAGAAAATTTTTCTATTCCAGATATAAGCCAACATTATCCGCCAATAAATTTAGATGGTGAATTGCTAGCAGTTTAAATTTGAATTATTTACTTTAAATTGATACAATAATCTCTTATAATACATATGATGTTTTTTAGGGGAAATAAAAATAAACAATATTAGTGTTATTATGTAATATTGAGCTTTATGAACAAAAAATTTATTCATACCTCCACTACGGTCGGCATGACAAAATATATACTCGGAATGACAATTGCATTTATAATTATAATACTTATTATTGGAGGAATTTCTTCATCTTATGTAATTGCATCTAAAAGTATTGAATTGAAAGATGTTGATAAACATACATATGAAGGGTCGATTGAGTATTTATTGAACAAAAATATTGTTCAAGGATACTCTGATGGGACATTTAAGCCGAATGCACAAGTTAATCGCGCTGAATTTACAAAGATGATTATTGGATCTAAATACAGTATAAATGCATATAAAAATGAATATAATTGTTTTAAAGATGTAAAAAAAGATTGGTATGCACCATATGTTTGTTATGCGAAGAAGAAAGGTATTTTAAATGGATACCCCGATGGTACATTTAAACCGGAAAGAACAATTAATTTTGTTGAAGCTGCAAAAATTATAGTTAATACATTTGGAACTACAATTAGTAAAGATTCCATATGGTACAAACCTTATGTATCTCAGTTATCAAGTAAGAGGGTAATTCCTATTACAATTGATGATTTTAATCATAAAGTTACCAGGGGTGAAATAGCAGAAGTGCTTTGGAGACTTAAGGAAAAAATTACAAGTAAGTCATACGTAGGTTATTACCATAGTGATAAAATAAATAATTCAGCCGATAAGTCATTATCGCCAGACAGTAAAGATGTTATTAGTAATTTATCTGCTGATGGAGCAAAAATTTTAAAGTATTCCCAGCCAGGAGTTTCAGGGGATAGGCTGGTAGTTTTTATTCCGGAAAAAGGTGGTGGTGGCGGAGGTGGATCTTCGAATAATAGCTCTAGTGGTGGCAGTTCTTCCGTAAGTAGTACATCTAGTTCTACTAGTAGTTCTGGTGGTGGGGGAGGTGGAGGTGGTGGTGGATCATCTACTAGTTCTACCTCATCCAGCGGGTCCAGCTCTACTTCATCTGGAGGTGGCGGAGGAGGCTCTTCTACAAGTAGTACATCCACATCATCAGGAGGAAGTACTTCTTCCT
>CAYWJA010000018.1:0-28161 GCA_964458485.1 uncultured Candidatus Peribacteria bacterium | reverse complement strand
CTTCCTCAGGAGGCACATCAAGTTCTAGTACTTCATCCGGGGGAACTAGCTCATCCTCAACCAGCTCAGGTGGAACATCATCTTCTGGATCAACATCTTCTGGGGGAACTTCTTCATCTTCAACTAGTTCAGGAGGAACTTCAACAAGCTCATCTACCTCTTCAGGCGGTACTTCAAGCTCCAGTACTTCATCTGGAGGAAGTACATCTTCTTCATCAACAAGTTCTGGAGGCTCTTCTACAAGTAGTACATCCACATCATCAGGAGGAAGTACTTCTTCCTCAACATCAAGTGGCGGCACCAGTTCCAGTAGTTCAACTTCCTCAGGAGGCACATCAAGTTCTAGTACTTCATCCGGGGGAACTAGCTCATCATCGAGCTCGGGTTCAGGCTCAAGTAGTTCATCTTCAGGAGGCGGTTCAACTCCGGGTACTTATTATATAAGAACCGATGGCGGAGACGAAACGGAGTGCAACGGCACATCAAATACCGCCTATTCTGGCAGTGGGACAAATCAAAATTGCGCATGGAAACATCCATTTGTAGCTTTACCGCCAGATGGATCTGCCAGAATTGCAGGGGGCAATACCTTAATAATTGGCAATGGATCTTATAAAATGGGTTATGGAGCATCTGCAGGTGCTACACCAAATAGCTGTGATACTAATTGGTCTTATGAATGTATGATGCAGGCAATTCCATCCGGTCCAAGCTCTAGTCAGCCAACAAAAATACTTGGAGAAGAATATAGTACCGGGTGTTCAGCTAAACCGGAGCTATGGGGCTCACAAAGGCCATGGGCAATTATTGATATGGATGGAAGCAGTAATGTGGAAGTGCAATGTTTGGAAATTACTGATCATTCACAATGTGTGGAATCTCATAGTGGCAGTATTACCTGTGAAAGAAATACTTATCCATATGGCGACTGGGCATCAATTGGTCTTAGAGCATCCGACTCCAGTAATGTTCTTTTAAAGAATTTAGATATTCATGGTCTTGCTCATACAGGTATACATGCTGGCAGGCTTACCAACTGGACAATAGAAGACACTAAAATAGAAGGAAATGGATGGGTAGGCTGGGATGGTGACATATCTGGTTTAGATGGCAATACTGGAACAATGACATTTAAACGAGTTAATATAGATTGGAATGGTTGTGGCCAGACTTACCCAGGTAGGCAGGCAACTGGTTGCTGGGGACAAGGTGCCGGAGGTTATGGTGATGGCCTTGGAACAGGCGCAACAGGTGGGGATTGGATATTTGAAGATTCTACATTTCTGCATAATACATCAGACGGCCTAGATATGCTTTATCATCGCAATGGAGGAAGTATTACAGTAACAAGGGTACATGCAGAAGGAAATGCAGGTAATCAGGTTAAAACAACAGGAAATGCACAAATAACCGATAGCGTAATTGTTGGGAATTGTGCTTATTTTCAGGGAGAACAATTTACACATAATGTAGACAGCTGTCGCGCTCTTGGGAACGCTATTTCTATTGACGCAACAGGATCCACAACACAAATTCAGGTTTATAATAATTCCGTTTATAGCGAGGGTGATGGTCTTTTATATGCTGATAGTACAGGAACAGTTAAATTACGAAATAATATTTTTTATGCAGGAGTAGATTATCTTCAGCCTTTAGAAAAATCATTTTATTTATACACAGAAGGATCAATCACTTTTGATCAGGATTATAATTTAGTTTACCAGGCTAAAGACGGAGGAAATTATTGCGCAGCTGGATCTAATAATATTTGCAGCTCAGATCCTGGATTTAATTCTGTTAATTCTGGAAGTTTTGATTTACAATTGAAGTCCACAAGTCCTGCTATTGATGCTGGAACAACTGCTATTACATCTATCGACTATGTAAAAGCCACCCGACCACAGGGTGGTGGAGTTGATATGGGAGCGTATGAATACTAATCCTCATAGGGGATCCAATGGGAGATCCATAGGAGATCCAATAGGGGTTGTAACCGAATTAGCCCCAATCGGATCACCAATCGGATCACCAATCGGATCACCAATCGGATCACCAATTGAATTCCAACATGAACAACCTTTTCCTCTTCACCGGCAAAGAAACCTTCCTCATCCACGAACAAATTAATGCATGGAAGGAGGCTTTTATAGAAAAGCATGGTGGTGATATTAATTTAAACACTATTGATGGGAAGCAGGCTGAAATTGGTGAAATAATTGCTCAAATTGAGACAGCACCATTTTTAGCAGATAAAAGATTAATTTTTATTGAAGGTTTGCCGGAAGCGCCAAAAACACGTAATGCGAGTAAGGTCACAAAAAAAGATGAAAAACGCGAAAAGAATTTACAAAGATTAATTGATTATTTAGAAAAAATTCCAGAGAGCAGTGTAGTTGCTTTTGTACAATCGAATCCCGACAAAAGAAAAAGTTTGTACAAAAAAATTGTTCATTCCTCGACTAGCGCTCGGAATGACAATAGTAAGCCAAGGGCGGTAATTAAGGAGTTCAATCCATTAAGTGGTGCAGCTTTAAATAAATGGATACAGAATAGAATTCAAAATTATAATGCCTCCATAGATATAAATTCAGCTGAGTACTTAACCTCTTTAACTGGTCCAAATTTATGGAGAATAGATCAGGAACTTAAAAAGATTGCATCTTATTCCAGTGGAAATCCTATTGGCAAAAAAGATATAGACAATTTGGTAGTGCCTACGATTGAAGCTAATGTTTTTCATTTAACAGATGCTCTTGGGTCAAAAAATCACAGACAGGCTATTACAAATTTGCATCGTTCAATGTCTGCAGGGGAGAATTTAAGGCAGGTTTTTTATATGATAGTGCGTCAATTTCGCCTTTTTTTGCAGGTAGGTGGATATATTAGTAATTATCCCAATACAAGTCCGAACAACATAGCATCATCGCTGAAATTACATCCATTTGTGGCTCGTAATACAATGAGTCAATTAAAGCATTTTAATGCACCCGAACTAAAAAAAGCCTATGAACGGCTACTTGAAATAGATGTAGGCTTAAAAACCAGTAAAATAAGAATAACCACAGAGGATCAGGATGAGCTTGCAATGGCTATTGAGAAGTTTATTTTGAGATTTTGCCAGTAGAAATTAACATGTCTTAATTGCACTAGGACCTCCATAATAATTCATGTCAGGCGGAAATGGCTCCCCTCCGAATTTAGTAGTTATTTTTGGATCTACATCAGGATCCATAAGGATATCTGCAATTCTTCCTACAACTGATGTTTGTGAGCTAAGCGCATTTAAAACCGCTGATCTGACTCTTTCTATACCGGATACTACACCTTCCCTGGCTACATCAATTAGTGGTGTAGATAATTCCCTAACAGGTTCGGTATCTGATAATTCAAAATAATCATACATGGTTAAATTATTTAAATAATAAAAAGTATATAATTATATTTAATTTATTATATTTGTCAAATACAATTTAATTTTCAGAATGGCAAAAAATAGCTTTTCCCCTTGAAATATGATATAATATAGAGATAGAATATAGTCTAAAGTAGTTAAATAATATTACACTTGCACTAAAAAAATCTATGTTAAAAAAGTATCTTAAGAAAAAAACATTGGCGATAGTAGGATTTATAACAGCTATTATAATTATTTCTGTAATTCTAATGGTGAACAATGGTAAGAAAAAAACGCCATCAATCCCCAAGGTATATTTACCCAAGGTAAACGCAATAGTATTAAAGGCAGGTCTTAGTCAGGAATTTACAGTTACTGGAGAGGTGTTTGCATATAAAGTTAGCGGTATTACGGCTGATCAAAAGAGTAAAGTGGAATCCATTTTGGTAAAAGAAGGGGATGTTGTATCTAAAGATCAACAATTGGTAACCCTAAGTTCATCCACACTTAATTCTACTCTAAATACCGCTGGAAGTACTTTACAGAATGCACGTTTGAACCTAGAGGGAACGAAGCTTTCATCGGATAAAAGTGTTAAGGCAGCGGAAATTACTCTCTCTACAGCTAAATCTAATTTAAATAATGTGATAGCTCAGAATAAAACTTTAAAAAAACAGGCTGAAGAAACATTAAAATCTTCAGCCATTACAGCAAATCTTGGCACATCCACAGCTAAAATTACTTTAGATAATGCAGTTGCAAATAGCCATCCTGTTACACAAACAGCTTTTAATGCAGCAAATAAGATATTAGGGATCTCCGAAATTTATAAATATACAAATACAGATTTTAGAAAATTATTAGGAGTTGCAAAGATAAATTCAAAAAAAGATGCTGAAGATGCGCTAAAGAAAGTAGAATCATTAATGTCTGCTTATGGCAAAACTTATAACAATGCATCAAACCTTCTTACATCAACCGAAACAGCACTTAGGAAGTTAATAATAGCCTTAAATAATAGTGCATATGGAGCGGATTATACACAAACTGAAATCGCAGCAGATATAACATCTATTAATACCCAACTTGGATATGTTCAAACTGCCCTTAGCACTCTTAAATCCGCTAAGGCAGCACTTGATTCTTCAGAAAAAAATGCCAATGGAAATTCACAGACAATTATAGATGCAAAGGCAGCCTATAATGCAACCATTGCAAAATTAAAAGCAAATGAAGACAGTGCGAAAAGATCAGTAGAGTCTGCGCAAAATGCCCTGGAAAGTGCCAAGAGATCTGCACAGCTTAGCCAAATTAGTGCAAAAACTTCTGTAGATAGCGCATATGGCACCTATGATCAGGCTAGGATTAATAAGAACAAGTTAATAATAAAAGCGAATTTTAGCGGTAAGGTATCTGAAATACATGTAAAAACAGGCGAAGAAGTTAGTGCCAGCGGGAAATTAATTACCATTGAGGATGATTCAAAATTAAAATTAACTGCCTATCTTTCATCCGACGATGTTAAAAAAATTAAACCAGGTGATAAAGTTATAATAAATAAAAATGGAGAATCCAGCGTTATTTCTTCTATTGCGCCTAGTGCTGATTCTATAACAAAAAAATATAAAGTTGAAATTGAACATATTAGCTCAACCTTAAGACCAGGTGAATTAATTCAACTTACTTTTAAGGTAGGAAGGGGAGTTTCTAATAGTAGCAAGCTTTATATCCCAATAACATCATTACATATTCTGCCGGATGAAATTTTTGTATGGGGGCTAAAAGATGGTAAAACAGTAAAAATTAAGGTAAAAACAGGTGATATTTCCGGTAATTATGTAGAGGTTTTAAGTGGAGTAAGCGCAGGAGATCAGATTATTGGATCTGGGGGGAGGTTGATTGAGGAGGAGGGGGTTGAAGTAACAATAGTGACCAAGTTGTAACCAGCCTTTCGATCCTTCGGCTTCGCTCAGGGCTCAAGGCGTTTCCAAATAGTTGCCAAATTGTTTGATTGAATCATCGATTGGTAACAATCTGGAAACCATTTGGTAACAATCTGGAAACCATTTGGTAACAATATGAACAACAAAAGCTTCATAAATCAACAAATAAAATCAATACGGCACACTCCGTGGTCTTTTTTTGTAAGAAAATGGCGCCTTACCCTTGTTGCCTTAGTTGCTATTATTTTTGGGGGTGTTTTTAGTCTTATCTCCATGCCCTTAGAATCAGACCCTGAAATTAAAATTCCTATGGGGATGGTAACAACTGCGTTTCCTGGAGCATCACCTAGTGATGTAGAGGAGTTGGTTACCGATAAATTAGAAACCCAACTTAAAACACTTAATGACCTAAAGCGCCTGACATCCACTTCATCAGAAGGAGTATCTTCAGTTGTTGTTGAATTTGATGCATCAGCTGATGTTACAGAATCAATCAGATCACTTCGGGATAAAGTTGCTGATGCTAAGTCAGATTTGCCGGAAGAGGCAACTGATCCGGTTGTAAGTGAAATCAGAACAAATGATATTCCGATTATTACCTTTTCAATGCTTGGCAATTTAACCCCAAGTGAGTTTGAGGAATATGGAGAGGGTCTACAGGAAAAACTAGAAGGTATTAATGGAGTTTCTAAAGTGGTTCTTTCTGGCATAGAAAGGAAGGAAATGCAGGTTTTAATAGACACAAAAGCACTTGAAGGATTTAAGCTTACGCTCTCCGAAATTACAAATGCGATCAAGACCAATCATCTGGATTTTCCGGTAGGCAGCATTATTTCAAATAGTTTTTATTACCAAACATCCCTAAAAGGGCAATTAAAAACAGCAGAACAGTTAAAGAACTTGCCTATAGCGAATAAAAATGGCCGGAATATTTATTTAAAAGATATCGCTGATATAAGAGAGGTGTTTGCAAAAAAGAATACCATTACAAAAATATACCAAGCTTCAAATAAAAAATACAGATCATCAGTTAATTTACAGGTATTCAAAAAGACAGGTGGGAATATTATAAAAATTACAGATAAAGCAAAGAAAGAAGTTAAAGAGTTTGGGGTAAAATCCCTCCCATCAAGCGTCGAAATTTTAACAACAGGGGATTACTCTGTATTTATTCGAGATGACATTGGAACACTCGGCAAGAGTGGAATACAAGTGATTATAGTTATTTTTATATTACTTTTAATAGCACTGGGGCTAAAAGAGGCTCTTTTAACTGCCGCAAGTATACCTTTTATCTTCTTCATATCTTTTATAATGCTTTACCTTTCCGGTGAAACATTTAATTTTCTTGTACTTTTTTCATTAATTTTATCTGTCGGTTTAATAGTAGATACTTCAATAATAATGATGGAAGGTGTACATGATAATTTAAAAGGAAAAAAGTTAAGTTCTTTTAAATCTGCATTGCTCGCAATGAGGACATATAAAACACCCCTTATTGCCAGTACTTTTACTACTATTTCAGCATTTATACCAATGGCATTAATGCCGGGCATTATGGGGCAGTACATGTCGCATATTCCACGTACAGTAGCTGTAACTCTTTTTGCATCACTTTTTGTGGCAATATTTTTACTTCCCGCAGTTGCAACAAGGCTATTTAAGAATTTTGATCCAAAAACAGCAAAGCCACCACTTTTAGATAAGTTTATGAGCCCTCTGCGTGAATGGTATACAAAGAAGATTCGAAACATTATTGCATCGAAGGCAAAAAGACGTTTATGGGTTGTAGGAATGGTTTTAATAAGCATGTTTGCCATATCCATGCCTTTCACAGGTATGATGAAGGTGCAAATGTGGCCAAAGTGGGATGGAGACTATTTTACGGTAAATATAGAAGGCCCTGTGGGCTCAAAACTTGAAGATACCTTTAAAGTTGCAGAAAAAATTGAGAAGCATATAAAAAATCTTCCGGAAGTAGATAATTTTGTAACAATTGCAGGGGGTTCTGCCCTGGCTATTACAAGTGAAGGGCCAGGTAGTATGTCTCTGGGGGGTGCAACAAGTTTTAATAAAGCCAGTATTACTGTTAATTTGATAAAAAAGAAATATCGAAAATATAAAGCTTTTGAAGTAAGTGATATTTTACGAAAGAATGTAGCAGATATTACGGAGGCTAAAATTAAAATTGAAGATTTGCAAACTGGTCCGCCTTCCGGCGCTGATGTGGAAGTACGTATTCTAGGTGATGATTCTAAAAAATTAGAAAGTTTTGCAAAGACTGTAGAAGGGGAGCTAAAAAAGGTGAAAGGTGCCCGTGATGTAGAGACAGACGTAAAGCACGGAACAGGGGAGTTTCATTTCGAAATCAAGCGGGATCGTTTGGAGTTTTACAAAATTACTGTTGCACAGTTAGCCACAGAACTCAGGACTGCGGTTTATGGCAGTAATGGCATTAAAATAATAAAATCCGGAGATGAGACACCAATTGTCGTCAGACTCGACTTTAGAAGTGAATCCTGTAAAAAAAATAAGCTTAAAAGGTTAATATCAAGGCGTGATAAATTGACGCTCTGCAACCTTAACCCAAAAAGTATCGATCAAATAAAACGTTTATTAATAAATACGTCAAAAGGTCAGGTTTCTTTGAGTGAGCTTGTAAAAGTTAGCCTAAAGCCTACTATTACAACCATACGTCATCGTGATACAGATAGAGTCGTAAATGTGAAAGCCTATGCAAAGCAAGGGTATATAGCAGAAGATCTTCGTAAAGATTTTCAAAAAAGAATGGCAAATATTACTGTACCAACCGGCATACAACTTGAATCCGGCGGTGAATTTGAGGAAATGCAGGAGTCATTTAATTCTCTTTGGGGTGCCATGTATGTTGGCCTGATTTTGATCATATTCATACTCGTACTGCAATTTAACTCATTCAGGCAGCCATTTATTATTATATTTACTCTTCCACTCGCATTGATTGGAGTATTTTTTGGAATGGCAGCGATTGGGCGTAATTTTTCTTTCCCAGGCTTCATTGGTATTGTGGCGCTTATGGGCATTGTGGTAAATGATGCTATTGTTCTTATTGACAGGATTAATACAAACATACGCACAGGAATGTCAAAACTGGATGCCATAGTGAATGGAGGAAGGGAGCGTTTGCAGCCTATCTTTTTGACAACAGTCACTACCTCTATAGGTGTACTTCCGCTTGTTTGGTCATCGAGTTTCTGGGCCGACCTTGCTCTTGCAATCTTTTTTGGAATAATTTTTGCAACAGTTCTTACATTGGTTATGGTGCCGATATTTTATAATGCACTCGAAAAAGGGGAGGAGTTGAGCGTGGTTAAAGAGGATGATTAATAAACATCCTTTCTATGTGCTATTTTAAGCACAATCAATATAACCAACTTTTTTGTTTTTGAATCTATACGAAATATCACACGATAATCACCTATGCGATAACGATAATGGGTATGCTTTAAACCTTTAAGCTTTCGTGCTAATTTTAGAGGATGGGGGCTATGTATATATTCAGAAAGCTTTTTTAAAACACGCCTCACCTTTTTTTGGGGTAAATTTTTTAAATTACGCTGTGCTGAATTTGTATAAACAAGTCTATAAACCATATTTTTTTACAATATCTTCATGGGCAATAAAATTTCCTTTTTTATATTCCTGCCAGGCTTCATTAAGCTCATCCTCTAAATTCATTTTTTTCTTTAGTGGTCTAATGACAATTTGATCATCTTCTATATCAATTTCATAGTAGCATGTATCAAACTTATCTCTCCAGTTTTTCGGAAGAGTAATTTGACCCCGTGATGTAGCAGTTAAAATTTTAGTCATGTTTATTTTCTTACTTTCTTATTTTATTATATTCTTATTTTTTAAAAAAGTCAAATAAAAATTATATTTGAACAAATTTTTTATTCATAAAATTCTTCAGCTAATCTAATTTGTTCTTTGCGGCATTCCAAATCACAAGAAAGAGTCTGAAGATCATTTTGCCATTGCTTTTCTGATTGTTTATTTTTTATAAAAATCATATTAATCAAATAATCAAGTGAATCAAAGTTCAGACAACAGTTACATCTTCTCCGGCACTTCCATTCCCAACAACTTAAACCCATCCTCCATTAAAGTAATAACTGTGCCAATGAGAAGGAGGCGGCTTTTTTTCATATCCTCATCCGCTTTTAATACCGGTAGTGCGTTGTAGAACGTATTAAAGCTTTGTGCCACCTGATAAAGAAAATTGGCAATATGATTTGGCTTAAAATCATCCGTAGCCCTTTTAAGCGCATCCGTATACATTAATAAATCCAAAACTACATTATATTCTGCATCGTCTGACAGATTTAAATCGTATCCAGAAATATCAGATAAATCCACATCAGCCTTGCGTAAAATCGACTTTGCACGAGCTATTGTATACATTAAATAAGGTGCGCTATTGCCCTCTAGGCTTAGCATATGATCCCAGTTGAAAGTAATGTTTGAAATACGATTTTGATGAAGAATATTGTATTTAACTGAATTAATACCCATAATGCGTGCAAGCCTTCCTTGTTCACCGTCAGACAGATCAGCACCACGCTCTTTAATTAGGTTTAATGAGCGTTCTTCAGCTTCATCAAGAACTTTCTCTAAAAGCACAATATTGCCTTTTCTAGTACTCATCTTTACGTCTTTAAACTGCATTCTGCCGAATTTTACATGTACATTACGTGCTGTTGTGAGTCTTAGGCGGTCTGCAGCATCAAAAAGTTGCCTAAAATAAAACTCCTGGGCAACATCTACAACATTTACCATTAAGTTAGGATTCCAAGTCTTTTCCCAATAATCAATTCTTGCAAGATCGCGGGTGATATAGAGTGTTGCACCATCATATTTACGAACTACAGCGGGTGGATCCCTGGGATCTTCGGGCATTACAATCCATGACCCCTTTTTACCATCTACAAATACTTCTTTTTTACGCCCATACTCAAGTACTGCCGGCATTTTATCCTCATAAAAACTCTCTCCGTTTATTACATCAAATTTAATATTTAACCGCTTATAAATTTTTTGGAATTCCTCCATGCTTTTTTCAACAATAAATTTCCATAATTTACGATTTTCAACATCTCCTTCTTCTAACTTTTTGAATTCTGCACGTCCAAAATCATCTAATTCCGGATTTTTGTCAGATTCATTGTGGAAATGTACATATAATTTTAAGAGTTCTGGGATAGGATCTTTGGCAATTATTTTTTCATCCCCCCAGGTGCGTATGGCATAAATTAATTTGCCGAACTGCGTTCCCCAGTCACCAAGGTAGTTATCGTTGATTACTTCATACCCCATTCGGAGGTAGATTTTTTTAATTGAATCACCAATTATAGTAGAAAGAAGGTGGTGTACACCCATTGGCTTAGCTACATTTGGGTGAGATGTATCTATCACCATTGTTTTTTTATCTTTAATGCAAACAGATTCACTTAGAAAATTGTCCAAATCATCAACACTCTCCTGGCAAATAGTTGTATAAAAATTTTGTTCAACCCACATATTTATAAACCCAGGCCCCGCAATATCTACCTCGGTAAATAGATTATTTTTTTTAAGCTCAGCTGCCACCAACCCAGCAACATCCCTAGGTCTTTTACCTTGCTTACCGGCAAGTAGCATAGCTATATTAGTTGCAAAATGCCCATGTTCTAAAGTTTTTGTTTTATCTAAATGAACATCCTGCATATCCACCTCAAAACCGGACTGTTTTACAGCCCTGTGAATAATTTCCTTTAATTGGTTTAAGTTTGTTTGCATGCTGGATGGATTATAACACCAATTTTTATAAATCCAAAAATTCAAGCCCAAAATCCTAAATAAAATCCAAATTTCAAGCCTAAAATTTAAAACTTGTAATTTGAATATTGGAATTTATTTTGAATTTTGGGCTTGGGACTTGATTTTTTTTTCATTTTGTGCTATAATAATAAGATTTATATATTTAAAAAATAAAAATGGAAAAAATAAACAACAAACTTAAATTAGGCATGGTTAAAAAGTATGGCGTTGTTGCGTCCTGTTTTTTAGTTATGGCTGCTGGCATGATTATTGCCAGTAATTTAGTTGGCACTAGTGCTAATGTTACTAATACAGCCCCACCTCCAACAACAGTAGCCCCTTCTCCAGCCACACCGAGTATTCCACCTTCAGTTACAACAAGTACTCCACCTCCAACTACAACAAGTACTCCACCTCCAACTACAGTAGCCCCTTCTCCAGTCACAACAAGTACTCCACCCCCAGCCAGTGGATCGACTTCTACACCTACAACCGCACCTACAAGCACATCTACAACTGGAGGCACATCAGGCGGTGGATCTGGCACTACATCTTCTACGTCAACTAGTACATCGCCAGCCACTTCTAGTAGTACAACTACTATTTCAACACCATCTCCAACAACTAACGGATCTAGCTCCAGTACATCATCCACAACTACACCAACCACTAGTACAACTTCACCTAGTAGTGGGTCAAGTAGTACTACATCTACTAGTTCCAGTACTACATCTACAACTCCAGTTAGTGGCGGAGGTGCAAAATGCGGATTTCAGCCTAATGGAGCAGTTAATTTTTGTGCAAATAATGATTATTGCGCAAATGAATCAAAAGGATGGTGTTGCCCTAATGGGAGCCAAATATGTAGTGATGGGCGATGCGTAAAAGATTCAAGCGAATGTAGTAATAGTAACAATAATACCAGTACTTACCCTAGCCCTAGCCCTTCTACAGATCAATGTCCTGATGCTGTTAAGTCTAAATTAGGTAGAGGCTGTCATGAATGCGATAAAGGTGTTTTTATGAGTGATCAACACGATAAATATATTTTGAAAAATGATACTACTTATACAGTTATTGATTGTAAAACTAAGCCAATTGGAAGTTGTTCTAGTGGGAATATGAATACTGGCCCTAATACTGGACCAGATCAATGCCCTGACAATATTAAATCTAAATTAGGCAGAGGTTGCCATGCATGTGGTGGCGGCAACAAATATTGGTTCGATGATAATCATGAAAAGTATATTTTAAGAAGTGATACTGCTAATACAGTATTTGATTGCAAAACTAAACCAGTAGGCAGCTGTACTGGCGGAAATATTAATACTGGCCCTATAGATACAGACTGCCCCGATGCCGTTAAAAATAGGTTAGGAAGTAGTTGTCATGAATGCACCAAGGGTGTTTATATGAATAATGATCATGACAAATATATTTTGAAAAATGACCCTAAATATACAGTTGTTGACTGCAAAACTAAACCAATCGGTAGCTGTAGCAATACTAAATATGACTATAAAAAAGATGATTACAAGAAAGATGATTACAAGAAAGATGACTACAAGAAGGATGATTACAAAAAGAAAGATTACTCTTCAAACCCCTGCAAGACAGACTCACGTTATTCTAAATCAGATGATGGATATTATTATATGAAGTCGCCAAAATACGATGGTAATTTTACTGATAATATGTACAGAGGCCCTTTTGATGAAAATTGTAAGCCTGTTAGCAAAACAACTCCTCCGCTTAAAACAGTTCCTCCGACAAAGAAAAAGGATACATTTAATTGCCCAACTATATACAAGCCGGTTTGTGCTATTACAAAAGAAGGGAATAAGAAGACTTTTAATAATAATTGTCAGGCTAAGAATTATGGCGCAAAAATAATTGATTTTTATAACAGCTGTGAATATAAAAAGGATAAATTTAATAATAAAGATGATGGTTATTACACAAAAGACGGTACAAGGTGTATAGATGATTATAAGCCCGTTTGTACCATTATGCCCGATGGGAATAAAAAGACTCAGGATAATGCATGTAAAGCCAAGGCAATGAACTTAAAAATAGTTGATTTTTACAGAGGATGTGAATATAAGGCTTATGATTATAGTAAAGATAAAAAATATGATGATAAAGGAAATTATGATTACAAAAGAGACTTTAAAAGACATAAAGAAGGTCCTGATTACGATTATAGAAAAGATTCTAATTGGAATTATGACGATAAAGGTAAAGACTTCAAAAAGTTTGATAAAAATAGAAAGGAAGATGAGAAAAAGGGTCTTAGTCGTTGGATAAGGGACACAAAACGTATGATAAAAGATATGAGTCGTTGGGATAAAGGTAAAGGTCCTGGTCCTGGTGGCCCCGGTTTTGGACCTGCCCCTGTTAAAGTAGAAATGCCAAAAAAAGCTAAATCTATCTTAGCTAAAATGGAAGCAAAATTGAAATCAGCTGAAGATTATTATAAAAAAGGAGAATATGAGAAAGCACGCGATGCACTGGAAGATATACAAGATCTTCGGGATGATTTTGAAGATGCCATGGACGAATTGCATGACAAACTTGAAATCGAAATGATAAAAAGAGAGGTAAAATTTGCAGAAAAAGAAATGAAAAAGGTAAAGGAAAAATTACAGCCAAGTTTCAAGAATTATAAAGTTTGTATGGGCTATGCAGATGAAGGACTTTCTTTAATCGCTAAAGTAAAAGCAGCCCTTGATAAAAAAGACTGGGATACTTTAGACGACCTTAAATATAAAAAGTTTGAGCTTGAAGACAAGGTATTCCGTGACTGTAAAAGTGTTTACAATAATAAGGCTGATATAAAGAGCTTTAATGAAGTATATATTGACCAAAAAAATAGAGGAATGTCCCAAAATATTATCGATCAAATAAGCGAGGAGGTAGCTAAAAAGGTACTTGCTAATATTAAGTCACATAGCAATATTGTTAATCAGATCTTTGAAAATGTAACAGATAAATCATTAACAAAAGAGATCGCTAAGACGTTTGAAGTTGCCCAGGTTATACCTAAAAAATATCAGCAGGATTTCTTTAGTCAGAAAGCTGCCATTCTGAAAGAAATTAAAGAAATGGAAGGGCTTAGAAAGAAATTAAAAGAAGCTAAAACTTTGGCAATGAAGGAATTAAATGAGCTGAAAGCTGTTCAGGATGAAATTGCTACATATAACTTCGTAGGTAGTGCAGGTACTGAAATTAAAGATGAAGTATCGAAATTTGTTGCCAGTGCAGATAAATTAAGTAAAACTGAAGTTAAAGCTAAGATTGTAGAACTTAAACAGAAGGCGAAACAAAAAATTACCAAGGCACGTTATGATAAATTCTCAAAGGGTATTATCGGATTCCTGGATGCTGATGATAATGAATGGTTTGGTAAGTATGCACTCCAGGCTAAACAGCTTGGCTATGTGAAGGGAACAGGAGAGTCTGGTGAAACAAAGCTTAATCCTGGAGGTAAAACTAATGTTGCAGAGGCTGTAGCTATGTTTGGACGCGTTCTTGGTGAAGAAAGTACAGGGATTGTACTAACTACAATAGATCTACCTACTTGGGCACATGGAGGAGCAGCTGCACTTCAGAAGAAAGGAGTAAATCTAGATAAGTTATTTAATGGAAAAAAGGCAAGTGATAAGGTAACTCGTGCGGAAACAGCACAATTACTTAAAGAAGTATACAAATTAAGCTCAGGTGATAATTCTAAATTCCCTGATATTAATAAGGTTGCATCTGACAAAAAAGAGGCAATTGGTGCTGTGAATGCTGCAGGTATTATGACAGGAGAAGGTAATGGTAATTTTAATCCTAACGCTCCTTTGAATAGGGCAGCTATGACAAAGGTTTTAATAAAGGCTAATGAGCAGGCTAAAGTGCTTACAAAGTAGTCATTTGTAATAGAATTCAAAAAGACCTTCGACGCAAGTCTGAAGGTCTTTTTTTATTGGATATTAAGTGGAAGTTTGATAACATATGTTTAGTCTCAAGTGCAAGTCACAAGTCTCAAGTGATATAATTAGTAAGCCTTGAGACCTGAGACTTGAGACCTGAGACTACAAAATAAAATGTACACAAAATTATTGCTCCTCATATTCCTCATTGTCCTTTCAGGAGCCTTTTCCGGAGCTGAAATTGCATTAACAGCACTGTCTGAAGCCAAAGTTAAAGCAATTGGTAAAGATAGAAAATTCGGAAGTAAAGCGATTGTAAAACTCAAAAAGAAACCGCAAAGATTACTTATTACTATTTTAATAGGTAATAATTTGGTTAATATTTTAGCTACTGTTATTGCTACAGCCTGGGCAATAGGAGTATTTGGCAGCACGGCAATTGGTATTGTTACAGGTGTTTTAACATTGATAATTTTGGTTTTCGGTGAAATTACACCTAAAACATTTGCGCAGAAGTATGCTGAACAATTTGCCCGCATCTCAGCACATCCATTGCTTTGGCTTACAAAAATTCTTTTTCCGGTTATTTGGGTTTTAGAAAAATTTACCCAGGGGCTGATAAGTAGTCTTAATTTAAAAAAACCACTTCATTCTGTTAGTGAAGATGAGCTTCTGGCTCTTGTAGATATTGGCACTAGAGAAGGTGTTATTGAAGAAAAAGAACAAGAGCTAATTGAGAATGTTCTTGAATTTAACGATATTACTGTAGATGAAGTAATGACTGTTAAAAAAGATATGGAGACAGTTAGCTTAGATGGTTCTATTCGTGATGTTGTTACCTTTTTTCTTACACACTCTCACTCACGTATACCTGTATATAAAAATACAATTAATAATGTTGTAGGAACAGTGACTGTGCATGATATTCTTCGTTTTTTACATGACCCTGAAATTGGCGACCATTTATCCGACTTTAAACTAAAGCACCCTATAATTGTGCCTAAAACTAAAGCAATAAGCGTGTTATTTCATGAATTCCAACGCCGGCGCCAACACCTGGCTATAGTTGTGGATGAGAGGGGGGAAACTGTAGGATTGGTCACAATGGAAGATATTTTAGAGGAAATAGTAGGAGATATAGTTGATGAGCAGGATCGAGAAGAGGATAGAGTTAAAAAAATTGGGAATAATGAGTGGGAGGCACACGGTGAAGCTGATATTGAAGAAATAAATAAGGCTTTAGATTTAGAACTAGATTTTCCTGAACATGAAACAGTAAGCTTATTAATATTAGAAGACCTTCGGCGTTTTCCAAAACTTGGAGAAAAAATTATTTCCAACAACCTTATATTTCAAGTTAAGGAGATGTCCAAGAAAAAAATAGAAACAGTACTTATTACCAAATTGTCTCAATCCGACTTAGCTGATGAGGGGGAGGAGGATGATCTATAATTCCTATAGGGGATCCAATGGGAGATCCATAGGGGATTCATAGGGGCTTATCTGTTTTAACCCCAATCGGATCACCAATCGGATCACCAATCGGATCACCAATTAGGTTCCAATTGGAAATGCAGCATTTAATGCAAATAGTAAGGGAAGTTATTCAAAACTACGGTTATGCCGGTATTTTTTCACTTACCACACTAGAACAATTCATATTTCCGGTTCCTGCTGATGTTTTTATAACAATGGGTACATCAGTAGGCCTCCATTATAAAAAAATAATGGTTATTGTTCTTATTGCAGCTCTTATAGGATCATATATCGGTTATTTTCTTGGAAAATATCTCGGCCATCCGATGATGGTATGGCTTTTTGGGAAAACTAAGCTTGATAAAGGAGAAAAATTTATCAAAAAATATGGTGTATGGGGCATTATTATCGCAGGACTTACACCAATACCTTTTAAAATTTGCACATGGACTGCGGGAATATTCGAAATGCCTCTAGGTAAATTTACGTTAGGAGTAGTACTAGGCAGAATGCCAAGATATTTAATTACAGGATATGCCTCGGTGCTTATATATAAAACAAAGTTTTATGCAACTGCAGAGATGAGCGCAATTATACTTGGTACACTGCAGGGTATAACTGAATTTTTGCCGATTTCTAGTTCTGGGCATCTTGCAATAACAGAGCATTTTCTAAAGCTGCCAGCATCTCTTGGTGCTGTAGATTTGGAGTTATTTGATATATTCCTTCATGGAGGTTCACTTCTTGCAATTTTAATCTTTTTCTGGAAAGACTGGGTTCATGTTTTAAAAGAGATCTGGGGTATGGTGAAACGTCTTAAGTTCGATAAAAATACATTAGCTGCAAAATTAATAGTTGGTACTATTCCAGCTGTTATTGCAGGTCTAATATTTGGCGGAGCTATTGGCAGTCAATTCAGGCAGCTCGCGTACATTGCTACATTTTTTATTATTATTGCTCTATTTTTCTTATTTGCTGAATGGAAGAGTAAACATAATGAAAAAGCAGAAGTAAATATAAAAAGATCCCTGATTATTGGCGCTGCACAGGCATTAGCATTAATACCAGGAGTTTCCAGAGCTGGTACCACTATAGCAACAGGTATGTTATTTGGATTAAAGCGTGAAGCAGCAGCAAAATTTTCATTCATGCTTGGGGCTATTGCAATTTTAGCTGCTAATGTGTACGCATTATTTTCAATCAAAAATGGTGCAGTTATGCCAGATCTTACTTTTACATTAATCGGGGCAGCATCATCATTTCTAATAAGCCTATGCTCCATAGCATGGCTATTAAGATTCCTTGAAAAGCATACCCTTCGATCATTTGCATTCTATCTAATATTAGTAGGTACGTTAATTTTGACAGTGTTTTAATCGAATATAATTGTTCTATTCTTATGGATAATTATTTTGTTTTCGACATGCTTTTTTAGGGCAATTGCAAAAACTTCTTTTTCACACTTTCTGCCCATTGTTTTTAGCTCATTAATAGATTGACCATGTGTAATTCTTAATGTTTCCTGTTCAATTATTGGCCCCTGGTCCAGATCTTTTGTTACGTAATGCGAGGTAGCACCAATTATTTTAACGCCCTTATCATAAGCTTCATCATATGGCTTTGCGCCAACGAATGAAGGCAAAAAAGAGTGATGTACATTTATAATTGGAAGATTGGATTTTTTCAGAAATTCTTCAGAAAGCACCTTCATATATCTGGCTAACCCTATACATTCAATGTCATATTTTTGTATAATTTTTAAAAGTTCATTTTCCTGATTATTCCCATTTTCTATATGATAAAAAGGAATATTAAATTTACCCATGTAATCTTTGGCATCCGTAAAGTTACTTGCAACAAAAGCTATATTAACATCCAATTCCCCAATATTTTTACGATTGATTATATCTAGCAAGCAATGTAATTCTCTAGAGCAGAATAACGCCACAGACTTCCTTTTTCCATTATAATCCAGGGCATAAGTCATTTTATGCTCAGTAGATATTTCTTTAAATTGTTCTTTGAAATCTTCTTCAGTTAAATTAAAATCCCCTAAATCCCATTCTATACGCATAAAAAACATATCATCTTCTATATGCTGTTCCGCATTTACAATATTTGCATTTAGTTTGTATAAAAATTCAGTAACTTTAAAAATTATTCCCTTCAGATCCTTGCACGAAATTGTTAAACTTGCTGTTTTCATATTCTACTTTATAGGCTCAAGAGGATATTAGCATTTACAAGCTAATTTGAGGTGGTGGCCCGGGGCGGAATTGAACCACCGACGCAAAGATTTTCAGTCTTTCGCTCTACCACTGAGCTACCAGGCCACGTATTTTCAGCCTTTCGTCCCGACACGTCGGGACTACCAGGCCACTTGCAACAAAATTGCTCAAAAAGTTTAAAGTAATTTTTATGGAGGCGCAAGTTTTTTTACTATACCCTAGTGATTATTAAAAAATTTTTAATAAAAAATAAACATCATAGTTTCCACATGTCAATGTCACGCAGTATATCCATTAGATATATAATTATATACCTATTCCTTTAACCAAAGGATATACTCATAGAAGTAGCCAATAGTAGCAACTAATGTTTTTGTAAAAATGGGTTTTTAGTTTAATTTTCTTGACTCATTATTTGTAATTTGATATAAACAAAATCCGTCATATAAAAGGTTAATTTAACTCTTTTATATGCGTGATCTTTAAGGCAAGCAGTAAGGAATTGGTTCCTATGTATGCGGGATTCTACAAAGTAGATGCCTGGATGCATAGGAATCGGAGGGTTGCGTAGAGAGGTGCAACGAGGCGTTAAGCCTCGGCTCAGCGCGCACCCCTTCATTAGGGATGACCTATCACAGGTGCCCGGAGCACCATCCCATCCCCTCGGTGGTAGGTCTGACCGGGCTGGAGGCTGGGGTTGGCTCTGTGCCTCCCCAGCCTCCGGTTTTTCTTTACTGCTTGTCTATTTTTTATAAGTGATTTAAGCGTTTACCAATTGCGCTCCGTAGTGAAAAAGTGTGAGATGTATTTTTTTATTATACCAAAAAAGGTTGACAAATATAAAAAAAACTGTATAATATTCATCTGTGTCAAATAACTGTCAACTGCCAAAAGGAGGTTCACCACCAAACACCAAGAAACAGGGTTTGAAGGTCGCAACAATCTAGAAGAGGAGGATGTGATGTTCTCTCTCACAGTTTACGACACGGTCTAAGCCAAGGCCCCATTACGCACGTTTGCGACATAGGGCCTTTTTTTATGTTATAAAAGGGTTGACAACAAAATAAATATCTTATATAATGTTAGATGTGTGTAGTAAGGAAAACTGAACAGTTGTACAGTCGCTCATAAGAGTCGGCTGAACCATTCACCAGGAGGTGTAAGTAGTATCCGCCCTAAGAGGGCCGATGAAAAATCTTCACCAATTTACAAAGGAGGCAGCGATGTTTTATCGCAATGTCTGCCACACTCAGGGCCCCCAGGGCCCTTTTTTTAACAAGTAGCGAGCTTCGCGTTTCGTAGTGATAATCTTTCGTGAAGCGGAAGATTAAAGCGAAGAATGAAATGGTGAAAATCTGCGAAATATACTGCTTTGCAGATCTAATGTTGTAAATATATAAAGCAGATTTTTTCTATTTCAAGCGAAAGCACTATTGAATCCAGTAGCGAGCAATGCGTTCCGAAGCGAAGAGTTTCTAATTCCTCCCATAAAACAGATACTCATAACTCACCTCATCCTCCTCTACACCACCTAGGCTGATTGGCTTTTTAAAGTTATTCGGTATTTCCGGAAAAAAGGTATCACATTCATACTCCTTATGAATTTGTGTGAGATATATTCCATCTAAATCAATGCTGTCTATTGCTTGCTTGTACACACTTGCCCCACCGATAATGAATATATTTTCAATTGTGTCATCTGCAGATGCAATTGCATCATCCATTGAATTTATTACATTTGCACCATCTACCTTAAAATTAGTATTACGCGTTAAAACAACGTTTTTACGGTTTTTTAAGGGCCTGTGTTGTTCCGGAATTGATTCCCATGTCGTCCTGCCCATAATGACCATGTTCTGTTTATCCGAATTAGTGGTTTTTGTGGTTACTTTCTGAAAATACTTAAGTTCATCTTTAAGATTCCACGGCATTTTGCCGTTTTTTCCAATACCGAGATTTTCGTCGGTAGCGACTATTATGTAGATTTTTTGGTTCATATTGTTACCAAATTGTTTCCATATTGTTACCAAATTGTTTCCATATTGTTAATCATTTGGCAACTATTTAGAAACGTCCCGAGAACTCGGGACAGGTAACAATGTGGTCACGCGAAGCAGGTTACGTGAGCATAGCGAACAGATATATTATACAGCAATCGCAAACCGTATAGGTTCATCACACTCATACCCAACCAATTCAAAATCTTCAAATTCAAGATCCCAAATCGACTTTTTCGCAATTTTGAGCTGAGGGAGTTTTTTTGGCGTACGGGCTAACTGCTCTTTTATACCCTCAAAATGATTAGAGTAAATATGCGCATCGCCGAATGTGTGGATGAAATAACGAGGCGTCAGATCACACTCCTGTGCAATCATCATTAAAAGCATTGAATAGCTCGCAATATTAAATGGAACCCCTAGGGCAATATCCGCACTTCTTTGGTAAAGCTGCATATCCAAATGACCATTTGTTACATTAAACTGAAACATTGTATGGCAGAGTGGCGGAGCTGATTTTTGACCTTTAATCAAATCCTGAATATCCGCAACATTCCATCCGCTAACAATGTGCCTACGAGAGAATGGTTTATTTTTTATCTGATCAATCACATTTTGTATCTGATTTATCTCTTCGCCATTTTTCCCAGTCCATCTTATCCACTGTTTACCATAAACCGGCCCAAGCTCACCCCATTTCGCAGCAAAATCATCATTATTTTTAATCTTTTCTACGAATTCATCAAGGGTTTCATCATCGTACTCATCACTCGCTTTATATGTTTCATATGGCCATTCATTCCAGATTCTCACATTTCTATCCACAAGATATTTTATATTTGTATCTCCTTTTAAAAACCATATAAGTTCATGTAAAATCCCGCGGAAATACACTTTTTTTGTTGTAAGAAGTGGAAAACCTTCACGTAAATCATATCTATTCTGATAACCAAAAACAGATTTTGTTCCGGTTCCGGTCCGGTCATCTTTAATTTCGCCATTTTCCATTACGTGTTTTACGAGGTCGAGGTATTGTTTCATATTTAATTTATTACAAGAATTACAAAATTCACCTACGTTCATATTACAAGAATTACAATAATTTTGAAATTAATATTTTTAACTTTTGTAATGCGAAGCTTTGCAATTTTTGTAATAATACTCATATGAATTACAAATATCTCAATACTTCACAAATGCAGGCATTAGAACGCCATGCATTTGAAAATTACTCAATCACCCTCGTAGAAATGATGCAGAATGCGGGTAAAGCGGTTTTTGATGTCGTGGTGAACGAAATAAAACCAATTGGATCGGTTTTGGTGGTTGCCGGAAAAGGAAATAACGGCGGCGATGCCCTTGTTACCGCACGACTTTTGCATGAAAAGGGGATTGATGTGACGGTTTTTACCACATATCCGGTGGATGAGTTTGGCCCGATGGCGAGGGTGGAGTTTGACAAATTAAAATTAGTCTCAAGTGCCAGTCTCAAGTCTCAAAAAAAAGAAAATAGTCACTTGAGACTCACGTTCGCACATGAGACTAAGAAATTGAATTTTTCAAATTTTCATTTAATAATCGATGCCCTTTTCGGCTTTTCCCTAAAAGGAAATCCACGTCCACCAGCAAATAAAATTATTGAACAAATTTTATGTTCATCCTTCGGCTCCGCTCAGGATGACAAATTTACTCAATCTAGAAAGGTACCGGTATTATCGGTCGACGTACCATCAGGCCTGGATGTACATGATGGTTCTGTTACGAATCCTACAGCAAGAGCCAACTACACTGTTGCGCTTGGGATGCTTAAAAAAGGATTTGAAGAACATCAAGATATTATCGGCAAAGTGTATCTAGGTGATCTCGGCATACCGGGGGAAGCCTATAGAGATATCGGGTACGAGGCACCTGATTTTGAAGGGGGAAATTATATAAAAATCAATTAAATATAGCTGGAGCCCACCAGAGATACGCTCCAGCTTTCTATATTTTCGTCAATTGAAAAAATACTCATAAATCAGTATAATCTTTGGGCATGTTTTTTAGGATTTGTAAGATTAAAAAGATTTGTACGATTTGTAGGATATTTATATCGAACTACAATAGTCATACAAATCATACAAATCCTAAAGCATCCTACAAATCCTAATTAATAAAATTATGAAAACCTTAAAAGACATAGAATCCCTCAAGGATAAAAAAGTAATTGTTCGTGTTGATTTTAACGTTCCTCTGGATGAAGAGGGAAATGTACGTGATGACAAGCGTATTCGTCATGCGTTACCAACACTTAATCACTTATTAGAGGCAGGGGTTTCTCAGTTGGTTGTTATGACACATGCAGGTCGGCCGAAAAATAATGAACCTAATTTAATGACAGATAAAATTGCAGCGAAACTATCCGAATTATTAATAGGTCAGGAGGTTGCTAAGGTGAATGATTGGGGTGAGAATGGAATGCCTGATGCAAAAATAGTAATGCTGGAAAATTTACGTTTTCACAAAGCAGAAAAAAGTAAAGATGCAGCAGAAAGGGATGAATTTGGCAAGCAGCTTGCCAGCCTTGCAGAAATTTATATCAATGAAGCTTTTTCAAATTCTCATCGCGATCATGCCAGTATGACATCTGCTCCTAAATTTATACCAGGATATGTAGGATTAGGTGTAGAAAGTGAGGTTGATAGAATTAAAAAAGCAATTGAAAGCCCGTCACATCCTGTAGTGGCTGTAATGGGCGGATTGAAAGCAGATAAACTCAATGCAATAAATAATCTTTTAAATGTTGCAGATGACATTCTTGTGGCAGGAGCTTTAGCCTTTACTCTTTTAAAGGCTCAGGGTAAGAACATGGGTGCTAGTAAAATAGATGATGAAGGGCTTGGTGCAATGGATGAATTGGTTGAGAAAATTAAATTAAGCGACAAAGTTCATCTGCCAACAGATTGTATAATTGCAGATCAGTTTAGTGAAGATGCCGAAGCAAAAGATGTATCTGTAGACGAGGTTGAAGATGACTGGATGGCGCTTGATATAGGCCCGGAAACTGTTGGACATTACACAGCTAAATTAAAAGAAGCTAAAACCATCCTTTGGTTCGGTCCAATTGGCGTGTTTGAAATAGAGAAATTCAGCCATGGCACTAGAATGATTGGCAGAACTATTGCAGAGAGTGATGCAGTCAGTATTATCGGGGGAGGGGATAGCGCAGGAGCTGTTAAAAAATTGGGCCTTGCTGATCAAATGACACTTGTTTCAACTGGTGGCGGAGCATCTCTCACAATGATTGAGGGTAAGAAGTTGCCTGCCATTGAAATTTTGAGCTAATTATATTCCGGATAGTGGCTAGAATTGTGGCTAGAATAGTGGACCACAACCCTAGCCACAATACTAGCCACAACTCGAAATATGATATGAATAGATCAAAACAAATCATCTACATCGAAATTGATGAAGAAATAACTTCTATATTTGATCGTATAAAAAATATTCGCAAAAAAGAAATTTTTTTAGTAGTACCACGAAAAGCAGTACTTTTTCAGAGTGTAGTTAATTTAAAAATTTTAAAAAATAAACTAAAAGAAAAAAAGAAGAAACTCGTAATAGTTACCATAGATAGAAACGGACAGCATCTTGCGAAAAAAATTGGCCTTAAGGCACTAAGCAGGGTTGAAATAACTAAATCAGAAGTTCCGGATGAAGAAAATTTAAAAATGAAAATTCAGCCTATTCAGGCACGTAGAAATTTAACATTAAAGGAGGAAAGTCCAAAGCGATTTACAGAGAAAAAAATCAGTATCCGTGAGCTTATTCAGCAATTTCGTATGCAGGATAGAAGTGATAAAAAAGGTACAGGAGATTCTTTAAATTATTTTCAATTTATTCGCCCAAGCAGAAAGTTTTTAATTTTGATAATTTTGGTAAGTGTTAGCCTTTTTGCGCTAATCGGATATATTGCATTTCCTTCCGCAACTGTATCTATTAGGCCTAAATTTGATAACATAAGCTATACAGTCAATATTACACTTGCAGATAAACGAAAAAATCAGAATTTAATTAGGCAAAACAAAGCACATGTAATTGCAAGTGAAATTGTAAATACTACAACTAAACAAACTAAGATTTTTAATACAACAAGTAAAGAATTTAATGGCAAGAACGCAAAGGGAAAGATAACAGTAATTAATACAAGTAGAGAAAGTTGGAAGCTTAAGAAAAATACCCGCTTCCAAAATAAACAGGGTATTATTTTTCGCATAAAAAAAGATGTTATAGTCCCTGCAAGCTCCAGTGATGCAGAGGGAGGAGATACACCTGGAAATCTCATAGTTCCTGTAGAGGCTGATCCATTTGATGTATATAGCGATACAGTTGGGGTAAGGGGGAATATACCACCATCCAAGTTTATTATTCCGGGTCTTACAAAGTATAATCAACGCCTTATATGGGGTGAGTCTAAGGAGGGTATGACAGGGGGTATAACAGATTACAAAAGCAAGGTTTCGAAAGAAGATATCAAGGCGGCTAAAAAGCAAATTCAGGACAATTTGATTTTAATGGCGAAGGATGATTTAAAGAATTATATTTCCGAAATGAATAGTTTAAATAAAACTAATTTGACTCTTTTAGATGACAGCAGGTATTTAGAAACTAAATTAGTTGAATTAAAAATTGCTGATGATTTGGAGGATAGCTATAAAGAAAAATTTGAAATTTTTGCTAAGATTAGCGCAGAAGGTGTTGCATTTGATTATAATCAATTATTTGCTTTATTAAAAAAAGAGCTCGCCACCAGAACACATCCGAATATGCAACTAAAAAAAGGATCTTTATCAGACAAAAATATAATTTATGAAGTAATGGATAAAGATAAGCTGCTTGGGCAAATTAAAATTACAGCAACCATTATGGGCATTGAAGAATTTGTAATAGATTCATCAACAAAAGCAGGCGAGCGGTTCGGTGATAAGGTTAAAGAAAAAATACTTGGTTTAACTGTTGGTGAGGCAGAGAGTGTAATAGGTAATCTTTCTGAGGTTGATCTTGTAAAAGTCACAACCTGGCCTTTTTGGGCAAGTAAAATACCAAGAATCAAGGAAAGCATTGATATTGAATTGATGAACTAGCTTACTCAAATTCCAAACTCCAAATCCAAAATCCAAAATAAATTCCAATATGCAAATGCCAATTTTGAATTTTGGACTTGAGATTTGGAATTTAAACCCATTAGAGCTCCTCCACATCAACCTTACCCATATCTTCCACCTTCTCATTATGAGATGTGATGGGATTATAAATTTTATAGAATAATTCAACTAGCTGAGGGGTCGTGAGTTGCACCGCACGTAAATTACATGCCTCTAGTCCTGTTTTTACGGTACTTACACGTTCTGACAGATGTTTATTTAGGTCTTCAAATTCATGATGTCTCCTTTTAATGTTCTCAATACTATCTTGTGCTGATATGCTCTGCATAAATTTTGCAAAAATATTCATTTTTTGTGCGCGATACGGGTCAAAAGGTACAACTACGTAAAAATTTTTCTCCATTATGTCTGCATATTCAATTAATTTTTGAACATATTCTGCATATTCGAGTGTTTGTTGCTTTAAAAGTTCACTCTTATGCTCACTTGCCTTTTCTTTAACGGTTTCAATATATTTATCAATGTCCAATCTTCGTGATTGTATGCATATTTGCAGTGGGAAATCTATGGTATTTAAAAAGCCCTGATAAGCAAAAATTATTGAATTCTGTTCATCTTCAGATTTTAGATTAAAGTTGACACTGGATGTTTGTAATATTGCCCTAAGTCCACCATTTTTTAGTATTACCACGTCATCTTTTATTTCTGCAATATTAAGGTATAACTGTGTACTGGCAGCAGGAGAGCCTTTCTTTTGTTTTACAGTGTCTTTCCCTGGTTCTTGTTGAGTTGTTGTATCAGCCATGATTTATAATAATTAATGTTTTAAAATATGCGGATGTGAAATGTTAAATGCGAATCTGATCCCGATGAAATCGGGAGAAATCTGAAATGCAAAATTAGAAATTAATCGTCTAGATTAATTTCTATCTCTCCTTTTTTCAATTCCCTTAAATCAAATTCTCCTTCATTAGTATTGGCTTGAGGGGCTTTTTTTTTCGGGTTTGTAGTTTGTTGCGGAGTATTTTTAGGAACAAATTTTGCAGGTTTATTTTTCGCAGTCGTATTAACATGATTATCTGTTCTTGCGGGCTGTGAAACTTTACGCTTTCTTCTTCTTTTCTTTTTTGGCTTTGCCACATCCGGGTTAGTAACCCTTTGTACATGCTGAGCTGGAGGCTTTGGCATTGCTGGAGCTGATTTTTTAGATGAAGTTTTTGCCTTTACCGGCTTTATAGGTTTTGATTTTAGAGTTGCTGACGCCTGACGCCTAACGCCTAAATTCTGCTTCTTAGAAACCTGCTTCATTGCAGAAACTTCCCCCTTAACCTTTTCAATCTCCTTTTGCATCACCTCCACCTCTTTTGTCCCTTTTTTGATTTGGGTAGTTGGCATTTTCGCAAACATATCGAGCATTTTTATGTGTGCATCTTTTGTACGCCAATACATATTTTCTGTTTCACTTTCACCTATTTTATGGCCGAAGTATGCTTGTGTTACTAGATCATCATCGTGTGTTGTGTCCATGTCTTCATGTGCAACTGGCCCTAGATGCTCAAAACTTCCTGAATCTAAGGTTTTAGTTAATTCTCTTAAATTAGCAGCTTTTTTAGCTTTTTCATCCAAAATGTCATTAGTATTTTGTGAGGGTACATTTTTTTCTTTTGTAGTACTTGTCAGATCAGGAGCGACTATTGAGGAAATTCCTCTATGATCCCAAATACGTTTTTTAGGCTTCATAGCAAATTCTAAAAACAAAAAAATATATTTTGTAAGAGGAATATCATTAATTTTAATAAGCGCAAAGGCAACAGCAAGGATGGCAGGAATTGCAACTACTATATATTCCAAAATATTTAACTCATATAATTTACTTAAAATTGCAAAAAATACATAACTTATGCCACAGCCTGCAGCAATAATAATTAGCTGTTTGAGGGTTAGTGGCCCCACAATTTTGTCTTCTACACCTACGTTTTGAGGGATCTTATACTGCATATTAGTTATAATTTATCTTTATATTATAGCATAAATACTACTAAAAAGAAAGACCCAATGTCTCTAAAGTATACACTTGATTCCGAAATCAGCCTGCCCCGCAGGAGGCGGGGAAAAGCGAAATTAAGCAAGGCGAATTTATTTTTTCTTCAATGTTTCATCAAGTTCAATAGCCTTGATAGTTATTTTTGCAATTTCGGCTCTGGTAATTGGCTTACCTGGTTTG
>CAYWJA010000017.1:0-34050 GCA_964458485.1 uncultured Candidatus Peribacteria bacterium | reverse complement strand
TTTGATAACACCGCAGAAAGACTTCGTGACTTGCTTCATAAATATACTGTAATGGCTGAAACACACATAAGAGGAAATATAATCCTTCCACATTCTGTTGGTGTAATTGTAAAACCCTACCGCCATGAGGTTGCAACAGTTATGGAGAGTAGGGTGGTTGTTTAGTAAAATTAGATGACCAAAATCAGAATTTCTGCTAATCTGTTTTTTGTCATGCTTATGCGCCCATAGCTCAGCGGATTAGAGCACCGGTCTTCGGAACCGGGTGTCGGGGGTTCGAATCCCTCTGGGCGCACCATTACCCCAAAATAGATTTCAGCCTACGAATTCTCTTTCGTTTTACTTCAGAGAATTCTTCGATTTACATCTATTTTGGGGCCCCACCCCACAGGATACCCCTCTCCTGCTTCCTTGCCTCGCATCCTGTGGGGACCCCCTTTTATGGTGCGTTAATAAGAGGGATGAGAACCCCAAGGGTTCGCCGCGAAAAAGAAGTAATTCGAGCAAGGCGAGGATAAACGACTATTTGAGCGCTCGACCTCGGACGGTATACCTGAGCGTTAGCGAATGGTATACTGGAGAATGTAAGAATATCCCTCTGGGCGCACCATTTTACGGATATAAAAGTTTGCCATATCTATAAAACTATATTAAAATAGCATCCAAATATAAATTAACCAATTGGGAACTAGTTTTTCACTACTTATTATGGAATACCCAGAATTACACGATCAGGAATCAGCAAAGCTTGCAAAAGACGTAGCAAAGCGGGATAGATTAACTATTCAGATCACTGAATCAAGAAGGATTTTAAAAGAACATCTCGCACTGGCAGAGAGGCGCGGTGATGACATAGCTTTAGCAGAGACTTACGCCGATGAGGGATATCTGGATGATGAGACAGTAGATACACGATCTATAATAGGGCCTATGCAGGATGATGAATTAAGATTTAATGATGTTAACGAAGAAATGGAAGATGATTTTGCAGGACAGCATATTGCCACTGATATTAGAGAGGGGGCAGGTGTAGACAGAATATTAACCCTTATTCAAAATAAACTTGATTTAATCGATTCTCAGTCTAAAGATAGAGATAAATTAAATTCTGACATAAAACAACTTAGAGCATTACTGCCTAAAATAAGAGGATTTAATCCATCTGTTGAGCAATCCAAGCGACATAAGTATTTGGATCAATTTAATACAAATGTTAAAAAAGGAAAAAGAACATGGCTTGACGCACATCGTAATAGACGCAGATTTCAAGACAGGCAAATAAACTCACTCTTAAAAGTGGTGATGGATATGTTTGTAAGATTAGAGTACAGAGGTCTCCCACGCGATATAAATGCAAATTTTGATGACCCAAAATTAATCGACCCAATTCCATTTGATCCTGCAAGAATATCAGATACCTTACTAGAAGGCCTTGGGTTTAAATTGCCTAAAGAAGATTCAAATGAATTAGAAGCCTTGCAGCATAAGCGTGGACTTGTTGGGGCATTAAAAGATGTACTCAAAAGATGTACACCTATGACATTAGTTCCAGATGGAGGTAAAAGGAATTATAGATTGCTTGTAGTAGGTCCGCCGGATGGTAAAGAAATAGATAGAAATACGGGTAAAATCATTATGCCTGTTACAGATACAAGTACAGCACCGAATGAAAGACAAAGAACACCTATGGTTTTTGATAGTGCTTATAGCGCATTGAGGCAGGCGGGACATGTAGAGAGAAAATTTGAAGTTGAATTAGGTGAAGTGGGTACAGCAAAACATAATTTAGATGTTTTATTTGATAAAATGTTAAATCTGAAAAAAACAGATGATAATTATGAAAAAAATAAAGCAAGTTTAATTAGGGAGCTTACTGATTTTGTTGAAAACCTGAAGAGATTTAGAAATTTTTATAAAAAAGACTATAAGGAATGCCTAGGTTGTATTAAAGATCTTAAAGATAAATTAGGTAGAGAAAATATTGGCGCTAGTCGTGCAAGGATGGTTAGAATTCTAAACGATGTAGATTCACGCATCAGAGAGGCATCGAATCAATCATTGGCTTATCCTGAGAATAGAACAGCTTTATTGAATATGATCACGCCATCCTCGCAGACTTTATATAGTTATGGAAAAGCTTTTGAAAATTATGCCAATGGTAGTCCCTCAGATCATAGTGAATTTAAGGCGCTTGAAAAGAGTTTAGATAAATTAACAGTAAGGCCTTTTAATGTATATGCGGTAAGAATTAAGGATTGTATTAGGCGGATGAGCAGTATTAAGGGGGAGGGATTTTTAGAAAAGCGTAGAAAAGTTGCAACAAAAGCACATGCAATTACGATATTATTCAGAGTTCATGAAGAATTTGCAGAGACTATTGCATCTTTCTCATTTTGGCCGAATACCAAAGATGAAATAATTTTAAAAAACATTGAATCATTAAAAAGCAATGTAACTAAAATAATACCTAGCGAGTATCCTCAGCCATTTAATGACGTTATTTCGCATTTGAATACTTTCGAATACAACGAAGGTGCACCAGGTACAATTGCGGAACAAGCTAAGGAACATTTAAAAGAACTTAATTTTGAAAAGTTATTAAGTGATATTAAATAAAAAAATATTAATTATACCCTCCTATGCCCAAATATCTATATTACGAACGCGGAGATAGAACACCTGCAGGCAGATCAAGCCTAGTAACATTGGTGGAACATAAAATTGAAGATCAGCCTCGCATTTGGAGGTTTCTTGGTTCACAAACAGCACTTGTTACAGCCATGAGACGTGATCTAGCCAGAAGAATACATACCACAGGAGTTTTATATGAAAAACCTTTAGCTAGACATGTATCACAGGGGATTAAGATTGACGGTTGGCTGATGCAGGATTTTATCAGTAGATTATCTCCACATGAGTGGCGTAGGTTATACCGGGGATTATAAGATATAGTTTAAGAATTTTTAAAATGATTTGCAAAATTTATAATTATATGTTATAATGTATTAAACAAACAATAAAATTTAGCCCCCCACAAAAATGCGACTTCCTATACATAGAAGACAAATACCTAATCACAAAGATCAAAAATATGTTTATTACGAGCATGGAGACAAAACGCCTGCAGGACGTAGTAATAGTGTCACACTCATATATGGTAAGATATATGATCCTGGTCGTCGTGAGCATGTATATGGCTGGAGATTTTTAGGTAGCCAAAGAGCATTAACAGAAGAAACAAGGAGAGAGTTATGCAGAAAGATACATGCAGGTGGCGCTTTGTATGAAGATTATAATGAAGGTCGTCAAATAAGGGAAGAGGTAGCAGGAGAGGCACGAGATTTAATTGTTCAGAGTTTGTCTTATGATGAATGGCGTATAATGAACGGCATTTAAGATATTTCAGCACCTCCACACCTTCTTACAAACCGTCTTAACATTCCCCCTAACATTCATATCTACGGTTATGCGGGCTTTTTTGGGCTTAACCACTGCCATAAAATCCGCAAACACAACTTCCGTTACAGCTTCGTGGAAGATTTTTACATCACGAAAAGCGTTTATGTAGAGTTTGAATGATTTTAATTCAAGGCAAACTTTATCCGGCACATATTCTATTGTAACTGTTCCGAAGTCAGGATATTCAGAAAACGGGCAAATTGCAGTAAATTCAGGCGAGCTTATTGTAACCCAATGTTCTCCTTTGCCGAGGGATTTGAATTTGAAGACCTCTAAAGGAGCAACTTTTTTGAGTTGTTTGCGGAGCTTATTTAGATCGATTTGTTTATAGTCTTTATTTTCTTTATAAATCTTGTTTGTCATGATTTGAATTATCACCACTTGTCACCCCGCACTTGCCTGTCCCGCACGAAGTTGCGGGGATGCGGGATCCAGTACATTTGCGTGTCATCTGGATCCATCCCGCCAAGGCGGGAAGGATGACAAAGTGGTTACCAGTTTATTCCCAATCTTCAGATAAATCTTCCCAATCAGGATTATCTTCTTCAATTAACTCCAGTTTCCACTTTCTATTCCATTTTTTTAATTGTTTTTCTCTATGTATTGCATCATCTATATACTGATATTCTTCGTAGTATACTAATTTATTTACATCATATTTTGAGGTAAATCCTTTTACTATTTTATTTTTATGTTCATAAACTCTGTATTCGACGCTATTAGTTACCCCTGTGTAAAGAGTGCCATTTCTTTTGCTGGCTAATATATATACAAAATACTCTCTCATAATTAGTAATATCACTTAAATGCTACGGTGCAATGGTATATATTCTGGATCCCCGGGTCAAGCTCGAGGATGACAAATTGGGGTACAACATTTTATATGATCAATTTTACCCACTAACAAAAAGCCACAACTGGCCCCACCACTGGCCCAACAGCAGGATTATCTGTAAAAAATCAAATCATCAACCCCATACTCCTTAAACCCTTTCAGTCTCAATTTACAAGCAGGGCATTTGCCACAAGCAGGGGAGGTTCCTTCGTAGCAGGTGTGAGTATACTTCAAGAGATCCAAGCCTCCAAGTTTATCCATAAGTGCGACAGTTTGAGCTTTGGTAAGGAACATTAGTGGTGTATGAATTTTAAATGGGAATTCCATAGCCAGGCGCAAAGTTTTTTGCATTGATTTTATAAAATCATTCCTGCAATCCGGATAACCGGAATAATCTGTTTGGCATACACCGGTAACGATATTCGGGATGCCAAGTTGTTTTGCATAAATTGCTGCAACGTTCAAAAAGATAGCATTGCGCCCATCCACAAAAGTTGTAGGCAAATCATCCTTCATACCCTTTTCTATTTTGATTTTTTTATTAGTAAGGGCATTTTCGGTCAACCGCTTAATTATAGGCAACTTCAAAACCTCATGTTTTAAATTAAGCTTCTTCGCTATCTTCTTCGCTGCATTAATTTCCGCCTTATGCCTTTGTCCATAATCAAAGCTGATGAGAATTACTTCATCAAATTTTTTAAGAGCCCACATTAGGCATGTGGTTGAGTCCTGGCCGCCGGAGTGTAATAAAATTGCTTTAGGCATATTTTTTTAAATCTCAAATTTCAAGCCCAAAATCCAAAATAAAATCCAAATTCCAATTTTTAAAAATATAAATTTATTAATAAGTTTTTAATTTGTAATTTTGATATTGTAATTTATTTTGTGCTTTGGAATTGAGATTTGGAATTTGAGTTAAACGGCACGTTTATCACCCCACAACATAACATGCAACCTTGGACTAAAATTATACCCCTCATTCTTGCATAACTCAATAAGCCATTTTGATCGCTTGAGAATATCAGTTTTTGTGATGCCTTCTGGCATTAGCCAGATTTTATTCTTAGGAATTTTATATTTACGTGCAAAAGCTTTAACTTCGTTAAGATTAGCCCTGATCCGAATTACAAACTTATAAATCACTTTACTGGTCGGCAGAACTTTTAATGGATAAGATTTATTACCACTATTTCTTAACTTTGGTGAACAATTTATTTGTTCAGTAAGTCTGGAAATCTTACATGCAATACTCCCATTTGTCTCAATTTCCGCAGTATAGCCTTTAAGTTTTTTAAGTAAATCCGATAACTGATCTTGCTGGAGTAGTGGTTCACCACCTGTAATTACAAGATGTTTACATGGATACTTTTTAATTTGTTTAATGACATGAACAATAGACATTTCTTTATTATCCGCATATTTCGGATGCCATGCATACTTTGTATCACACCATTTGCATTTTAAATTACATCCACCCAGCCTTAAAAAGATAGTCGGTTTGCCAGCGCTCGGGCCTTCGCCCTGGATACTGTGGAAGATTTCGTTTATTATTAGCATAATAGTGCGAGTGCGAGCGTCAGTTTCAAGTAGTAAACTAGCAACACTTGAGACTTGAGACATGCACTTGAGACTAATAAATTTATTTATTCGACGACGTATAATCCTCCACAAAAATAGAAATAATATTAGCAATAGGAACAGCAATAACCATACCTATAATTCCAAGCGCCATACTGCCTCCAAGTTTTGCCCCAAGAGTTGCGCCAGAGAGTAATGCGAATAGAATAATGATAGGATTAAGGCCAACTGACCTTCCTACAATAAGCGGCACCATAATATTACCTTCTAAAAATTGTATAACAAAGTAGGATGGAATTAGCCATAGTACAAGTACAGGATCCTGATTAAGCGCAATTAAGGCTGCAGAAAAGAATGTAATAAATGGCCCTAAATACGGTAAAAATTCTCCCAATGCAGATACCATAGCAAGTGTAAGTGCATAATTTAAACCTATAACACTAAAAATTATAAAGGTTAATATACCCATTGCCAGAGCTAGTAGCACCTGCCCTCGTATCCATGCACCAATGCGGGAAGATATCTCTTTGCTTTTGGAAGATATGTAACCTGAATATTTATGTGGAAATAGTGAGTGGAAAAAGTCGCTTGAATGTTTTTTGTTAACGACCATAAAGAAGGTAAGAATTAAAACAAGTATCAAGTTAAATAAGCCGTTAAATATAGTAAAGATTGCCCCAATGGCATTGCCCGCAAAATTTGTAAGCTGAGATCCAAGTTCTTTGAGCCCGGAGGTTAAACTATTTATAATTTGTGTTTGATCAACATTTTGCCATACCTGATTAAGCATAGGCTGTATACGTTTGATAATCCATGAATCAGAACTTTTACCCGTAACAATATTTTGAATATATCCTTTTATACTAATAGCCAAATCACTAACCTGTGAAGCAATAACCGGCACAAGTGATGTAAATATTAAAATAATGACACCCAGAACAATTATAAACATAATTAGAATTCCGAGGGGACGAGGTATTTTAAATTTATTTAAAAAATCTACAGCGGGATTAAATGCAGCAGAAAGAAATAAGGCCACCAAAAAGATTATAATAATACTTTTTAGATAAAAAAGAAGGTATGCAAGTGCAATTAACCCAAAGATAGCCAGGGTTGCTTTTACAATTGAATCAATCGATAGAGTAACCCTTACTTCCTGTTTTGGTTTTTTGATTGTTTTAACCAAGGTTTGACCCTCTTTTTCTAATTTTTTCTCCTGCATTGTAAGAGACTGCAGTGTTTTTTTGAGTTCATTAATCTTTTTTTGAGATTTTTGGAAGAAAGATAATGATTTTTTTGAACGTTTGAATTTCATAATTAGTCCTTTAGTCCTTTAGTGCTGTCGTGCTTTAGTCCTCTGTCTGATTAATTAACCAGTACGACAGGACTACAGCACTAAAGCACTACAGCACTATTTTAAGTATTATTCAGTAGCCACCTGTAGCACAATATCTATAATCACCCAGGCTAGAAGTGCCACAGCAAGCCCGATTAAGGCTTGTGTAATAGTTTTTTTAGCTTCATCTTTCTTTTCATCCGGACCAATTACATAACGGTAACCGCCCACCATCACAAAAACAACAGCAAGGCTCCCGCCCACCGCTATTAATGTTTGTGTGATGTATTTTACAAAACATGGCAGATTGCGCAGATGAATATTGCCGGTTTGGATCATGGTGGCAAGGCCAATACACTCATCACCATAACCTCCAATATTAGTATCTTCAGAGGGAAGTATTGTTGGTGGTGTAACTGTTTTTGTTGCGGCTAGCGCTTGTCCGCTTACGGCAAAAAGAGATATTGCTATTCCTGTAAGAGCAATTAGGCATAAAAGTTTTTTCATGATGTTTTGTTTTATTTTTGTTAATTAGATTTTATCAGATATTGGGATTGTGGGCAAACTGGAATTCCGTTATATTGTAGGGGACGCAGATCTGCGTCCCCTACATAACGTAAAAGTAAAAATGAGATATTCCAAATTATTCGGTAAAACCGTAAAAGAAGTATCAAACGAAATAAAATTAATCAGCCATAAATTACTTTATCAGGCTGGTTTTATACGTGAATCCGTAGCCGGGCGCTACTTTTTTTTACCGCTTGGCATCCGTGTGCGTGATAAGCTTGTAAATATTGTTGAAGAGGAAATGGATAAAGCAGGTGCACAGAAAATGATCACACCTGTACTACATCCGATTGAATTATGGGAAGAAACTAACCGTACAGATTCTGTTGGTTTTGAGCTAATGTCGATTGAAGATCAGCGTGGTGGCAAATTCGCACTTGGCGGAACTGCGGAAGAGATGATGGTGGATGTAGTTCGTAAATTTAATGTAAGTTATAGAGATCTTCCTTTTAATATTTATCAGTTTTCCCAAAAATTCAGAGATGAAAAGAGGGCTCGTGGTGGGCTTCTGAGAGTTCGTGAATTTTTAATGAAGGATGCTTACTCCTTCCATGCAAATGAAGAGGATTTTAAAGAGGAGTACCAGAAAATGTGGGATACTTATACTACAATTTTTGAAAGATGCGGCCTTGAAACAATTACTATTGAATCTGACAACGGTTATATTGGCGGTGATTACTGCCATGAATTTGTGGTGGAGTCTGAAGCTGGAGAAAGTAGATTTTTAATGACAGAGGATCGCAGTTATGCGGCCCATGAAGAAGTTGCAGTATTTAAGAATGAAGATGTGAATCCGGAAGAGGAAGAACTGCCAATGGAAGTAAAAGATGCTCCTCGAGGACCGACTATTGAAGACGGCGCTAAGCTCTACGATCAGCCCGCATGGCGTCAGATTAAAACTATTGTTTTTGTTACTGATGCAGATGAAAAAGTTATGGTTTCACTTCGGGGTGATTTAGATGTAAATGAAATAAAACTCTGCCATGTTTTAAAATGCCATAATATCCGTGGTGCTACCGAGGAAGAAGTCAAAGAACTTGGTAGTTGCGTTGGTTTTGTATCACCTCTAAAATTAGACATTAAAAAGATTGGTGATCCATCACTTAAAACCGTCAAAAACTTTTACACAGGTGCAGATGAACATCAAAAAGATACCTTAAATGTAAACTATGGCCGTGATTTTGAAGTTGATGTAATGGCAGATGTAGCTCTGCCACCATCTAGCTGTAAAACGGAAGATGATAAGGAATTAATAGAGGGGAAGGGGATTGAAGTAGGGAATATTTTTCAACTAGGAACTCATTATTCCACTAAAATGGCACGTGCAGTATTTACCGATAAAGATGGAAAAGAAAAACCATATTATATGGGTTGTTATGGAATAGGAATTGGGCGGACTATGGCTACGATTGTTGAAAAATTTAATGATGATAAAGGAATAATATGGCCAAAGGCTGTAGCCCCCTTTCAGGTTTATCTTATATCTATTGGTGATGTAAATAAGGAAGCTGAAGAACTTTATGAACAGATGTTATCTGAAGGGGTGGACGTACTTTATGATGATCGTGATGAACGTCCAGGAAGTAAGCTCAACAATGCTGATTTAATTGGAATTCCACTCCGAATTGTGATATCATCAAGAACCCTGGAGAAGGGAAGTGTGGAATGGAAAGAAAGGAATGAAAGTGATGCGAAGGGGGTGAAGTTGAGTGATGTGGTACAACTTATAAAAGAATTTTATAAATAATTCAGTGCTACAGTGAACAGTCCTACAGTGGTAAAGGAAATTACTGAAGGACTGCAGCACTGTAGGACTGCAGCACTGTAATTATGAAAGGTATCATCCTAGCCGGCGGTTCCGGCACAAGATTACAACCACTAACAAAGGTAACAAGCAAGCAATTGCTTCCGGTTTACAATCAGCCGATGATTTATTTTCCGCTGCAAACCTTACTCAAGGCAGGGATTAAAGACATTCTGATTATAGTAGCACCGGATCATAGTGGGGATTTTGTAAACTTACTTGGCTCTGGTAAGGAGTTTGGCGCACGTTTTACTTATGAAGTTCAGGATAAACCAGAAGGTTTGGCACAGGCATTTTTGATTGGCAAAGATTTTATTGGTAAAGATGACTGCGCAATGATATTGGGTGATAACATATTTACCCACGATTTTAAACCTGCGATCAAAAAATTTAAAAAAGGTGCCAAGGTTTTTGTTAAGGAAGTTCCGGATCCTGAAAGATTCGGCATAATTGAATTTGATTGTATGGGCAGAGTGAAAAGTATTGAGGAAAAGCCAGTTAAGCCTAAATCACATTTCGCACAAGTTGGTTTTTATATTTTTGATAAATATGTATCTAAATATGCTAGCGAAATTAAGCCATCCAAACGCGGTGAGCTCGAAATTGTAGACCTTGCAAAAGTCTATCTTAAAAAGAATCAGCTACAAGCCGAAGCCTTGCAAGGCGATTGGATTGACGCAGGAACTTTTGAAAGCTTATATAAAGCTTCTACAATAGTGCGCGAAAATGACATGGGAATTGAATTTGACCATATTAAAAATATTCATGTGGAGATTAAGGAAGTTAAGAGGAAGATTACTAATTGATTTCCAATAAACTTATATAACTCAAAGATCACCATGCGATCTCTGTCGCAGTGCTTTTTACGCAACTTTTAGGTGTATACCTTTTCACCCCTTACGAATTTGCTATACTTTTGCTATATTTTTCGTAAGTGTATTTCAAATGCACTCCAACTTTTCTTACATTTATTAGTAATTTACTATATAATTAATATATATTTACTAAATATTTACTATGTCTACAGTGTTTTTTAAACTTAATCCGGTTATGAATAAGGAGGTGCAGGAACTAATGAGGCTGGAAGGTTATACCAGCAAAGCTGACTTTTTTCGTTTTTTGGTCAAATTTTTTAAATATCATCGCCTGGAGATATTAGAGGAAAGAAAATTAAAACAAAATACTGATGAATTAAAAAATATATTATTAGCATTAAACAAAAAAGGTAAGCTGGATAACTTACCTTCATTAGATGAACAATTGGCTGTCTGAACTATGATTTATATGATTATTATGATTAAATGATTTAGTTAATCAGAGAAATCATTCAATCATTTAATCACAGTTCAGACTTCCCCCTCGGATTCCCCTTAAACAAATGCTTCCACTTATACTTAATTGCATCTTTTAAGTGTTGCCTAAGTATCCATTTTTTGAAGAATGCCTTAATTCCACCCTCGCTTGCACGGACGCCATCGGCGTGTACTTCTGCATCCGGATAATAAATAACCTTATTACCAGATTTCCAGCATTTAAAACAATAATCCGGATCGGACATGAATATAAAATAGCGTTTATCTAGTCCGCCAAGTTTGTTCCAGAGCTTACGTCTCGTTACCCAAAAGCTGGACTGCAGCCAGTCGACAGGTTGGGTTTTTTTATAATTCATATTCCTACACTCATCACGTGCAACAAGTGACCGGATTATCGGCAGGTTACGCAGTTTTGTACGGCGGAGGATCTGCAAAGTCAATTTAGGAAAAGCACGAACTGTCATGGCTACAGAACCATCATTATCATTTATTTGTTTAGGCCCGAGTACACCGACATCCGGGTTATTTTCCATATAATCGATTAATTTCTGAAAAGTGTGTTTATCGCGCCATACAATATCTGGATTTACAATTAATACATATTCACCTTTAGATCGATTAACACCTCTGTTATTAGCCGCAACATACCCAATATTTTCTTTATTAATAAAAATTTTTATATTTTGGTATTTGCGAAGCGGATTTAATTTTTTCGCATTTAACGGATTTGCTGAATTGTCGATAATAATTATCTCATAAGGAAAATCAACCTTCTGCTTTTGAATGCTCGCCACATTTTCACAAACACGTTTGCTTTTGTGGAAATCTAATATGATGATTGAGGCTTTTGGTTTCATTTATTTTAGGCTTGTAGGCTTGTAGGACGTAGGCTTGTAGGTCAAGAATATTATAATTCCTACATCCTACAGGCCTACAACCTACATCCTAATTCATCAATTTCTCAATCCTCTCCGGTTTCACATTCCGAATAACAGCATCCCGCTTCTTCAGTGTCCTCTTTTCATTCTTCTTAAGAACTCTTAACTGCTTCAATAAATATGGTTCAAACATCATGGTAAACAACAGTATTCCCCATTGTCGAAAAGTTGTCAGAAATTTAGTTTTAAAAGAAAATCCTTTACTATAATTTTTAATTAACACAATTTGATGACCTAAAAAAGAATTTTCTTTAATCCATTTAGATTTGGTTTTGCGAGCTTTTATCATTCTAATAAATCGATTTTTAGATGAATATGGGGTTGTGGCTAGGCGATCATGATACACTTTTACCTCTGGAATAAAAAGACATGGCCAACCTGCCCACTGCAAACGATATGCAAGATCAACATCGTTTTTGTAGTGAATGAGCTCGTCGAAATATTCTTTTTTGAAGGCAGCATCCTTCAATGCCTCCTTGCGATAAATCACCAATGCCCCGGATGCCCCAAAAATATGTTTTTTATGATTATATTGTCCTTTGTCCGTTTCGCCCTGACCAACATCGTAAAAATAATGACTTTTAGTAATCCCAAGTCCACAGCTGTCTATTCGATTAGTTTTATCAATATTTGGATAATCCGGATGCATCAAAGAAAAGTCCCATTTCATTAATTTGCATGTAGCAGATCCGAATTTTTTGTTTTCAGGTTTTTCGAGCTCCCGGACTGCACTTGATACAAAATTTCGCGGGTACAACATGTCGACACTACAGCAAAAATAATAATCTCCGCCGTGGCGGATCATTTTTCGGATTAATTCATTATGCCCTCCACTATGATATAAATTTTTACCTTTTGTGATATTTATACGATCAAAAACATCAGGCAGTTCCTTTTTTATGTATTCATAAGCTTCAGCTTTCGGGCTCTGGTCGCGTATTAAAAATTCAATATACGGATAGTCCTGTTCAAGTAGTGAGGTTAGACATGGCTTAAGGTATTTCTCATTTTTATGAAGAACTAGGCCGATGGTTACTTTGGGGAATTTTTTGAACACAAGTCGATTTTAGCATTTTTGCTTTGATGTTGTAACTATTTATAATTATAAGCTATATTTTATTAGGATTTGTAGGATGTGTACGATTTGTACGACTATCTTATTCGGAGATGATATCCTACAAATCGTTCAAATCCTTTATATCCTACAAATCCTTAAATAAATGAGATCTCCAAAATGTAAATACTTCTTCCATCCCAAAGGTGAAAAAAGAGGAAAATGCGGTGGTTGTGCTATGCAACATATAGAATATGAAGTACAGCTTAAGAATAAAAAAGAACGGGCTACCCGAGCTACGGATTTTGATGAAGTTGAAATTTTTTCCGGAGAAGAATTTTGGTATCGGAATAGAATGGATATGGTTTTTACAAAAAACGGCATCGGATTTCGGGAAAAGGGGAGTTGGAAGTACAGGATTGATGTAAAAGAATGTAAAATTTCGAATAAACGTTTAAACGAATTAATTACTGAAGTTTGGAAGACTTTTGGCACATTAGATCCATTCGACCCAAAAGAGCATACCGGCACATATAAATATGCCACAATTCGAACACCACAAAATGATTCATCCATTTCATTTGTTATAAATAAAGATTCATCAAGATGCGGCGAAGCAGTGGAGAGGGTCAAGGATTTTGCCCGCCACACGTCCGCCAACAATATTCTCGTAACCTATATGAAAGCAAAATCTGATATGAGTTATGGGGAGGATTTTATTGTAATCAAAGGTTCAGATATGCTGGAAGAAATGTTGATGGGTAAGAAATTCCGTTACAGTGCGCAGGGATTCTTTCAAAACAATCATGAAATGGCCGAGGAGATGCACAAGTATGTAAATGGGTTATTGTCCACCCATTGTCATCCCGGACTTGCCTGTCCCGCACGTAGCTGCGGGAATCCGGGATCCAGGCAAAATACCCATTTACTGGATTTGTATGGAGGAGTCGGAACATTCGGCATTATAAATGCTGATTTATTCAAGTCCGTTTTAACCGTGGAAGATTTTCAGGGATGTACTGACGCTGCGAATGAGAATATCGAATTAAATGGGGTCAAAAATGTCGAAGCGGTAAATTTAGATGCAAAGCAGCTTAAAAAACTAAAATTACCATCACCACTTTATGTAATTACAGATCCTCCGCGTAGCGGGATGCACCCGAAAACAATTAGACGGTTAATCGATGTAGAACCGGAAGTGATTGTTTATATATCGTGCAATATTAAACAGCTCGAAAAAGACCTGTCGAAATTTAAAGATAAGTATAAAATTAAAAGTGTGGCGGTTTTTGATTTATTCCCTCAGACAAATCATATGGAAACAGTGGTAGAATTAATCCTTATATAATTACAATAATTATAAGGCTTCTCATTACAAAAATTACAAGAATCTATTCAAATTAATGCAAAGTCTTAAATTTTTGTAATCTTTGTAATTCTTGTAATAAATAAAATAAGCTTGTCTTATTTCCTCCTCTCTGCTAAAATCTTCACGCTTTATTTATATTAGTTTTGTTTCTGATTCATCCATCCTGACCTCGTTTACTGGGGACGCAAAGATGAAAATGACGAAATAAGATGTTAACCCCAAGGATTATGAGTGATATCTCTTTAAAAGAGATGGTAAAAAGTGCTTTGCACTTTGGCCATCCAACACATAAGTGGAACCCTAAAATGAAAATTTACCTATATGGTAAAAAGCATGGGATCCATATTTTTGATCTTAAAAAAACTGCGAATAAGTTGCTTAAAGCATTGGATTTTTTAGCGAATGCATCCAGGGCAAATAAAACCATTTTATTTGTAGGTACAAAACAGCAGTGTCATCCAAAACTGAATGAAATTAAAAAGGAGACCAAAATGCCAATTGTTACCGATAAATGGATTCCGGGTCTTTTGACTAACTTTAAGACTATTAAAAAAAGAATTAACTACTTTAAGCAGTTAAAAGAAGATGATGCAAAAGGTGCTCTTTCTAAATATACTAAAAAAGAACAGGTTAAGCTGCGTAAGAAAATACAACAGCTTTCTGCTTCACTTTCTGGTGTAGAAGAAATGAAAGAGACACCAGATGTTTTATTTGTAACAGATATTGTTCGTGATTTAATACCTGTAAAAGAAGCACGTCGCTTAAAAATACCTGTAGTTGCTATTGTGGATAGTAATGCAGATCCGGATTTGGTTGACTTCCCAATTCCTGCAAATGATGATGCTATTAAATCAATTGAATATATTCTGGATTTTGCGAAAGAGGCTATTTCTTCTAAAAAGAAATAGATTTCGTATCTCGCATTTTTGATTTCGCATTGTCATTTTTCATTTAGCATTCATTCATTTTTTTAAATCCCTCCATAATTATGTCAGAAGAAGAAAAACAAGAAACACCACAGGAGGAAAAACCAGTTGAACCAACCGACGCATCCGATACAGCAGAATCATCAAATGATGATGCTGTAGGGGATGCAGATCTGCATCCCCAGGACGAAAAGGTGGAAAATAAACCCACCGAAGGCAGTAAGTCAGCCGAAACTACCGACAAACCCGCAGAAGGAAAAGAGGATTCGGTTGAAGAGCTCACGACCATCCATGAACGCACTATCGCAGCTATGAGCTATATAAGTTTTCTTGCTATAATCCCTTTTTATTTTAAGAAAGAAAGCAAATTTTGTAGATTTCATGGCAAACAGGGGCTTTTAATAGCCATTATCTTCTTTTTAATGAAGCCCTTAATGGTTTTAGATATTGTATTTGATTTGGTTTTACTTTTGGAAATTATAGTTTTTGCATGGATGGGTGTTGGTGCACTTGGTGGTAAATGGAAAAAAATGCCATGGTTTTATGAAAAAGCTTGTCAATTTGAGGATCAGCTTTCTCTGAAGACGAAGGGGGAGAAGTCACAAGAAACCAATAAATTTTGATAACTTAATTTTTATTTTTTAGTTTTTAATTTTTAATGAATGTCTAATTTGTATTCGCCGCGGCGGATTTAAAATTAAGTCATTTAATAATTATAAATTGAATAAAAACTAAAAATTATAAATTAAAAAATACAATTATGAGCATTACAGCTTCCCAAGTCAATTCACTTCGTCAGCGCACAGGCGTTTCTATGATGCAATGTAAAAAAGCATTAGAAGAAACAGGTGGTGATGAAGAAAAAGCCATTGAATTATTACGCAAAAAAGGTGCAGCTAAGGCTGCTGAAAAAGCAGACCGTGCAACTAAAGAAGGTGTTGTTATCACTAAAATAGATGGCAATAAAGCCGCTGTTGTAAAACTTTTGTGCGAAACAGATTTTGTTGCTAAAAATGAAGAATTTAAAAAAATTGCTAACGATGCAGTAGATATTGCCTTAAAAGAAGGTGCTGATTCTGCAAAAGAGTCTGCAGAGCAACCTATTAAAGATTTATTTACCAAACTTGGTGAGAATATGTCTATTGAAGTTAAAGTTATGGAAGGTGAGGGGATTGGTGATTATGTTCACTCTAATTGCAAAATAGGCACATTAGTTAGTCTGCAGTCAGCTGATACAGACAAGGCAAAAGACATTGCTATGCAGGTCGCTGCCATGAATCCCGCAGTAATTAACCCAGAGGACATCTCATCTGATTTGGTGGATAAAGAAAAAGAAATTTGGGCAGATCAATTAAAAAATGAGGGTAAACCGGAAGAAATTATTGATAAAATTATGATGGGCAAAGAAAGGAAATTTCGTGAAGAAAGCGCTCTCATGAAGCAGTCATTTGTTAAGGACGGAGATAAGACAGTTGAGCAATATTTAGAAGGAAATAGTGTTACAGAGTTTGTAAGGATGGCGATATAATTTCGCATTTCGGATTTCTGATTTCGCATTCCAATGTATCATTTAGCATTTGACATTTTACTCATTATTTATATTAAAATCTGTAAATTCTGATTCTAATTAATAAATATCAGTAGAATTTGATGATTTTTTACCCATATTCAATAGTGCTTTATTTACTCATAAGCAAAACAATGCAAAATTAAAGAATGATAAATGACAATGCGAAATCAGAAATCCGAAATGCGAAATACTAGAAGGATTCCTTCACCTCATTAACATGCTCTACAACTTTTTTCTGTAGTTTTTTATCTGTAAGCCCGAGAACTCGGAGTGCTGCCATGGCTGCGTTTTGAGGGTCAACTACTGTCATTGACGGCGTATCTGACGGCATCATAGTTGACGAATGGATGTTTGCCAGATAATCAGCCTTATCACTAAATGGCGGGCAGGCTATTACAGGATGAATCGCATTAGCAGCAGTAACGCCAGAAAGGCCATTACTTCTTCCGGCTATTGTGATGTAACAAATATCATCATCTGTTTTATTAAAATCATTTACAATATCCAGAACAAGTTCTGGTACTTTGTGAGCAGATGCTACGTAAAGTTCAGCTTTTACACCGAATTTATCTAAATGATCTGCGATTTTGCGGGCATGTGCTTCATCTGATTTTGAGCCCATTATTATTGGTACTAACATGATCTTAGGGGTTAGAATTATTACTATTTGTCATCCCGGACTTGATCCGGGATCCATCTTTTACCAGCAAATCGTGGATCCTGATCCCGACAAGTCGGGACAGGATGACAACAGGAAAGTTTAGCTAAAATAATTATCAAGATTTTCCTGCATTCTTTCAAGTACAGGTTTATCCGCATTGTATTCAAAAGCACTGCCTGTAACTTTTTCATATATATCAATATAGCGGGAAGAGAGTTCTTCAACAAGTTCAGCTGGGGCATCTGGAAGCTCCGGATCATTATATGGATCACAATGATCCTTAAACCAAAGCCTTAGGAATTCCTTGTCGAAATTTTGTGGCTCTTGACCAGCAGCCATACGTTCTTCGTAAGTATCTGCAACCCAATAGCGGGATGAGTCAGGAGTATTTACTTCATCAGCAAGTACAATATTACCCTCTTCATCTTCACCAAATTCATATTTTGTATCTACAAAAATAAAGCCTTTGCTCGCCGCAATTTCAGTTCCTTTATTGAATATAGCAAGTGCATACTCTTCTATCTTATTCCATTTTTCTTCTGAAACTAAATTTTGACTAATAATTTCATCGCGAGAAATTTTCTCATCATGATCTTCGGCTTTTGTTGTAGGGGTTATAATTGGTACATCAAATTTTTGATTCTTTTTTAATCCTTCAGGAAGTAAATTGCCACAAAACATCCTTTCTCCTTTTTCGTAGTTATACCAGGCAGATGTATCGGTTGAACCCGTAATATAACCACGTACTACAACTTCTACAGGGAAAATTTTAACTTTTTTAACAATTGCAATATTAGGATCGGGAATGGCAATAATATGATTTGGAACAATATCTTTAGTTTGATCAAACCAGAATTTACTAAACATATTAAGTACAGCACCCTTAAAGGGTATTGCTGCAAGAATTCTATCGAAAGCAGACTGACGATCTGTTGTTACAAGTATATATTTACCGTCTTTTTCATAAGTATCACGAACTTTGCCTTCGTGAAGTTTTTTAAAACCAGCAAAATCCGTTTTTGTAACAGTATTTTTAAGGTTTTGTTTGATAATGTCTCGGTCAGCCATAACTTTATAGGGTTAAATTATAATTTTTATTCTGCTAAATTAGGATAGTCATCAAGTAATTTTTTCTGACGATCGCGCAATAATACTACTGTTGCACTTAGAACTGCAGCGCCTGATGCGTATCCTGGAATATTCTTTTCAGCCCCTGCCACAAATCCAGGTATTCCTTCTGTTAATTCTGCAATTGCATCCTGATTATCTCTATATTCTTTCATAATTTCAGATGGTATTGAATGTGTGTCTACTTCAGCCATATACAATAATTAAGATTATTCTTAGTTTACCTAAAATCCTATTGCGTGTGAAATGATTTTTCCGTAATTTTGATTTATGCAAAGAATAAAAAAACTACAAACCATAATTCGCCAAAAAAAACTAAGCGCCGTACTTATCACAAATCCAACCAATGTACGTTATTTGTGCGGATTTGTTGGTACTAATGGCAAGCTTTTAGTGAGCCAGAAAAAGGCTAGACTTATTACGGATTTTAGATATTTAAGAATCGCACGCAGGCAAATTCCAAAACAAGTATCTATTTTTAATCAAAAAGATGGTATTAAAAAAATAGCAGGCAGATTTAAAACGCTTGGCCTGGAAGACAGGGATGTTAGCTATAAACATTTTTTAAGATATCGGAGAAAATTAAAAGGTGTAAAAATTAAATCCATATCGGGATTAGTTGAGGAATTACGAATGATAAAAGATAAAAATGAAATTAAAATAATCAAAAAAGGAGTGCAGATTGCCAATAAATCTTTTAAGGAATTTATAAAAACAATCATGGTTACCCAAACAGAAAGTGAAATGGAATGGAATTTACTTTCGATTATCCGTCGGCTTGGCGGTGAAGGCTTTTCTTTTGCGCCTATTATCTCTTTTGGTAAAAATACGGCAAATGTCCATCAGATAAGGACAAGTGCAAAATTGAGAAGAGGAGATAAAATTATGATTGATTTTGGCATTAAATATAAAGGTTACTGTACAGATATGACGAGAATGATTTATACAAAAAATCCGAAAGAATCTGAAAAAGAGATTTATAATTTGATATTAAAGGCGAATAAGGCGGGGGTAAAAGCAATAAGGCCGGATGTCAGACTATCTGATATAGATAAGGCAGCTCGTGATGTAATTAGCGAAGTTGGTTATTCCGAGTATTTTGGGCATGCAACCGGACACGGCATTGGTTTAAAGGTTCATGAATTACCAAAAGTAAGTGAAGACACTAAAAACAATCCAAATAAATTAAAAGTAAAACCCGGTATGGTATTTACAATTGAACCTGGGGTTTACTCAGATAAATTCAAAGGCGGTGTTCGAATTGAAGATATGGTTTATGTAAGTAAAAAGGGGAAAGTAGAGGTTTTGACAAAGGGGGTTTCGAAGGAGCTGAATATTATGAAGATTTAGATTTAATTATCCAATTTTTTATATTTTCTGCAACCATACATGATTGCAGGTTTTTTAAAAATAGTGTAGAATATACTGATATACCCAATAGGCGGAGCCAATAGGCGGAGCCAATGGGAGATCCAATAGGGGTTGTTCTGTTTAGCCCCAATAGGATCCCCAATAGGATCCCCAATAGGATCCCCAATAGGAATGTGAAAAATATTTTCAAAAAAATCTCCATAGGACTCATAATACTTCTAATCAGTATTTCAATATCTGTCATAAAAGCTGAAAAAAGAAGTACTGAAAAAAAGCTTTTTATGGTATCTGCTTATTATTCGCCACTGCCAAACCAGAGCCACTATATAAAAGGCAGTTTCGAAGGAGATAAAAGATTAAATGGTAATGGTACAAATGGTGCAGATGGCACACCGGTTTTTGTAGGTATGGTTGCGGCACCAAGGAATTATCCATATGGAACACGTATATATATACCTACTTTGGGCATAGGAGAAATTCACGATAGAGGCGGAGCAATACTCGCGCATAAAGATTATGATCGTATAGATGTATGGATGGGAAGAGGTGAGGAAGGATTGGCTCGTGCTCTTAATTGGGGTATGAGAATGGTAGAAGGTGAAGTTTATTATGATTCATCAGAAGACATAAGAATTAATCTGGATTATTCATGGGTTAATAATAAGCTACCGAGTTCATTAGTTAAAAAATTAAAAGCAAAGAAATTAATTGCATCCAAATCTTTTAGCAACCCTGTTACGAAAAAATCTCCTAGTGTAGATATAAAAGATTTACAGGAGGCATTAAGAATGTTTGGTTTTTACGATGGTCCGACCAATGGAAAAATAGATAAGCAGACAAAAGATGCAATACTAGCTTTTCAGATTTCCGAAAATATTATTCCAAATAAAAATGCACAGGGTGCAGGTAATGTTGGACCGAAGACAAGTGCAGTATTAAAAATTAAATCAGAAGAATTTAATTCACGTGTGATTAAAAATCAGAATAGATTAAAAAGAAACATCGAAGCATTGACATCTAATATTGGCAAAAAGGATTCCGGAAACAAAGTTTACCGCCTTCAGCAAATGCTCTGGGAGCTGGGTTATTATAGAGGTGAACTGAATGGAAAATACGATAAAATTACCATTGATGCGGTTTATCAGTTTCAAAAAAACCATGATGTTGTAAAAAGCGAATATGACAGAGGGGCTGGGTATTTTGGCAAAAAAACACATACTGCATTAATTGCTGCAATTGGCGAACAAATGAAAAAGCTCAAAGAATTTCCTAAAAAAATACAAACATGGGTTCCTGCAAAAATAGAACTGCCTAAGCTTGTTAATTTAAAAAGTTATACTAAAAAAACAGAAAGAAAAAGTTTACTGTTTAATATAGATTTAATAAAGGAAAGTGATTTATTAACAAAGGATATTGACTATAAAGACAGGAGCGGTGATGTTAAAAAAATGCAGGATGTTTTAATTGCCATGGGATATTTAGGGGAAGGTCTTAATACTGGATTTTTTGGTAATCAGACCCGAGTGGCGTTAATTGAGTTTCAGATTGCAAAAGGTATTGTTAAAAAGCCGACTGATCAGGGTGCTGGCCGTGTAGGGCCTACTACAAGAGAGGTTTTGAATAAAATTTAAAGGAAGAAATGGAGGGATTATTCATACATTTGTCATCCTGATGATATGAAACAATATTCCACCGTTTGTCATCCCCGATTTAGTCGGGGATCTTGTTAATATTTGATAATTATATTGCTAATATACTAATTATCTAATTTTCCGATATTGCGAAAATATTCGCATATTCGGCTAATTTGATTATTATCAAAAGAGTAATAAATATAGACAATTAATCACATGGATCCCGCATCCCCGCAGCTTCGTGCGGGACAGGCAAGTGCAGGATGACAAGGGGTAAAATTTCCCTTCATGCTATTAAGGATGACAAAAAGCATTGAATCTTGTAATCTTGTTTTGTAATTTTATAATAATAAATCTTGCAAATAAAAGAACTACTACAATGGGGTCATGAAAACCTAATGAGGTCGTCTAGTAGCGCACGTTTAGATGCAGAAGTTTTACTTGCGCATGATTTAAATAAGCCTGTTACTTTTTTGCTTACGCATGACAATAAGAAGATCAGCCTGAATACAATGAAGCGATACAAGGTGTTAATCGAAAGGCGTAAAAAAGGGGAACCTGTTGCGTATTTAACAGGTAAAAAAGAATTCTTTTTTCTGGATTTTTCTGTAGATAATAGCGTTTTAGTGCCGAGGCCGGATACAGAGGTGCTTGTTGAATCTTTAATTAAATATTTAAATGGCTTAAAAACGTCACTCTTCGATTTTCGATTTTCAAAATATGTTTTGCTTGATATAGGAACTGGAAGTGGCTGTATTCCTGTGTCTGTGCTAAAAAATATTGATGGACTTAGCGCGATTGCAACGGATGTAAGTAAAGATGCATTGGAAACTGCCAAAAAAAATATAAAAAAACATAATCTCACATCCAGAATTCAATTAATTCAGTCTGATTTATTAAGAGACATTCCTTATGATTTATTAAAAGATAAAAAGGTAATTCTGTCCGCAAACCTTCCTTATATACCTAACGATCTTAAGGTTAAGCCCGATTTAAAACACGAGCCATCTACATCTTTGTATGGAGGTGATGATGGGGTAGATATTTATAGAAAATTATTAGATCAAATACGAAGTATCAGACCTATTGTAATGTTTTTTGAGCTATTCGAATCGCAAATTCCTGAAATTGAAAGAAAATTACCAGACTATAGAATAAAACACATTGGGGATATGAGCGGTAATGCGAGGGCACTTGTGATGGAAAAAATGAGTGAGTTTTAAATAATATTTTGTATTTATAATTCGATTGACGAAAATAATCGAATATTTTTTAGATATACCCCTAAGGATTGCTTTTTAGGGGGGGATCTGCTATAATTAAATGATATACCTATAGGGAATCCCGCCTTTGGCGGAGGATCCAATGGGAGATCCAATAGGGGATGAAACCGATTAACCCCAATTGGCTCACCAATGGGATCACCTATAGGATCACCTATAGGAATTATGAAATTAAAAAACATCATCATAGGTCTAGCAGCACTCATTGCATTAATCCCCTTAGTGTCAGCAGATTATTTACCGATAAAAGCCTACGGTACCGATACTATAGCCGGATATCCCTCCCTTTTAAAAACCTCTTTAATAGAGCCCAGCCAAAATATCAAATTTGTAATTGAAAAACCCGATAGTACTGTAATTAGGTTACCTGCGACTGCAGATTTAGATGGTGTAGCTAAGACAGATTTATATGGTCATCAGACTAAGGTCGCTGGCAGTTATAAAGTAGCTGTGGTTTATCCAAATGGATCTGTATCATCACCGCAGTCATCATTTAAAGTATATCCGGATAAAATATCTAGCTCTATGTCTAGCCTGCATAGCACATTGCAAATGCTGGAGGCAGGAAGTGATGCTAGTTATGTTGTAGTTACATTATATGATCAATATAGGAATCCGATTCCTGACCACCAGGTAAAACTTATCTCAAGTAGATCAGGTGATGAAATAGAAGTGCTGAATAACGGAGTGAGTGACAAAGATGGGCGTGCTAATTTTAAGGTGAAATCCAGTTCTGCGGGCATTTCTGTTTATACCGCAATGGATGTAACAATGAATCAGTTATTGGATGATCGTGAAGAGATTGTTTTTTATGCTCCGGCTAAAACAAAAATAAGCCCTTTTTCTGCGAGCTTGCTTTCTGCAAGCATTGGCGGAGATAGTACTGTATTGCCAGGTCCAGTAAGTACCTTCGAAATTACAGGCCTCCCTGCTACAGCTAAGGTAAATGAGCAGTTAACAATGACAGTAACAGCTAAGGATAAAAAAGGTAATGTTGCTAAAAATTATTCGGGAACAGTATTAATCTCAGCACCCGACGATGATAATGCAACCCTGCCAAGTAGTGGGCAATATACATTTAAAGCATCTGACCTCGGAAAATTTACCTTCTCTTTATCGTTACAATTCTCACAAACAGGCAAGCAGACTATACAAGTATTAGATAAAAAGAACTTTAAAATAAGTGGTGAAAAGACAATTCAAATTGTATCAAAAACCGGATCAGCGACACCAGCTGCTACATCTTCCAAGTTAGCTATAAAATCTCCTGCAAATGGATCTAAGCTTGGTAGCAGCCTGGTAATACTTACGGGGAAAGGTGATTCAAATGTAGATTTAAAGATATTCGATAATAATACTCAAATCGGAACCAGCCAAACGGATGGGGATGGATTTTTTAGCTATCAGGCTAAAAATCTATCAAGTGGCTCACATGCATTTTATGTGATGTCAAATAAGGGAGAAATTTCCAAAAGCATAACTATTACAGTAGATACAGTAGCACCTGTTCTTAATTCTTTTAAGATGGATACAAGCGGATCTGTTAAGCCGGGTACTAAAGTTACTGTTACGGTGCAATCAGAAAAAAGCCTTAGTGTAGCTAAAGTAGGTTTGCAAGGTGTTCAGCAGGATATGACAGAATCCGGCTCAGAACCGGGAACTTATAGTGCAACTGTTGTTGCACCTACTAATGATGGTAGTTTTCCTGTAGATATTATACTTGCTGATTCACTTTCTAATAAAGCCGTATTCACGAAGAAGGGGACAATAAAAGTTGAAACTCCTAAGGCAAAAAATCCTCCAAAGGTAGAGGGGGTGGAAGGAAAGGCCGGAGATAAATCAATATCCCTTACATGGAAAGCGGTAACAGGCCATGAACAGAAAATAAAAAATTATAGAATTTATTACGGCACAAAGGTCGGCAATCTTGATAAAAAAGTAGATACCACAGATTCCACAGCTAAATATGAATTGAAGAATTTAACAAACAAAACTCAATATTTTATTGCAGTTAAGGCAGTAGATGCTAAAGATTTAGAAAGTAAAGAAAATAGCACCACTATTGCGGTTACACCTGTTGCACCGGATTTATGTGCCAAGGTGTTATGTGGTATTAACGGTACCTGTGATTCCACTACAGGGCAATGTAAATGTAATACAGGATGGAGCGGGGCTGCATGTAGTATTGCGGATAAGGTGGAAATACCAGTTACACCTGATGTAGTACAGACAACTACAAAGCAACTGCAGGCAACTGCTTATAATGGATCAGTTATATTGAGCTGGCAGCCATTTACTAATGTACAAGCTTATTACTATAAAATCTTTATAGGATTCGCACCCGGAAAATATAATGATTATCAGCTAACCGCAAATAACACGACATCAGCTAAAATTCAGGATTTAATGAATGGTACTAATTACTATTTTGCAGTAGCAGCATTAGATATTGCAGGTAAGCAGATTTCAATGCTTTCCAATGAAGCAATGGCAGTTCCTAGCGGTGCCAGTTTCAAGCCTGCAGCATCCACATTAAATAACAATCTATATAATCAACCGCTTCAAAATACATATAGCCAATATACGCAGCCTATTACAACATATGATTTAAGTGGTTCTTCATCTAATATAGGTAATGTTTACAATCAATCAACATTACACTCAGGAGCTCCTTATCAAACCACTACAATCAATCAATATAAAACAACACAAAAAGCCGTAAAAACTAAAACAGGACCTGAAACTACATGGATAGTTATTATATCTACATTCTTTGCTTACATTTTTTATAAGAATAAGAAAAAGTTAGTAAAATCTAAAATTTAAGAACTAAAATCTAAATTATATATTAATAGAGTTAGATTTTAGAAGTTAGATTTTTAAAAAAAATATGCTAAAGTGATCCCAGAAAAATAAAAATGAAACAACCAAAAATATTCACTATAGGGGGTGCAACATTCGATATATTCATAAAGGCTCATGATCATGCAATAATGCAATTGAGGGATCAGAAAAGCTTAAAAGATTGGATATGTCTTAATTATGGAGGAAAAATAAGAATCGATGAGGTGCATGAGACTTTTGGAGGAGGGGCAACCAATACGGCCGTAGCTTTTTCCAGAATGGGATTTGATGCGAGTTTCATAGGAAAAATTGGTGCATCTTACGGCAATAGGGTCATAAATAACCTAATTGATGAAAAAGTAAACACAAAATTCGTTAAGAAAACACAACAAGATAAAACAGCTTTTTCTACAATTTTGAACACTTTTGAGGGTGAGCGCACTGTACTTGCTTACGCCGGAGCCAATATGTTTTTTGATGAGCATGATTTGCCATTAGATGAATTAAAAAAAGCAGACTGGATTTTTTTAAACCATTTAACTAAATCCAAGAGCCGTATACCAAATGAAATATTAAAAATTTTAAAAAAACATCCAGATATAAAGCTTGCATGGAATCCTGGACATGAACAACTTGCTGAAGGGGTTGGCAAGTGGAAATCCTTACTTGAACATACCGAAATACTTTTTCTGAATAAAGAAGAGGCATCACTATTTGCACGTACGCCATATGGACTGGCTGGAATTAAGCAGGATGATCCAAGAAAGCATATAAATATTCCAAAATACTTTTTACCGCCATATGCAGATGATGTTACTAGAATTATGTATAAATTTTTTAAGTATGGAGTAAAAAAAGTGGTTATAACAGACGGTAGAAATGGTGCACAGGCTAGTGATGGCAAAAGATTATATTTTTGCCCAATTGTATCTCATAAAAGAGTAGATACATTAGGTGCTGGCGATGCTTTTGCAAGCGGTTTTACAAGTGCTATTATTTTGAATGAAAATTTAAAAACAGCATTAAAATATGGTACAATTAATGCGAATAGCGTTGTTAGTTATTTTGGTGCTCAATCAGGTTTATTAAGCAGAAGAAAATTGACAAAAAAGCTAAAAGGGCTTGACATTTCCGTAACAAGTACTAAACTAAACTAACCTGACTAGTTATCAGACGTCAGGCATCAGTCCTCAGTACCTAATTAACTAAATAGTAACTGATAGCTGACGCCTGAAAGCTGAAAGCTATTAATTAATTATTAAACAAAAAACAAATGTCTGATTTAAAAAAGTTTGTTCGTATAAAAGAACTAATAGATAACGCTGAGTCCGCATTAAAAGTAGCCAAACAGCTTCTTACCGATAGCATGGGTCTTCAGGAAGGAGAGGCTATCGAAGCTGGCGTTTATAAGGAAAAAGCAGTCAAAGAAACCAATGAAATCGGTGCCACTGGTAAAATTATAGAAGGTGTTTTTGATGGACAGAATATGGTAGATAAAAAAGGAACTGTATATCCGGTGCCAGCTAATTATGCAAGTAAATCTAAGCTAGTACCAGGAGATATTTTAAAGCTTACTGTAACCGAAGAAGGTAAATTTTTATATAAACAAATTGGTCCTGTAGAGCGCAAAACCATTGTAGGGCCGCTTGTTTATAATGACGGCCGCTATCAAATTCTTACCGACAGCAAGGCATACAATGTACTTCTTGCATCTGTTACTTACTTTAGGGCTGAAGTTGGCGATGAAGTAACTTTAATTATACCTATGAACGAAAATTCTGACTGGGGTGCAATAGAAGCAGTTCTTCCAAAGTTTGGAGAAGCTATAGAAGAGGAAAAGGAAGAAGGGGAAAAAGAGGAAAAAGTCAAAAAGACAAAAAAGGTAACTAAGAAAAGTAAAAAAGATGTGGATTTGGAAGTGGAATTGGATATTTAGTTCATTTCAGATTGTCATCCCCGGCTTGATCGGGGATCTAGGTAGTAGATTAATTGTATTACTACTAATTTACTTATAATCAAATACACTGAATATACGAACCGATCATCTGTTTATTGGTAGTATGTTCTGTAAATTAGTTAATTAGTATATTGGCAATATAACCATTACTTATTCACAAGATCCCCGACTGAATCGGGGATGACAAACAGAGGATTGCTCCTTCGCTCTCAGGCAAAATGCAAAATGTAAGAATGTAAGATGAAAAATCAGATCTGATCCCGATAAAATCGGGAGAGTTCTGAGATCTGAAATATATTTTTATTGTACCCCGCCTTTTATTTGTTATATACTTAACATTGGATTCAAGCGCATAAATAAAAATATAAATGTTCATATTAATTCTGCAAATACTCGGAATTACAGCTTTGACTGCCTTAGCCCTGTTTTTGATTGCATGGCGAATACGTTACAAAAAAAATATGGAGCGGTCGCTTAATATGGTTTTTTTGCAAGTATCAGTACCCATAAAAGACTCAAAAGAAGATCGAGAAAGGGAAACAGAGCAGTTTTCATCAGGCAAAACCCATAAGGAGGTTAATGATGTAATGACGCATATGTTTGAGGCGTTGCATGCAGTATATGAGGAGGATTATATTTACCTTTTGAAGGGGCAAAATTTTTTCTCCTGCGAATATGTAATTTTAGATGGACTGCTTCGATTTTTTTTAGTGGTACCGAGGCAATTAAAATCATTATTCGAAAAACAAGTTACTGCTTTCTATTCGGATGTATTTATAGAACAGGTTGATGATTATAATATTTTTAGAGATGGATATAAAGCAACAGGTCTTTATATGAAACTTGATAAATCATATGTTTATCCTATAAAAACTTATCAATTCCTTGGTTCAGATCCATTTAATAATATTGCGAATACTCTTTCTAAAATAGATAACGATGAAGGTGCTGCAATACAGATAATGCTAAGACCCCTTAGTGATGGGTGGCAAAAAAAAGGAAGAGATATGGCTCAAGACTTATTTTTGGGTAAGGAATCGAAATCTTTTTTGAGTAAACTAAATGTATTCAGCTGGATAGGCACATGGCTTAAACTGCTTATCTCAGGTGCGGAAAATGAAAAATTCACTGAAAATCTGGACGCAAATACTGGCTCTACCCGTACAACCCCACTTATGGATGAGCAGGTTAAATTAATGGAAACCAAAAATGTAAAAGTGGGATTTGAAAGTGTTATTCGAATCGTAGCCTCTGCTAAAACCATGTATAGGGCTAAGCAGATTACTACAGAAATCAGAGAATCATTTGCCCAATACAATGCTCCTAATAATAATGGTTTTCTTAAAACCAAGTATTTTTCCAGAACAGCACTGCTGAAAGGATTTATAATGCGTGATATTAAACGCGGATGGTTAAAACGGTTTACAGATCCGCGTATGATGATTTTATGCTCCGAGGAGGTTGCATCTGTATTTCATTTCCCAAATATTAAATATAATAAATCTCCTGTTATCAAATGGCAGGAATACAAAATTGCATCTGCCCCAAGTAACATGCCTAAAGAGGGTCTTCTTCTTGGTAATAATATATTTAGGGGTGATACAACACCTGTATATATGAAGAAAGGAGATAGGCGTCGTCACTTCTATACAATTGGTAAATCAGGTACAGGTAAATCTACAATCCTGAAGAATATGATTAAGCAGGATGTAATGGACGGACATGGAACTTGTGTAATTGATCCACATGGAGATTTAGTAGAAGATACAATACCCCATATACCAAGGGAGAGAGCTGATGACATTATCTTCTTTAATCCGGGTGACTTAGATAGACCAATGGGGTTAAATATTCTGGAGGCTGAAACAAAAGATGAAAAGGAATTTATGTCTCAGGAAGCTTTGGCGATTTTTATTAAAATGTTCGGTGAAGAAATTATGGGGCCACGTTTACAACATTATTTTAGAAATGGCTGTTTAACATTAATGGATGATGACGATGAAGGTGCTGTATTAATTGATCTACCACGTTTATTTACCGATGACTCATGGCAGAAATATAAAGTTACCAAGGTTAAAAATCCAATTGTAAGAGCTTTTTGGGAAAAGGAAATGGCCTCCACAGGTGCGCGCGAAAAACAGGAAATGATTCCGTATTTTAGTGCTAAATTCGGCCCTTTTGTTACTAATGCGCAGATAAGAAATATTATTGGCCAGACAAAATCAGGGTTTAACTTTAGAAAAGTAATGGATGGAGGAAAAATCCTTCTCTGTAACCTTTCTAAGGGTAAGCTTGGTGATCTAAATGCACAGCTCCTTGGTATGATTATGGTCGCAAAACTGCAAATGGGAGCAATGAGCCGTGTTGACACAGATGAAGATGATCGTTTGGATTTTTATATGTATGTGGATGAATTCCAAAATTTTGTAACAGATTCATTTGCCTCTATATTATCTGAGGCTCGTAAATATCGCTTGAATCTTATTATTGCCCACCAGTATATTAGTCAGATTACTAAAATGAGTGGAGGAGGAAAGGGGAGTCATGAAGATAACACTATCCGTGATGCTGTATTTGGTAATGTGGGTTCTATGATGTGTTTTAAAATAGGTGCGCAGGATGCTGAATATATGGCCAAAGAATTTGCACCTGTATTTAGTGAACAGGATCTTATTAACATCGCGAATTATCAGGCATATATAAAATTAAATATCGATAACGCTACATCCCGCGGATTTAGCATGAGAACAATTTACGATCCTTCTAAAGGTGATTTGGAAGCAGGTGAAGCATTTAAACAGCTATCTCGATTAAAATATGCACGTGAAAAGAATTTTGTGGAAAGAGAAATATTCAGGAGAGTAGGTGCAAAAACAATGAATAACTTAGCTAAAGACGGAGGTACTCCACCACCAAAAGCACCACTAGGTATGCCTCCAATGGGAGGTGCACCACCAATTCAGCCAATAGGTGCACCACCGCAAGGTATGCCCCCTGGCGGAAGACCTCCTATGCCCGGGCAGCCACCGGCCGGTATGATGCCACCTCAACCAGGTCAACCAATGCAACCACCTCAACCTCAACAGCCATTACAGCCCCAACAACCGCAAGCACCTATGCCGCCAACAGATCATCCTCTCCGCAGGAGTCCGCAAGACTCTACGGAGTCCTTCGGACCAGTGCCACCGCAGCAACCTATTCAGCCTATACAACCAATTGGCAATCAGCCACCGGCACAGCCTCCACAAAATCCACAGCCACCTGCAGCACCTCAACAGCCTCCGCAGCCACCACAACAGCCACCTCCAGTTGTGTAAAGTTAACTTTTACAATATGTATTGCTAAGTGTGACGGTTTATTTTAGTTTACCTTTATTGTAATCTTCAAGAGCCTTATTTGCCGCAGCGTTAGCATCTTTTATTTGTCCACCTTTTAATAATTTTTCTGCTTCTGCCTGAATTTTTGCCATAGCTTTTGCATTATCATCTCCGCCTTGGAGCAATATTGGAGTTGTTTTTATAGCTTCAGTAACCCCTTCTTTTACCTGATTTGTAATATCTGCCGATGGTGCTTGTGATTTTGAATCTGGTGCCGGCTTTGTATCTGTTGAGCTCTTACCATCAGCCTTTGCGGCACTCTTAATTTTTGTAATAATACCGTCAGTTTTTCCGGCATCAACACCTCCACCAACTAATAATTTCTTTAAGTCAGCATTACTCATACCCTTAATCTCAGCAGCGCTTAATTTTTTATCAGTTAAATGATGTATCGCATCTACTACACCTTTATCGGTAGTGCTCGTATTATTAAGGGCTGTCAAATGCTGAGATTTAGTCTTATCTGTTTTATGTTTTGCCATAGCTCTAGAAGCTTCATCTAGTTTGGTAGGGCTCATGCCTTTAGCAAATTCAGATCGTAATTCATCTAGACGAGCATTAAGATTCATGCCTGATGATTCAAAAGATTTCATTTTTAATTTACCTGTATTAGGATCAACCATAGGAATAATTGGCAACCATGTAGGAGCTCTTCCAAGTCTATTTGCAAGACCAGTACCAAAGGTATTTACAGAATCTGTAATGCTTTTAACCACACCTAATTCGGAGAATATTGCAAATGTACCTACCCATATAATACCCAAAGTCATAAGAAGCCATATGAATGATTTAAGGGAATCCATACCCATAAATAAAGATTGTACATTGAGAACTGTTGATCTAACTGCATCAGCTTCATTTAATTTTGCATATGCAGTTTGTGTTGCGGTTTGGCCAGTGGTAATCATTATAAAGCCAATTGACCATACAAGCGCAACCTTAGTAGGCGCAAATGCCCATTTTGCGAATTCACTAATTGTAAGTTTATCCGTACCTGATCCGCTTAATCCAAAATCTTTAGTTAAATACATAAAAAGGACTATAAAAGGCGATAAAGATACAAAAAGCCATAATGCAGCTGCTCGTACAACAAGGGCAATAAACAAACATCCAAATGTGATCAGATAAATAATTTGAAGCGCTATGGTAAATGCAACTCCAATAAACATTTTAGAATAATCATCCCCCGTAAGAGCCCGTCCTAAATTTTGCACCCTCATCATACTATATGTAAGGTGGTAACTTGCATTATTTCTGCTAAATCTTCCTGGATCAAGTGTTTTAAAACATAATGTGGCTTTTTGTGCCACCGGAGAGGTTTTGGCTTTATCTTTTCTTAATTTTCCGCTTTTTGAGTCATATGCACCATTTTTACCTGTATATACATCGTTAATTTTTGTCTCATCCCGCATGCAATCCTCATGATGGGCAAATACCATTTTTTTTGCATCCATAGGTATCCATGTGCGGGTAAGCATACATGCTGAATTTGTTCTAAATCCTACTTTATTACTAGATACTGCCTGCCCCTTTTCATCGTATATTTCACAGTTCAATTTTTTAGCTTCCCCTGTTACACCCTGCACACCCTTGGGTATGGAAAAGGCTACATTGGTTGCTACATTTGCTGCGTCTAAAATAACCCTGCTCGCAAGCCAGGAAAAATTAATAGCAATAAGCATAATTACAAACTTTGGTAATACCTTTTTTAATTCAGAACCTTCACCTTCCGTAAATATATGCTTAACGGCCAAAAACAATAGGAGGAGTACAAAAACAATATTTACAATGTTTCTGGAGATAATCCATATTTTATGCAGCATTGTTCCAAAATCACCACCAAATATAAAGTCATTATTAAGTAATCCTGCTATCTGACTTGTAAAGAAGTAAATAAGAGGGTTAAAAAGCAGATTGATATATGTAGATGCCCTGGAAATACTCTCAATAACTTTATCATCCGGTTTTTTCGATTCAGGCGCCGGCTTTCCCTTGCCATGTAATAATTCATTTTTATTGGAAGCTTTATATGCTGCTTCTTTTTTAGAATCTATTGCACCATCAATCGCTTTCTTGTCAGTCTTACTAAGCTTTGACGCCTCCTTTGGGGGTGGTTTATTAAGTTCAGCATCTAGCGCTTTTTTTTCATCTGGAGTTTCGGCTGGAATATCTTTCACTACATCATCTAGAGTACCACCACCTCCTTCTGGCATATCAATTTTATCATCAGCAAAAACCGCATTAACAAAATAACCTTCAGTTTGAACTTGGTCACTAGCTACTTGAGATTTGAGATCACTCCCGACCTGTCGGGAGGACAGGCTTGCACTTGAGACTTGAGACTGTTGCGTATTCACACAAAAAACCATGGCAACAATAGCCGTTAATAAAGTTCCTTTGATTATTTTGGAAATTATATTCATTTATTATTTAGTAGTATTTAACACTTGAGACTTACACTTGAGGCTATTTTATAGTATCCACGAAAGTCCAAACCCAGCCCCACTTATAGTTCCGCCAAACGCAGCTCCTATAAGCCAATTTTTTGCCTTTTTCTTAACCGCATTTTTAGCTATTCCTCCTACAGTTTTTTTTCGCCTTGGCCCTGCCAGCCTTGGCTTTTCCATTGGCTGACCTGTTCCGTCAACTCTATTGCTAACCCCCTGCTGCATTGCACGGGTTGAAGGTGCTTGACCTTGACCTCCCTGCGCCTGCATTTGCATCTGCCCACCCTGCACTTGCTGCTGGCCTTGCATCTGCTGTTGCCCCTGCCCTTGATTACTTGGAATTGATAATGACATTATTTTTTCAATTGGTGATCCAATTGGTGATCGGCTCCTGCGTCGCGGTGATCCAATTGGGGATAATCGGTTGACCCCCTATTGGATCTCCCATTGGATCCACCTATTGGATCACCAATTGAAATTACATCCATTTCATACAATTAGACTCTAATTCCCTCACGTTCAATTTTGGATTTGTTAAGAATTTTTTATAAAATAAATATCGCATCGTATTACTTCTTTTGTCTGTAGGTAATTGGCTC
>CAYWJA010000016.1:0-36323 GCA_964458485.1 uncultured Candidatus Peribacteria bacterium | reverse complement strand
GGCAACCACCAGCGCCACAACCTGGGCAACCACCAGCGCCACAACCTGGGCAACCACCAGCGCCACAACCTGGGCAACCTGAACAACAAATATCTATAGGCAATAAATGCTTTATGGACAAACTAGGAAATAAAGAATTTTTAAAAGTATATAAAAAAATATCTGCGCTATTAATATTAATGCAAACACATTTAAGGTTAACCGAAACAAATGAACAAAGCCTTTTAGAATACCTGGGCTTTAATGAAGAAGTTATATTTAAGTATCTTTGGGCTATTTTTATTGCTTTTAATAGACAACAATTTCGTAGTCCACAGGCCATAGTCGGACTTTTGCGAATAACCGATACTGAAGGAAATATGAATGAAGGATGTAAGGGGCCAACTCCAACCTTCATATATGCCTTAGGCATGGAACAATTGGATGAACAGGCAGCAAATGGCCGATTAAACAGGTTTGAGCATATGCTGAAGCAATTACCCAATTTAATGAGGCTAATTGACATTGATACAATTATCAATATAGTCCGCAATATCTTAAACAAAGAACAGCAAATAATAGATAGTATTCAAACAAAAATATGGTCACTGCCAGACGAGCAGATAGATGAAGCTGCAAATAGAGATTATCCTCAGCCAGTAGATCCTGCGGGCAGACTTGCCTCTATGCAACACGATATAGGAATTCTGGACAGAATAATCGATCAAAACGGTGTTGCATTAACATTAAATATATGAGCAGATTTCCCACCAAATCTAGGCCAACACCACCCTCCACCACAACCTCCACCCCAACCTGCACCACAACCTGCAGCACAACCTGCAGCACAACCGGAAGAAATTGCATTAGATGGTGATGAAGATTTTGTGGCATGGGAAGAAGTGGAAGAAGACGCCACAGAGCCAGATGCAACTATGCCAAATCATGAACCTGCTACTGAAAATACTGGTATAAATTTAGCTGAACTGTCTGAAAAATGTGATGCAGACCCTGAGTTAAAGATTGCCCTGGAAAACTTAAATGTAATTTTTGTAGTACTAAAAAGAAGTGCTGAACTTGATCCTGAAGAAAAATTAAAAATTTTACTCAACATAAAAATACCATGCAACAACATAACATTGTTCGGCAGTGATATGGAACGTACGGATAAAAAAACTGTAGCTGAGTTCATTATCGATCACTTCGGCATAACTGATATTGATGCATTAACAGCTAAAGTGATGGAAATTGATCAGCAATGTAAAAAAGATGAAGGTGCTTATGCTTTGCTGACAGACTTACTCAAAAAAGATACAGCAACAGATGATGGGCCTCAGACTGATGAACAGCCGAGCCCACAACCAGCAAATGATGAGCCAAATACACAATGGCTTGAAGAATCTGATCCTTTTGATGAATTAGCAGAAATGACTGGTGATGAGCCTATTTTGCCACCAGCACCAAAACCAGCACCAAAACCTGAGTCAGAGCCAAACATTGAAGATGATCCATTTTCAGAAGACAATATTGTCGGAGGTGATTAAAAAATTACATTTTATCAACCTGAATGTAATTGAAGGTTGACTTTAAAATAAAAATATGCTATAATGATTTAACATAAGAATAAAAAACCCACTTTCTAGCTACAATTATATCCCTATTGGATCCCCAATTGGGCCCCCTATAGGATCCCCCATAGGAACTATGTTCCACAACTCAACCACAATCCGGCACACACAATACTCTGAAAAAACTTTCTCTCAAGAGAAAAGGGTTATTTATATGGGATTACCTGGTGAAACCCTCGCGCTTGGAAGAAAAGGTCTTTCATACACTGGAAAATTCGCCAAGTTCAATTTAAATGCAGCAGCCTGGGCAATGAAAGCACCATTTAAGCTCGTTGGTCTTGATAAGCTTGCTAAAATGGGTTGGGACAATGCAAACAAAGTTGTTGATGGCGCAGAATGGAGTGCCAGAGTTGCAAAAGAAGGAGCTATGGGAGTTGGGGTAAATGCATTGGGTGCAAGTGTAGGCGAACTTGCAATAGCACCTGGAAGGTATGTATATAGGCTCTTTGTAGGTAATACAAGAACTGTTCTTGAGGATGTATTCACATTAAAAACACCAAAAAACATTATTAAAGCCCCTTGGCATTTTGGACAAGGTATTAAAAGGGGTACCAAAGAAGCCCTTGCATCTTATAAAGATGTAATTAAAAATGCTGTTTCCTTTAAACCCTTATCCGCTATCAATAGCACAAGAAAGGCTATTACTTCAACGTTTGCAATTCCATTTAAAGGAGTGTGGGATTCTACGAGTCCAATTTTAAGTACCCCATATCAAATGGGTAAAAATATTGTAAATGCCCATATGGCATACCCTCAGGCAGTTTGGAAGATGCCACAACATTGGAGAAAGGGTATCGATAGAGTTAAAAATGCTCCTGCTACTGCCAGCAAAGAAATGGCTGAAGAAGAAAAACGCATACATATGATGAATGTACTTAAAGATAAAAGGAATAAATATGGAGAAAGTTTAAAAAAAGGTAAAACCTGGGCAGGTGAAAAATGGTCAGGGGTTACAGGAGACTCACTAAAACCACAACCACGACCTGAACCGGAAGCTGACGCTGCAGCCGCAGCTGCTTAATTTATGGGAGCCCCCCTAACAAGAGGGCTAGGGATTAAAAATCAAAAATAAAAATAAAAATTCACATTGTTCTTTGACAACGCGAAATAAATTTCGTAAAGAGCAATTTGTGGGTTATTAGAATTTTCTCAGGTCTACTGCGGAAAATTCACCCACAGGTACTCTCTTTACGAACTGCTAGGAAGTCCAGTTTTTCAATTTGAACCTCATAGTCCCCCCTGATAAGAGGGCTAGAGGGTTGGGTTCAAATTGAAAAACTGGACCACAACCCTAATACATGAAGCCACAAGGAGGCCATCATGAAGAAGCTCGGTTTGGCGCTTTGCGCCCTGCTGATCATCACCCTTTCCTACAACCGCTCCGCGGACGCCCAGAGCGCCTCGGACCTCTGCAAGAAAGCCAAGGCAAGAAGCACCTGCGAGTCGGTCTGCTCCGACTGGAGCTTCGGGCGCGCCACCGACGACCAGGTCATCAAGGCCTGCGGCGGCAAGACCACCACGAAGCCCAACAAAACCGGCAAAGGCCGCACCAAAACCCGCGGCACCGGTCGCCGCAACCGCAAGGGCAAGGACCCGGACAAGGACGGCATCGTGGGTAAGGCCGACAAGTGCCCCGACAAGCCGGAGACCATCAACGGCTACAAGGACGACGACGGCTGCCCGGACGAGAAGCCCGTCCTCACCATTCAGCAGAGGATCGAGATGCTGGAGAAGCGCCGCCAGGAGGACGGTAAAGCAATTGAGGACCTCAAGCCCTCCTTCGCCAAGCGCAACGTGGGCTGGCTCATCTGGGTGCCCACCGGAGTCGGGCTGGTGGTCATCATCTTCTTCATCATCATCCTGTACCGACAGAAAATAAATGGCGAGGACATCGTACGCCTCACCAAGATGAACCAGGACGCGGAGTACAACCTCAAAATGCTCCGGTACAACATTCCAAACCTCCCCGCGGTTCCAAAACCCGTCCACCCGGACGACATCGTCTCCAGTGGCGGCGGCCCCCCCGCCCCCTAGGGAAGTGCCTCAGCAGTAAAGAGAGTACCACTCCCAGACCCCCACCACCATTACGGTGCGTGGGGGTCTAAAGCATACCTAAAAATATATAGTCTCAAGTTTCAAGTCTCAAGGGTAATTAATCTCACAGTTTGTCATCCTGAACTTGAGACTTAATCAGCATACAAACTCCTAGATCTATCAATCCTCTTCCTCACCTCCCTACCCTTATAAGCAGCCTGCTTACGCTTTACTTTTAACATCTGTAAATTAATAACATCTCTTACCTGAGAATCAATCTTACCGCTTAACTTGTTCAAAAATACCATGTCTGTTTTATATTGTGGATATTTATCAAATAAACGACTTATTTGATTCCTTTGCCCCTGAGGTGTTTTGTAAATATGAACTTTATTAACAAACTCATGGACCTTTTCATCAACAGGAAGCATCACAGCTTTTTTAAGAGCAACATCAGTTATAACAGGAGAAACAACCGCGGCTGCAAGTTTAATGCCAATATCAAGATTTTTATCCTTTTCTTTTAATAGGGATGTTAGTTCATGGCTCGGGCTCTGACCAGATAAATTTTTAGTAATTTCAGCAAGTATTCTCCTCTCTTCATGCTGAGCCTCTAATATATTTTCATAAAACTTCTTCTTCTCTTCATCGTCTTTAAATTGCGTAACCTCTTTAATTAGATCTGAAGCTAAAATTTTATGATCTTCTAGTTTACCCTGAGCTGCATTCAAATTGCCCGCGATAACGTAATCCTGAATTGTTACAACATCTTCAATGGCATTATTTAAGCGAATTTTAGCCTTCTTTATAGGATCCTTTTCCAAAAGCTCTTCTGTTTCGTCTAAAACCTGCTTAACAATACCTATTTTATTATCGCTAGGTAATGCTGCAATAAGGGTTTTTTGATGAACAGCAACAACGCGCTTTGTAAGTCTTTTCGCAACTGCTTTATTTTGGCTGTCTTTCGCAATTTGTTTTACTAAATTCTGATATTCCACCAAAGACGCTTCACCTTTTTCCTTTTCTCCATTTCCGATTAAAACAATGGACTCATTAAGTCGTTGGTTAGCTATATCAATTTGAGCATTGGATTGGCTGGCTTCATTAAAACTAAATACCAAGCTCAAACGTTCTTTCGCACGCTTAAGTGGATAAAACATTTCACCCGGCAAACTGCCTGTAGCCGCACGCAGATTAACCAGTTCACGTTCACGCAACTGTGCTAAATGCGTTTTATCTGATTGTAAATTATTTGTAACCCATTTTTCATTACGATCTTCATCAGCCAATTCTACAATAGGTGCAACATTTGCAAGTTTATCCGCAGGCCTATTAATTCTTGATGAATCTAAACTAATCTTTTGCAGAGAGTTGAGCTTACCGTTTGTAACTACAGCACGTGTATCTTTTATAAGTGCCTGAACATTAACATTATGCTTAAAAACTCTTATAGTAGTTGGGTCCAGAAGGCTTGTCTGTACATCAAAAGAGGCATTAACCGTAGACACAATGGCATCTGGGGTAACTAAAGTAAATTTAGCATAATCATCATCTACATTTAATGTCTGCACCCAAGCTCTTCCTTTATGAAGAGATGTTTCAATAATCCCCTGTTTATCAAAACCGGGACTGATATCCAGGCGACTTAATAATAAGAGTGAATTATCAGACAAATGAAGGCGGGTATCATCAAAAAAGTGAATTACTGCAGAGGCGGAATCACTCAATTGTATTAAATCTCCTGCTACAAGCTCTGTATGCTGTGTAATTACATTCCATGCAAGCTTATCGCTATGTTTTATTTTTACAGAACCAGATAAAACTTGGATATAAGTATTATCTGCTGCACTTACAGGGTGTTTACTTCCTGTGAAGAGGAGTGTTGAAGTAACTGCGAGCAACATAACCAAAACTGAAGCCAATACACGTTTTGCAGTTATCAGCCAGCCGAACATTGGTTGTTTTACAACCGCAACGCGTGCAAGCAAACGAACTCTTGCCATCCTAATAAATTTAGCCGGAGGCGCAGCTGGAGAAAGCTTTCGGAGAAAACGTAAAAACCATGCTTCATTTTCATGCAAAGCAATTTTATTCATAAGTCGTCCTTTTGCCTGCTGGCAAAATTTCTCTCTAGGTTCTACCTTTGGTAACTGACGTAATTCTTTTTCGAGTTTGGTCATGTTGTAGTGCGAGTGCGAGTCTCAAGTCTCAAGTGTGCGGTTCCTTGTGACTCGCACTCGCACCTGAGACTACAGGCGACAGCCTGTCAATATTTATAACGTAAAAAAATAAAATTTGTTTCACAGAAAATCACTATTTTTATCAAGCATGGATCTGAGTTTTTCCAAAGCTCTAAATTGTATTGTCCTCACAGCAGCTTCAGACTTGCCAATAGTTACTGCAATTTCTTTATTATTTAAATCATTAACATACTTCAGAAGTATCACCTGTTGATAATTATTTGGTAAATGACGAATAACTTTACGAAGTCTTACTTTTGTAAGCTTTACGTTCGCCTGCCTCGCAGGATCATTAGCCTCTTTAGTATCAGGAAGTTCATCACTAATCTCTGTAACAATACGATTTTTTCGATAGTGGTCCACAACTAAATTATGTGCAATTCTAAAGACCCATGAAGAAAATGGACATTTGCCCTTCTTATATTTCTTCAAATTTTGCCAGGCTTTTAAAAAAGCATCTTCTGTTAAATCCTCCGCAATTGATTCTTCTACTCGATAATAAATATAGCGATAAACCGGTTTAACAAGCTCGTCATAAACTTGCCCAAAAGCCGCAGCATCACCACTTTTTGATTTTTCCACCAGCCTGTCTATGTCTATCTTTTTCTTGGACACTTTGACTAAATTACGGGATTTATATTTTACTGGCTATCACAACTGATTACAAGGGGAATGAACTGCCGTCTTTTAAAAAACTCTCAGATGTCAGCCCTCAGCTTTCAGCAACTTATTTAATTAATTTAAAAACTAATACCAATTTGCAATATAAATAGTGCTTATAGGCAATAAGATTTTATTTTCCGGCAAGGCAGCTTAAGTGAAGAAATGCCTTAGTATTTTAAGCTTAAGATAACGAAGCCGGAAAATAAAAGATATTGATGAAGAAGTACGATTTATATTGCAAATTGGTATAAGATCTGAAATCTAAAATCTAAAATGCTAAATCGAGCATCAGCGAGTATTATTCCCACTCAATCGTCCCCGGTGGCTTGTGTGTAAGGTCGTAGAATACATGACTTATTTCTTCATACTTCATAATCTCATCCGACATTTTATCTAAAAGATCCCAATCAATTTGTGCAAAGCTGGCTGTCATAGCTTCAGTTGATACAATTGGGCGCAAAATAATTGACTCTTTTCCTTCTGTATTACTAACAGGAGCAAGTACTACCGGAAATTGCCAAATGTCATAAGTTTTTTCAGATTCTGACATTATTTGACTCACAATATCATCAATTTTCTGTAAAAGCTCAATACGATCTTTACTTAAGTCTGATGGCTTTAAATAAAATTCATCTGCAAACTCGCCCTTCAGCGTAAACAAAACTCGATTTACATCTGATTGCGTATTTGTAATTGATGTAGAAAGCTTTTCCAACCTATTCCAATTGCGATCATCAGACCAAAGTGCAACAGGATGGCGATATGTACGTTCATCACCTTGTACTCCGACGGATTTGATGGGGAGGATTGTCGAGTGAATACCGTCCCCAATTGGATCACCCATTGGATCTCCAATCGGATCCCCGATTGGATTCTCTAAACATAAAATCCTCACTCCCAATCCCGGCCCCGGGAAAGGCTGACGCCATACCATTTCGTGTGGAAGGCCGAGCTTCTCACCAAGATCACGTACCTCATCTTTATAAAGTTGAGCTATTGGCTCAATAACCTTCCCGGCGTCAATCATCTTTTGCACCAAATCAACGCGATTATGATGAGTTTTGATGGTGTCTGCATGTTTTGTCCCTCCTGTTTCAATTGTATCCGGATAAATCGTTCCCTGCCCCATAATCCATTCATCTGGGTTGAGCTTGAGTTCTTCTGCTACATCCTCTTTTACTTTCCAAAACATGTCCCCTATTATCTTTCGTTTTTCCTCAGGATCAGCTTTACCTTCCAGGGCGCTTAAAAATTGACCTGATTTTTCAGCCACATGCAAATTAGTAAAACCTGCATCATTCAAAGCTTTTGTAACCTGATTTGCCTCATCCAACCTCATCAAACCATGGTCGACCAAAAGACCATAAACCCGATCCGGACCAAGTGCCTTTTCAAGCAAGGCAAAGCAAACAGTGGAGTCAACACCACCTGAAACTAACAAAAAAACCTTCTGATCTCCAACTTTTTCTTTAATTGTTTCAATTTCTTCTTTTATAAATTGTTCAATGCTCCAGTCACGGCTTACATTACAAATATTTAAAAAATTATCCAAAATTTTCATTCCTTCCGGAGTATGCGTAACTTCTGCATGAAATTGAATGCCATAAAAATTACGATCGCTGTCCGCAAGTGCTGCAGTAGGGCAGTCTTCAGTAGTTCCAATAGGCTCAAATCCATCGGCTGGATTTGAAACAAAATCAAAATGAGACATCCAAACTCGAGATTTTTCAGCAATATCCTCAAAAATACCTACCGAATTAGTTACAGTTAGCTCTGCAAGACCATATTCTTTTGTTTTGCCATGTTCAACTTTTCCCCCAAGTGTATGTTGAATTAACTGATGGCCATAACAAATTCCCAGAATAGGAATACCTAATTCAAAAATACCCGGATCGCATTTTGGGGAAATCTCGGCATGCACACTAGCTGGCCCACCAGAAAGAATGATACCCTTATATTCTTTTAATTCATCCGCCGATGTTTCACCATCGCGAATTTCGCTATATACACCAAGCCGACGTATACGATTGGCTATTAGGTGAGCGTATTGGCCACCGAAATCAATGATTACAACTCTATCATGTTCCATATATTATATTTATTAATTTCTAATTAACCTAATTATACTAATTAACCTAAACAATTCCCAATAAACAATATCAAAATACCAATTAATATATCAAACAATATACAAAAATTGGTCATTGGTCATTAGAATTTGGTCATTAATTAGAAATTAAACCTCTTTTTCAAACATTTTTCTAAAATCTTTTTTTTCAAGATATAATGCATATGGACTTGTAGCCCTAGGGTCAGAATCTGACGGAATCATCTTTCCTTCATTATCCCAACATGTACAAACTACTATACCTCGTATATGAGCAACTCTTACACTTGATAATCCAGCCTCAATAGCATATTGCAGTCTTTCGTCCCCAGCTGCATCCGCATCTACCTTAAATTTATAAACTTCACCTGGCATTATTGCTTCCTCAAATAGCTCCTTAAATCTCTCCTTCGAACCGTTCAGTTGACCCGTACTAAGAGGGCCATAAAAAGGATCATGAACAGGTTGATCATCTGCATCCAGGGTTTCATAGGTTACCCTATCACCCAGAACCTCTACAACTCTAGCGCGTTCTAATCCAGCCTCCATAGCACCATCCAGATTCCCATCAGCACCCAAAGGAATACTGTCTTTAAGATCATATGTTTTACCTTCTTCTATTTCCATATTTTTATTATGTTATCTTATTATTATAACATATCTACAACAAAAAAACAATATTACACTATTAATATTCTGTAAATTATGCAAACAAATTATAAACTTCCAATGTCTTCTCCGCTGTCACATCCCAGCTAAAATCCCTAGCTCGTTCAGCCCCCTCCTTCTTTAATTCACGCTGCATAACCGGATCATTTATGAGTTGATGCATACCATTGCCAATAGAATCAATGTTTGTGGGATCAATAAATAGTGCATTGTCATCTGTAACCTCATGATTAACCGGAATATCTGAACAAACAATAGGAATACCAACGGACATTGCCTCTACAAGCGGAATATTAAAGCCTTCATAGGTTGATGTATGTATCAAAGCAAGAGCTTGCTTATATAAGCACATAAATTCGCTTTGCTCCAAGTGATCTGTAAAAATCACTTTACCTTTTATTTTAATAGGATATTTGCCATCCACCCGTTCACAATATTCATCTGTAATTAACTCTTCCAGGCCTTTATTCCTCCCTCCAACCAAAATTAGATCAATAGCATAAGTTGGTGCAATATGTTTTTGATATGCATGAATAAGCCTTGGAACATTCTTACGATCATCATATCCCCCTGTATACAGTAAATATTTACGTCTTAAATCAAGGTTCGGAAAAATGATTTTATTGTTGGATAATGGCGGAGCATTATAGGTAACACTGATGTTTTTTTCTTTAATTTTTAAATATTTAATAATTTCTGATTTAGAAAATTCAGACACTGTAAGTATATGATCTGCCTTTTTTAAAGCCAGGCGTGCATTAAAATGATAAGCCTTTGACCTCAGCCGCTTATTATAAGCCTTTAGTCTCCACGGGATAACATCATGAACCGTTACAACAACAGGCATTTTCATTTTATGGCGCGGATTTGCAGGATATGGAAAATGTACTAAATCTAGCTCTATTTTTTCCATCTCTTTTGGTACAAGTACATGCTCCCAATGAGCTTTGCGGATGCTATCAGATTTATACCCCTTCTCCGCCACACGAATCTGGTGGCAATTTTCCGGAAGGTCAATATCGGAAAGTTCCGGCGTAAACAAAAAATACTCATTTTGAGGTTCTTTTTTTGCCAGTGTCGGAATCAGGCTACGTGTGTACTGACCTATGCCGGTGAAGGGATGGGTTAGGAAACGGGCGTTAATGCCGATTTTCATGTTCATATTGTTACCAAATGGTTCTCAGATAGTTGCCATATTGTCTCCAGGTGGTGCCTATTATAATTATTCAATAAACAATTTGGAAACGCCCTGAGCGAAGCCGAAGGGCAGGTAACTATTTGGAAACTATTTGGAATATTATTTCAGCAATCTCCTCAGCCGCCCCAGGCTTCGCAATATCCCCTAAGGCCTCCTTCATAGATCTCATTTTATCAGAATTATGCCACAGTGCATTCAGAACTTCATGCAAAGATTTCTCTCGTAAAACAATACTAGCACCCTTGGCTTCAAAATATGCAGCATTATTTATCTGATCTGCATTCTGAAGTGGTATTAATATATTTGGTTTTTGCACAAATGCAAGTTCATATAAAGAATTTGCACCCGCACGGCCAACAACAATATCCGTGATTGAGTAAATATGTTTTAGCTCTTCACCTATATATTCATATTGAACATATGATTCATCTTTAATCTCCATTTGCTTTCCCTTTCCGGTAATATGAATAATTTGATAGTTCTTTTTTAAAGCTTCAAATTCCTGAAAGATTATATCATTAATTTCCTTCGCCCCCTGACTGCCACCCCACAATAGCACGACAGGTTTTTCTTTGCGGAACCCAGTAATCTTGTACCCTTTATCCGGATTGCCGTTTTTGATTGAGGTACGAATTGGATTCCCGGTAAATATAACTTTCTGATTTGTGCCTTGGGGATTTGGACGTTTGGAAATTTGGATATCTGTTTGTACGTTTGGCAATTTGGACATCTGAACGTTTGGAAACGAAACACATATTTTTTTCGCAAACTTTGAAACAATCCTATTAGCAAGCCCCATAACACTATCTGCTTCGTGTAAGATTATCGGACGACGTAGCACAAAAGCTGCAAAACAAGCAGGTACACTTACAAATCCACCTTTAGAGAAAACAACATCAGGCCAAAACCTGATTATTATCCAAATTGACTGAAAGAATCCAATAATTACAAAGAATGGATCAATAAAATTCTGCCATGAGAAATACCGCCTCAATTTCCCGGTAAAAATTGATTTAAATTTTATCCCCGCGGACTCTACAAGCTCTCGATCCAACTTCGCCCTTGATCCTATATAAAGGAGTTTCACTCCTTTCCAATTGGTGATCCTTTGGTGATCCTTTGGTGATCCGATTGGTAACTGACTTGCCCCGATTGGATCCCCCGATTGGATCCCCCGATTGGATCCCCCATAGGAATTAAGAACGGTGGCGATAGCGAGGTTTGGCATAACGTGTCCGCCGGACCCTCCGCCTATAAGAAGTATGTGTTTTTTCTTGTGCATAACGTGAAATATTAAGTAAAACTCCTGCCCCCATCATATTAGCAATTAAAGATGATCCTCCATAGCTAACAAAAGGTAGTGTTAAACCTGTTAATGGTAATAAAGCAAGGTTTACACCTATATTAATAACAGCCTGAAAAACAAACCAGCCTGTAATACCTGTGGCAACGAGCATAGAAAAACGATTAGATGCACGATTGGCAATACCAAACCCACGATAGGCAATTATTAAATATGCAACTATTAAAAATACAATTCGTACAAACCCAAGTTCTTCCGCGGCTGCAGCAAAAATTGTATCCCCCTGAACTTCAGGTAAATATCCAAATTTTTGTATAGATTTTCCAAAACCAACACCAAATAAACCTCCACTTCCAACCGCAATAAGTGCCTGTTTTATCTGAAATCCCGTATTCAAAGGATCGATACTAGGGTCAAGAAATGTCATAAATCTATTACGAATATACTCCTTGCTCATGATAATAGGATAAGCCATTGCTGCTGCCAGCAAACCGCCTCCAAAAATATGTAAAATATTACCTCCTGCCGCAAAAAACATACTAGCTGCGATTATTGAGATCACCAAAACCGATCCGAAATCCGGCTGCAAAGCAAGAAGCACCACTACTGAGCTCAGCAATATTGTAAATGGAATAAAGCCATACTGAAATGACTGAACTAATTCCTGCCTTTTTTCCATCCAGACTGCCAAATAAAAAATAAGAGCCAATTTTACAAATTCAGCAGGCTGAAGAGATGGGATGATTGGTATATTAATCCAACTTGTAGAAGTTCCATAATTTGCACCAATGCCAGGTAAAAAGAGGAGAAGTAAAAGAAATATTGAACCAATAAATAAAGGTAGTGCAGCTTTCTTCCATATATTAATAGGAAAATATATCATAAAAATACATAACGGAATCGAAAGAAGCGCGCGCCAAACATGCCTCCATAAATAAAAACTATTGGTAGCCTGCTGCTCCCCAATATTACTCGTAAGCTGATATGATTCATAAACACTAACGCTCGAAATCATAACTACACCAAAAAGAACCAAACAAAAGATTGTAGCTGCCAATACTGTGTCGAAATGACGCTTTCTCATAAATATTTTACATATAAAAGTATACTTGAGACTTGAGACATACACTTGGGACTGCTAAAGTATAATAGATGCAATGAAAAAACTAAACCTAAATCACTATAGCGCTTTTATTCTATCTATAATCATACTTTTGGCATTAGACTTAATAACCAAATACTATATTCTGTATGCCAATCCAGGGCAAATAGACTTAATAAAAAATTACCTATCCATTTCACTGCATACTAATGATGGTGTGGCCTTTGGTGTTTTCTTCGGATACACATTGCAGCTAATTATTTCAATAGTAATTTTGACGTTACTTATTTATTTTGGGCTTAAATTTATTTTTAATGAAAAAACAAATATATTTGTTAATCAGTGTTTATTGGGTATAATCGTAGGCGGAGCAGTAGGGAATATAGTTAACAGGATTCATCTCGGCTATGTAATTGACTTTATTTCCCCCTGGCCCATTCCGGTATTCAATATTGCGGATATTGGAATAACTGTGGGAATTATAATTTTCTTTATTCTCAATCTACGAGGAAGTCAAAAGTGAAAAGTAGATCACTTGAGACTTGAGACCCGCGCCCTTGGCGGGGCAGGCTTGCACTTGAGACTTAATAATTAACAAAAATAAACAATAGGGAAATGCTTGAATCACTTGAAAAGTTCTGGAGGTGAACCACGCGAACTTTCCTAGGTGATTCATCCTACATTACCCCGAATCCACTCGCTGGCATTCGGGCTTCGGGTCCATTACGGACCGCATTTCTCACTACTTAACATGGAAACTACCGACCAAAAACGCCCCCTAACCTTTTCTCTGTTCTTTTTAAGATTACTTAGCGGAGTAATAGGCGGAGCCTCAGGTACGCTGGCATTATTTGTAGTGTATTTTATAATGTCTAACGTTTTGCCAAAGACAGATGGTGTGAGTTCACTATCGCTTTTCGTAATAATTATCATGACCTTTATAGGAACCTTGACCGCAAATACCGTTACCGGTGTAATGGTGACTTTTATGGATAATGAAAAATACAGTCGCCGTAAAACAATAATAATGCATATATTTTTGTTTAACCTGATTTTGTTTTTCTTAACAATCCCATTATATCTGCTGGGGGTTATGCAAAATATTACAAACGGAATAGCAGCTGTACATTTTCTACTAAGTGCATTTGTATCAGCATTAATAATGGAAGTATTGGCTGGTTATAAATATTCCCTGCTTGGCATATATAGTACTGCACTCGGAATATTTGTAAGTATAGGTATAGCGCTGCTTTTATTGGCTGGGGGATCCAAGGCGATTGTCCTTTTGTTCGTCGCAATGCCCGGTGTTTGGTTAATACTACAAATTATAGGAGGTGTTAGTGAATTAATTTACGATAATTTTGTAAGATTATATGGAATAGATGCCATGGACGTTCAAACCGACCTTGGTGGCGACACAGAAGTCGAACCAAAAGACGAGGAGGAGGATGAAGATGAGATGTAGGGGACGCACATGCTGGCCTTGAGCAAGACCGAAAGGTGCGTCCCGGAAATAATAATGAAAACTACAGCCAAACCATGGCCTGTTTATTTGACAAATACGTAATAAATATATAAAATCATATCCAAATTAAAAATTTGAATTATATTATTAATTTTCATGGCAAAAACACCCTCCAAATCAGGCGAAGACCTTTTAGATCCTGGTGATCTAACTGAAGATGAATTGAACAATGATGATTTGATAATTTTTACAGAAGGAGAAAGAAAAATTCTATCCTTCCTCCGTGGAGCCAAAGAACAAGGGGTTCTCAGACAGGGGCTATTTAGGGTGGTCTGGAAATACCGTAAACGTTTTAGTATTAATTTAAATAAATTAAGAACCCGGGGGTTAATAGTTAGAAAAGGAGATAGATTCTACCACCGTGACTTTACCCCTGAATGATAAATCTAATTGACAATATGTTAAAAAATATGTAAAATATTAGCCAATTTTACATTCTAATATAATTATTATGCCCTCGGACAAAAAGCCTGGAATAGACTGTAATACCTGCTCATGCTGCGTAAACCAAGATCTAACAGGAAAGGAGGTACAGCTAAGTCAAATTGAAGAAATTTCTCCATTTTATAGAGAAATGATTGTCGGAAAAAGAAATGAATTTGTCCCTTCAGGCATTGAACCCGGAACATATAAAATGAGAGGGTCAATTGATGATGCAAAAAAACAATTATCTCATGAGTCAGTTCTAGTAGATTCGCTTGGCGGAATGCCTATTTACTATCTGGCTGGCCTAGAGATGGTTGCCTATCTGACTGAAATAGGAGGTAGGCCTTACGTCACACTCAAAAAAATGTTATTAGGGTTTAAAAGAAATGAAATTTTTAATTTAATTAATAACAATCCTTCTTGCACACAAGAGCTCAGAGGCAAGCTACATAGAGCTTTTAATCTGGATCTGGAAATAACCGAGGCAAACTGATTCATAACCAAAATAATGATAAAATTAACAGACAATGAACCAAACGAAAAAACTGGCCCTCATGCACCAAATGCACCACGCAGTAGGATAGAGGATACAATTACATTACGACTGCCATCTAGAGATACACTGCCAAATCCGCTAATAAAGGAATTACTGGATTTTCTTTTGGAAGCCGGAAAAATAGGGATACCACGGGAGAAATTCTTTTCCAAATTAAAAGAGCTATTTGGAGATGACACTACTGAGTATATCGAAATGATAAGAAATGAATATATAACAACTGATGAAGATGGACTTACATTTTTTATACACCCAAAGGCGTTATTTTTTACAACAGCTGGCAAACAGCTAATCAAACTTGTTAAAATGGCAGGAAGAATTGGGGTGTCAAAGAATGTCCTTTTCAAAAAATGTATACATTGGCACATTAGCCCCGTAGTTTTGAGTAAACTAAGAGAACATGGCCATATACAATACAACGATGAGGCTGAGAGATTTTATATTACTGAAGATTAGAATTTTTTTTGATAAACACCTACAAACCTGCTATTCTTATTCCTTATATATTCAAACTATTTGAATAAAAATGAATAGATTTTATGATTTCAATCCTGAAGGCAATGATGATACAGGTGGGCTCAGGAATATAGATAGGAGGTCTTTCCCACTAAATACCAAATTACATATAGTAATACGAATCGGCCAATCTAGGGTGCGGGCAATATTGAATATCAATCCATCGAAAAAAAACACCATACCTAGAGTACCGACAGTAGACTTATTGAATAAAGGTAAAGAACCGACAGATTCGGAATGTACGAAATTGATAGGGGTGGATAAATGTTTTTTAGGTAAAAATATGGAATTAGATACTGGGCTTAGTGCGCCGATGGTGTTTCTATTAGACGAAGGTGTAAAATTGACAGCAAATGAGCGAAGATTATTACATTTTTTACATAAAGCAAAAAAAGATGGAATATTTAAAAAAGGATTCTTTATAGCGCTACAGTTATATAATCTTTCAGGGGAAAATATAATCAGACTAAAAGAACATGGCTACATAATACAAAAAAATAATCGTTATTATCACAGAGATTTTGCTGGTCTGGATGAATTAACAGAAATACAACAAAAACTTTTAGCATTCATTCGCCAATCTGGAGAAAAGGGGAAAACATTTGCCGAAATAATCGATGAAGCTGAACTATTTGAATTTTTTTCAGAAGGCTTATTTGATGATCTGGATTCTACAACTGACAACACAGCTAGTATGGAAAATTTGATATCTAAAGGTCTTATTAAAAGAAGAAAAAAGGATGATAAATATGTACATAGAGACTTTTATTAATGAATAACTTAAAATTTGAGACTAAAACATATCAATAAAATATAATTGATTTTTTGCAATACATAAGGGTATTGACATTTGTTGACACCGTGACTAAAATACTTGTCGATCTAATTATTTATTATAAAATTATGAGTAAAAATAAAGACAATCAAAATAATTTGGTATTAGAAATCCGCAAAAAAGAACAAGAGTCTGCTGAAAGGCTAGAGAAAGTCGAGCAAGATAATAATAAAAAAATTACAGAAACAAGTAATGAGGCAGAGAAGTTGGTTATGCAAACAGAGGAAGAAATTAAAGGAGTCGGACAAGAGCGTTTTCAAGAAGCAAAGTCAAAAGGAAAGGAAGAATACAAACGTATTCTAGTAGAGATGGATAATCAAAGACGTGATGAAGTTGAAGGAGGAAAGGTGAATTTGGGTAAGGCCAAGAAGTATATACAGGAAAATTTTATAAGTATTTTTAACTAAATTTCGTATTTCGCATTCCTGATGTCGCATTCATATTTGACATTTACTCATTTTGCATTAACTGAATCAGTTAGCAATTGCCAAATGAAGATTGGCACATGACAATGCGAAATCTGAGATCTGAAATCCAAAATCTTTATGTCCGTTGTCCCTATGCAAAAAATTAGCCTTCTAGTTCATCTGGCGGATAAGCCGGATGTTTTGGCATTACTGCAAAAAAAGGGTGTACTGCAAATCACTGATTCTGGTGAAGTTGATGAAAATCTGGAAAAAATGGATTTAGACAAAGAGGGGCATGAACTAGAATATCGCGTGGCTGAATTGGATTTTGCCATTCAATTTTTAAATAAATTTGAACAAAAAAAGAAAGGTTTGCAGGCAATGATAGATGGTGACTCAGTTCAGATCAAAACTGATGAATTGAAAAAAATAGCCAAAGAATATCAGTTTGCGGATATGGTTGAGCGTTGTAAATCCATGGAAGAAGAAATGGTGAATTTAAAAAATGAAATTAAATCTATCCATTCACTTCAAGATAAATTAGGCTCATGGACCCATTTAAAATATAAATTAGACATACCACAAGAAACCGATAATACTGTCGCTCTTTATATATCTATTGCACTGAAAGACTGGGAACAATTTAAAATGGAAGCTATTAATCTCTCTGAACTTGTTGCATTAGCAGAAGATAGAATTATTGGTGACAGAGTTTATATGCAAATTATATGCGATAAAGCTGTTTTAAACCAAATAACAGTATTAATCACATCGCAAAAAGCTGAGGTGATTGAGCTGCCTAAATTAGAAGGGACTGTAAAAGAGGAATTAAAAAATTTAACGAATCGTATTGAACAAATTAATGCACGACAAGATCAGTTAACAAAAGTTGCAAAAGATTTTTCTAAAGAATTAAAAAAATTACGGGTTGCTTACGATTATTATAACTGGAAGTTGCAGCAAAAATTAGCAAGAAGGAGTTTTGCGTCAACAGAATCCACAGTTGTAATTAAAGGGTGGATGCCTAAAAAAGCATTAGAGCCCGTACAAAAAGATATTGAAAAAATAACCAAAAAATTCATTATTACAGAAATTAAACCGGAAGAAGATGAAGTTCCGCCTGTGCTATTGGCAAACAAGGGCATCATGAAACCATTTCAGGCTGTTACCAATATATATGGTTTACCCTTACATAACGAAATGGACCCAACCCCTTATTTGGCAGTATTTTTTATCGCTTTTTATGGATTGGCTCTTACGGATGCGGCTTATGGCCTTTTGATGTTCGCAATAATGTTTGTTGTTCTCAAATACCTTAAAATCCCAAAACAATCGCAAGGCTTAATCAGGCTTTTAATGTATGCAGGTATTGTGACCTTTATAATGGGTGTGATATTTGGAGGTTGGGCAAGCATGACGGTAGATCAGGCGCCCTCTTGGCTAACTACCACCAATGCTGCTGGTCAAACAGTATTTATTGGTCAAAAAATTAGTGCCATAGAAAGCCCGCTAAATGTTCTGATACTTTCTTTGGTTCTTGGATTTATCCAAGTTTGGGTGGGTGTATTAATGAATTTTATTTGGAAGTTTAAAACTGAAAGTAAAAAATATGCGTTAATTGATAACTTCCCATGGTTATTTTTATTAACTATTATTGGCTTTGCTATAGCTGCTTTCTCAGGACTTTTACCTGCAGGCTTCTTAACGCCAATCAAATACTTATTATATATAGGTATGATTGGCATAGTTCTAACGCAAGGTCGTCAGCAGAAAAATATTGTACTCAAATTCCTATCCGGAATACTCGGTCTTTACGACCTAGTGGGATACTTAAGTGATGTACTTTCCTACTCTCGTTTACTAGCGCTTGGACTTGCTACTAGCATTATCGGACTTGCTGTAAATACTATAGCAGGGTTGGTTGGCGGAGTTCCATATATTGGGATTGTGCTCGCAATTATTGTTTTAATTGGAGGACACATTTTCAATATTGGAATTAATGCCCTTGGTGCATTTATACATTCCGGGCGTTTACAATTTGTTGAATTTTTCACCAAATTCATGGAAGGAGGCGGATCTGCTTTCAAGCCGCTTAGGAGGGACTCGCGTTATGTGCAAGTTAAAGACTAATTCATTTCGCATTTTAGATTTCTGATTTCGCATTGTCATTTTCACATCTAAGATTTTGCATTTACTAACTAATTAACTAATTGCTAAATGAAAAAATCTTGAATGTGATTGCGAAATCAGAAATGCGAATTGCTAAATGAAATTCATTTACTATCTAACTTTATAAATATTATGAAAGATATCGTTACTAGCCCTAATTTCTGGGGTCTAGCCTTAGCAGTAGCTGGTGCAGCATTTGCTGTGGCATTTGCTGGTGCAGGTTCATCTATCGGTGTTTCTTATGCTGGGCAATCAGGCGCTGGCGTAACAGCAGAAAAACCAGAACTTTTTGGTAAAGTTCTTATTTTAGAAGCTTTGCCTGCTACACAAGGTATTTATGGCTTCCTTATTGCTTTCCTTATCTTAATGTTCACAGGTCTTTTGCCAGGTATGGCAGTTAAAAGTCTAACTATTGCTGATGGTCTTAAGATCTTCTTTGCAGGAGTTCCTGTGGGTTTAGCTGGTTATTTTTCTGGCGCATGGCAGGGAAAAGTATCTGCTGCCGGCATGGGTATGATAGCTAAAAATCCTGGAGATATGGGTAAAGCTATGGTGCTATCTGCCATGGTAGAAACTTATGCTGTACTAGGATTCCTTATTAGTGCGCTTGTTCTTTTCGGACTAGGACTTAGTTAATTGATATTCGAAAATTTAATTAATAAAGGAAGTAGGATGTAGGCAGGTAGGATGTTAATTTAGGAAGTAGGATGTAGGAGTGTAGGATGTAGGATTATAATAGATCCCTACAAGCCTACAACCTACAACCCTACAGCCCTAAGTAAATACCTACAAGCCTAAAGCCTACAACCCTAATAAAAAATGGCTTTACAAGACATACTCCAAAAAATCACAGAAGAAGCTGACAAAAAAGCTGCTTTCATGAAGCAAGTTACCGTCAAAGAAATCAAAAAAATCCAAGAAGAAGCTCAGGCTCGTGCTGAAGCTCGCAAAAGAGAAATTGAAGAAAAAATTGAAGTGAAATCTATTTCAATTATTCAGAAATCTAAAACTCTTGCTAAAATGACTGGTCGCAGCCAGACACTTAAAGATAAACGTGCTGTTATTGACCAGGCTTACGAAGAAGTGGAAAAGGAATTACATAATTTAGACGGACATGAGTATGTAAAACTTATGGTTAATATGCTTAAATACGCTTCTAAATCTGCACAAAAAGGTAGCTTAACAGTACCTGCTGATAAAAAGAGGCAAATGGAAGAAGCACTTGAAAAAGCCAATGTAGATTTTCATATAAAAGAAGAAACTCATGAGTTCAAAGGGGGGTTTGTTGTAGTAAGTGGAAGTGTTGAAATTAATTTATCTTTTCCTTATTTAATTGAAAAAATTATTCGCCCTAATACTGAATTAGAGGTTGCAAAAATTTTATTTACATAAAATTTTACAAATAGTTTCCAGATAGTAACCAGCTTCGCGTAACCAAATAGTAACCAAATTGTTTAACAAAAAACTATCTGGTCACAATATGGTCACGCGAGTGAAGCGAGCTGGTTACAATATGGTTACAATATGGTAACAATATGAATAAAGAAAATTACGCTTACATCAACGGTCGCCTAAGGGCACTGGAAACACGATTAATTAGTGCGAATTTTATAGAACGAATAGTTGATGCAGATAGCGCAGATGAAGCGTTTAGAGCATTAAACGATTTATCTTTCCTTAGTGGATGTATGGGTGAATATACGGTAAATGAGTTTCAGTCTGTACTTGCAAAAGGATTACAAAAAATGTTGCGTCTCTTCAGAAGAATGGCGCCGTATCCGGAGGTAGTGAATTTTTTGAACTTAAAATATGATTTCCACAATTTAAAAATTGCCCTTAAAGCACACTTAACTGAAAGAAATTTTGCAGAGGTTAATCATGCATTACTCGATGTTGGATCACTTAGTAAAGATCAGTGGGAAGATTTTGTACTGGAAGGTAATGTACCGCCTTTAACCAATGGTATGCAAAAAACTCTGGATGAAGTAAATACGGAATACGAAAAAAATGAAGATCCGCAAATTGTTGATATGCTTGTAGATAAACATTATATAGAAGAAATGCTTATTTTAGCTAAAAAAATGGATAGCGATATGATTGTAAGCTATTTAAAACGACTAATTGATCTTACCAATTTACGATCTTTTATTAGATGCAAAGAGCTTGATAAAAAAGAACCGTATTTTGAATCTGTTTTAATGTCTGGAGGTAATACAGATTTAGATGCTTTTACCAAAAACTATAAAAAAGGTTATGAAGATCTCCGTAATGTATTAGAAAAAAAGATGTATGGAGCAGGCTTAACTGAAGCTCTGGATGAATTTATTAAAGAAAAATCCCTATTCCTTGTTGAAAAGAAGGCAAGTGAACTACTGCATAAGTTCATGAAAGAAAGTAATAGAATTGCATTCGGACCAGAGCCAGTTTTTACCTTCTTCTGGAAATTCGAAAATCACATGCAAATCTTAAGGACAATACTTGTTGGTAAACTTAACCAACTGCCAACGGAGGAGATAAGAGAACATGTACTTACAATATAACGAATAGTAGGGCGGGTAGTGGAGCGAGTAGTAGGGCGAGTGGTGGACCAATTTTAAACCACAACACGCCCCACAACACGCCCTACAATACGCCCCACAATACGCCCCACAATATGAAATATTCAATGGCAATCATCGGCCCCAGAGAAACAATTATTGGATTCAAAGCCCTTGGTCTTGAAACAGTATATATTACTGACCCGAAAGAAGTTGTAGAAAAATTATTTTTATTAAAAAGAGAGAAGACAGAAAATGATGGGGAGAGTATAAATAAATATGCAATTCTGTTTATTATGGAAGAATTGGCTAGAGAAATTACCCCTGATGACTACAAAAAACTCTCTGCCGACCCACTTCCTGCAATTATTCCCCTACCAAGCCACCTCGGTACTACTGGATACGGTTTGGCTAAACTGAAGACTATTGTGGAAAAGGCTGTGGGGATGGATATTTTAAATTAATTCAGTGCTGTCGTCCTATCGTGCTGTCGTCCTATAGTGCTCTACTATAATCAGGACTAAAGCACGAAAGCACTACAGCACTATAGCACTTAACAAAAAAATCATGACACACAAAGAAGGTACAATTATAAAAGTTTCAGGACCGTTAGTGGTTGCTAAAGGACTATCTGGGGCAAAAATGCTAGAAGTAGTATATGTTTCTGAACAAAAGCTTGTAGGTGAAGTTATTGAATTAGATGGCGACAAAGCTTCTATTCAGGTATATGAAGAAACGGGCGGTATAGGGCCTGGTGAACCAGTATATTTGACTGGCCAAACACTTTCTGTAGAACTCGGACCAGGACTTTTAGAAAACTTTTATGACGGTATCCAAAGGCCTCTGGAATTAATGGAAAAGGAATCAGGTGCGTTCATTGCACGTGGAATTCATGTTCCGGGAATTGACCGTGAAAAAAAATGGGATTTTAAAGCGGTTGTGAATAGTGGAGATGCTGTAAACGAAGGTGATGTACTTGGTGAAGTGCAGGAAACAGTGCTTATCAATCATAAAATTATGGTACCAATTGGTGTATCTGGCAAATTAACTGAAATACATTCAGGAGAAAAAAAAGTTGAGGATGTTGTGGCTGTAATTGAGGATGAACATGGCAAACATCATAAAGTTACAATGCTTCAAAAATGGCCTATTCGTATTCCACGTAAATCAGCAAGTCAGCGCGTGCCATCCGAGCCATTAATCACAGGAACAAGGATTCTTGATATGTTGTTCCCACTTGCGAAAGGTGGTGCTGGTTGTATTCCTGGACCATTCGGAGCTGGTAAAACAGTTACACAGCAAACAGTTGCTAAATATTGTGATGCACAGGTGATTGTTTATGTAGGTTGCGGTGAGCGTGGTAATGAGATGACGGATGTACTTATGGAATTCCCGGAATTAAAAGATCCGAATACTGGTGAACCTTTGATGAAACGTACAGTACTAATTGCGAATACTTCTAATATGCCTGTAGCAGCTCGTGAAGCTTCTGTTTATACAGGTATCACAATTGCTGAATACTACCGTGATATGGGTTATAATGTTGCTTTGATGGCAGATAGTACATCAAGATGGGCTGAGGCGATGCGTGAAATGTCTGGTCGTCTAGGGGAAATGCCTGGTGAGGAAGGTTATCCAGCTTATCTTGGATCCAGAACAGCCGGCTTTTACGAACGTGCCGGATCTGTTAACTGTTTAGGCAATGGTGATAGAAAAGGTACTTTAACTGTTATCGGCGCTGTATCTCCTCCGGGTGGTGATCTTTCTGAACCTGTTACTCAAAATACACTGCGTGTAACTAAAGTATTCTGGGGATTAGATGCTGACCTCGCTCGCCGAAGACACTTCCCTGCTATTAACTGGCTTTCTTCTTACACTCTTTATAACGAAAATGTAGCAAATTATTGGACAAAAGAAGTGGCTGAGGACTCTATGGAAATTCGTAACGATGCCATGGGTCTACTACAAGAAGAATCTAAACTGGAAGAAATCGTAAAACTTGTTGGTATGGATGCCCTGAGTCCAAAAGAACGTTTAATTTTGGAAACTACAAAATTCATCCGTGAAGATTTCTTATTTCAAAATGCTTTTGATGCTGACGATGCTTATTCTTCATTGAAAAAACAATATTGGATGCTTAAGATAATCATGAATTTTTACTATGCAGCTCAGGATATTGTTGAACATGAAGATTTTGAATTTGATGAACTTAAAAAACTTCCTGTAATGGAAAAAATCGTAAAAGCTAAAGATATTGAAGATGGTAAGTGGGATGAATTTGAAAAACTTGCTAAGGAGGTTACTAGTGAAATTGGTAAACTTAAAAAATAATTAAAGGATGTAGGCCTTTAGGATGTAGGATGTAGGCCTTATTAAAATCCTACAAGCCTACAGCCTACAAGCCTACAACCCTAATAAAATCTAATTCAATAAAGACATGCAAAAAGAGTACAAAACAATAACATCAATCGCCGGACCACTAATGGTAGTGGAAGGTGTTGAAGATATTAAATTCGAAGAACTTGTTGAGGTGAAAATTCCCGGTGAAAAAGGAACCCGACTTGGTAAAGTATTGGAATCTGCCGAAGGACGCGCACTGGTTCAGTTATTTGATAGTCCACAAGGGGCAATTACTGAAGGTGCTAAAGCACGATTTCTTGGTGAAACTATGAAACTTGGAGTATCTGAAGATATGCTTGGACGCGTATTTAACGGTGCCGGTAAGCCAATTGATGGTCAGCCGGAAATTATCCCGGAAAAAAGATTGGACATTAGCGGAACTGCTATTAATCCGTATTCACGCGACTATCCAAACGACTTCATTCAAACAGGTATTAGCACAATCGACTGTTTAAATACATTAGTGCGTGGCCAAAAACTTCCTGTATTCTCCGGTGCCGGCCTACCGCACAACCGTATTGCTTCACAAATTGCCAGGCAGGCAAAGGTAAATGATGGCTCAGACTTTGCGGTGGTGTTTGCTGCAATGGGTGTAACATTTGAAGAAGCTCAATTCTTCCAGGCGGAATTCGAAAAAACAGGTGCTATAGAAAAAGCGGTTTTATTCCTAAACACTGCAGATAACCCAGTAGTAGAACGTATTGCAACACCTCGTCTTGCCCTTACAGCTGCTGAGTACTTAGCATACGAAAAAGATATGCACGTACTTGTAGTACTTACTGATTTGACCAATTATGCAGAAGCATTACGTGAAGTATCTGCTGCTCGTAAAGAGGTTCCTGGTCGTCGTGGTTATCCTGGTTACTTATATACCGACCTTGCAACAATTTACGAGAGAGCGGGACGTATTAAAGGAAGAAAAGGTTCAGTTACTCAAATTCCTATTCTAACTATGCCGGAAGATGATATTACCCATCCAATTCCTGATTTAACTGGATATATCACAGAGGGTCAAATTGTACTTTCCCGTGAACTGCATCGTAAAGGTGTTTATCCACCAGCTGATGTACTTCCTTCACTTTCCAGATTGAAAGACAAAGGTATTGGTGAAGGTAAAACCCGTGAAGATCATTCCGGTTTAATGAATCAGCTATATGCTTCTTACGCACGTGGTAAAGATGTACGTGAACTTGCTGTAATTCTTGGTGAAGCTGCTCTTGATGATACTGACCGTGCTTACATGAAATTCGCTGACGCTTTTGAAGACAAATACATCCGTCAGGGTGAATATGATGACCGTGAAATTCTAAATGACTCCCTTGGCATTGGCTGGGAACTTCTAAAAATCCTTCCAAAAGCTGAGCTAAAACGTGTAAAAGAAGAACATGTAGAAAAATATATGAAAAACTAGTTTTTCATATATTTTCATTTCGGATCTCAGATTTCATATTTCGCATTGTCATTCTTACATTTAACATTTTGCATTTACTAAGTAATTAGTTAATTGCTAAATGAAAAAATACTAAATTTGAATCTGAAATCAGAAATCCGAAATGATAAATCGAGTCTCATTTACAAATAAACCAAAAAAATGGCGATATTGAATGTTAACCCAACGAGAATGGCCCTCCTCGGCCTTAAAAAGAAGATCAAGAGTGCAAAACGAGGACATAAACTGCTTAAAGATAAGCAGGATGGTTTGATGCAGAAATTTATGGAAATCATCAAGGAAGCCAAAAGAATGCGTGAAGAAGTGGAAAAAGAACTTGGAGGAGCATTCAAAAACTTTATCAAGGCAAGCTCTTCAATGCCGGAAGAATTTGTTGAAGGAGCTTTGTTATACTCAACTGCTAAAACAGAATTGACCGTAAAAACAAAAAACGTGATGTCAGTTCGCATTCCTCAGTTTAAATTAGAAACTGAAGGTAAGGTAATTACATATGGCTACATGCAGACAAGTGGTGAATTGGATATGTCACTTCAGTCGTTACAGGATGTATTTCCATTACTCATTCAACTTGCTGAGATCGAAAAAGCTGCAGAAGCCTTAGCAGATGAACTAGAAAAAACCAGACGCCGTGTAAACGCATTAGAATACCGCATGATCCCTGACCTTGAAGACACTATCAAGTTTATTCAGATGAAACTTGATGAAATGGAAAGAGGTAATATTATAAATACAATGCGCGTTAAAGAAGAAATTGAAGCACAGATTGCAGAGCAGGCAGCTAAAGTAATAGCTTAATATCCAAATTATTTGTATATAACCATTTGGAAACAATCTGGAAACCATTTGGATATTGTAGCAAAAACTACTTTTATTTGATGAATTTTTATTTATAATGATTAAGAAATTCGTAATTCGTCTTTCGTAATTCATAATTTAAAAAATATGGTATACGACACAATAATAATCGGCTCCGGACCCTCAGGATTTACCGCAGCGCTTTATACAAGCAGAGCTAACATGACGACCCTTGTATTCGAAGGCTGGCAGCCTGGCGGTCAATTGACGACAACAACATTAGTTGAAAACTTTCCCGGCTTTAAAAACGGTATACAAGGCCCACAGCTAATGATGGAAATGAAAGAGCAGGCTAAACGTTTTGGTACAGAATATGTATCAAAAGATGTAACCAAAGTAGATTTTTCCGGAAATCCTAAAAAAGTTTATGTTGGCGATGAGGAGTACCAAGCAAAAACTGTAATTATTTCAACAGGAGCAGTGCCACGCAAATTAGGGTTAGAATCGGAAGAAAAATTATGGGCAAAGGGAGTTTCCTCTTGCGCCACATGCGATGGTTTCTTTTTTAAAGAAAAAACAGTTGCAGTTATCGGCGGCGGAGACAGCGCCATAGAAGAAGCTGACTTTTTAACAAAATTTGCATCAAAAGTATATCTCATCCACCGCAGAGAAGGCTTTAGGGCCTCCGGAGTTATGATGGAACGAATGAAAAAGAATGAAAAAATTGAAGTTTTGATAAACAAAACGGTTGATGAAGTGTTGGGTGACAATCATGTAACAGGACTACGATTAAATGATACTCAGACAAACGAAAAATCTGAAATAGAAGTAGATGGAATGTTCCTGGCTATCGGCCATATTCCATCTACAAAACTATTTAAAGATCAAATTGAACTGGATGAAGCAGGTTTCATTCTTCAAAAAGACCACACAATGACAAGCACTCCCGGCGTATTTGCCGCAGGCGATGTAGTGGATGACCGCTATCGCCAAGCTGTCACATCCGCTGGCAGTGGCTGTATGGCTGCGATTGATGTGGAAAAATTTTTGGAAAATAATGAATAATTGTTATAATACAAGTGTTTAACCAGGGGGGTTTTTGACATATTTGGCCAACAAGGATATAATTATCCTCCAGTATTAAAATATAACCCCATTTATATGGTAGATGTACCAAAAGAACCATTAGATCCCGAAAGTATAAGGTCTGATGATCTTAGGCCTACAGAAGTAGCTGAAATTTGCAGAGAAATAAGTGCACGTTTACTTAAAGATAAAACGGATTTATCGCCTTACGCTACCCGTATTGATGAAGCAATCCGCCAACATGAAGATGAAAATCGTACAACTCAGCTAGACCACCTCCGGCAAAATCCTTATGCAAGAGATACTCGACGTATAATATTCTCAAATTCATTCAATAGGCTTTCAAGAAAAACCCAATCCTGCACAAGGCCATCAAATGACCATGTAACAACAAGAATGACACATCCTATATGTGTTTCTGTCATATCTAAAGATGTAGCTAGGGCATTGGGCGCGAATGAAGATCTTACAGAGGGCATAGGAATAGGGCATGATGTTGGCCACCCGCCTGTTGGTCATGTGGGTGAAATTTTAACAACAAATGCTATTGCAAAAATACGAGCTAATGCACTAAGTATTATAGGTGTATTTAAACATAATGTACAAAGCCTCCATGTTGTTGATAGAGTTGAAGGCAGAAGGGGGTTCCCAAAAGGCAGAGGCTTAAACCTAACAGATCAAATGAGGCATGGCATTCTTTCTCATGATGGAGAGCAAGACGCAACAAAATCCACACCTAATCCTGAATTACTACATAGACCAGAGAAGATCCAGGATGATATAAGGAGATATATTGGTGACGTAATTAAAGCATCCGGAGAAAAAGAAGATCCTACAGAAGCATTTTTTCACGCAAATAAAACTGCAGTGATTCACCCGGCAACATTAGAAGCTGCTATTGTGCGCATAGTTGATGTTCTGCATTATTGCCCTGAAGATTTTGAAGATATGATTAGGCTAAATGTACGAAAAAGACACGAGCTGCCTGCAGATGTTGCGGGGACACTTGGAAACGATGGGGCAACAATGATGAATAGGCTCATAGGCGATCTTCTTGTTCATAGCTATGGTAAAGATAGTATTCAATATAGCAGCAAAGTTGGGGCCACTCTAAATAAATTCAAGAGGAAATTTTTATATCCTGGTTATTATGAAATCAATGAATGGTCAACTAGTCATGCCAAAGACAAGCGAGTAATGGAAAATATTCCTGATGCACAGGCGAGAATAGATTATCTATTTGATAAGTTTTTTAATATTTTAAAAAGTGGTAGACCTGAACAACATGGTAATTCTTCCATATTAAAATATCGCGAGGGTAGAGATGAGCATGCATACAGGCAACAAATGAAGACAATATACGGTGAACTGCCAGATGAAGATTTCTATTTACTATTACAGGTAATTGATTTTGTTTCCGGCTTTACAGACAGGTTCTTTTTATCAGAATCTAATTTAAGGAAGCAATAATTTCGATTTGCCCTTTCCCTGATAGCCGTTTTTTGTGGTAAAATAGCATCAAATAGAAAATGAAAAATATTAAATGCTAAATCGAATCCGAAATCTAAAATCTGAAATCCAAAATCGAAGAGGCTTTAGCCTGATTGAATTGATCTTCGCCATGTCCTTCCTAACCATCATCCTCCTCGGAGTGGTTAGTTTGCAAACGAGCAACCTGGCAATGATGAGTGGAAATAACAATCGCATTCAGGCGCATTTTTATGCACAGCAGGGCATACAGATTGTGAGGGCGATTGGGTATTCAGCTATAAATACCAATTGCCCCCTAAACAAACCACCAGTCACCTGTTCTATGATAATCAATCAAGATAGTGTTAGTGGGGACTATTCTTTAAAAAGTGGAATATCTGAAAAGGTCGACACTATACCCTTTGAAAGAACTATAAAAGCAGAATATGATGGACTGGTTAATGCCTACAAAGTAACCGCCGTGATTGAATGGGAAGATTCAACCGGCAAACATCTATATGCAGATGAAGCACATGTACAAGCCAAACTCATTGTCTCCAAAAAGTGATAAAGATTATACTCCGCCCTACGAAGATTTAGATGAAGAACTAATAAACGACCTCGAACTTCATATTGATGAAAGTGCTTATGAAAAATGAGAAAAAAACATTTCGCAATATACTATTTGTCATCCCGCACTTGATGCGGGATCCAGTGTTTTCTCGTTTGCCATGGATCCTGAAACAAGTTCAGGATGACAAAAGGCTGCACAATCGTAAAGGCTTTAGCCTCATCGAGTTAATAGTATCAGTAACAATTTCAGCAATCCTAATGGTTGGCATAAGCCTATTTTTTTCATCAACATTCCGGAGTATGTTTTCAGCGCAAACACAAGCTCAAAATACGGAAAAACAATTTGCCATTAATGAGATCATAAGAAATAAATTTCTTAATTTAGATGATGTAATTGATTCTGATTCAGATCGAATAATTAGCTTTACCAAGCAAAATAAAGGCTTGGTACCATTTACTTTTATTGGTAAAAGTAATGAAAATAAATTAGTTTTTAAAGATTTAATGCTTTTTAATAAAATGTGGTCGGATGGAAAAGGGGCTCATTTTTTTGCAAATTCTGGCTCAGGAGATTCAGGAAATATTGGAACACCCCTACGAGGGTCTGCAGGAGGTGCAATAAAAAACTTTAGTGGGTTTGCATATATTGGAACGAATTACTATATAACCGTTCCAACACAAAATAAAATATATAAATGTAGTGGTGGATGTTCACCATTTGAAATAAAAGGATTCAAATTGAAATCTCCAACAGACGTAACTACTAATGGTAAAAATATTTTATATATAGCGGACTCTGAAAATGGAAGAATTATTAAATATGACATCAGCAAACCGGAGGAAAGTAAAATAATCGCCAGAAATCTTAAGTACCCAACCGGTCTTGCATATTATCAAACAAAGAATAAAGAAAAGGATTATGAACGATTATTCTTTTCTGAAACATTAAATAATAAAGTAAAAGTATATAATATATCTAGCCCTAAGCAGTACTCAATTATTACCGTTGTAGGCGATGGTGAAGATAAAAACTGTAATAAAATTACTGCAAAATTCTGCCAATTAAACATGCCAACGGGCCTATATGCATCTAAAAGTGAAAATGCGCTATATATTGCAGATAGTGGTAATAACAGAATATTAAAAATAAGTGACCCGGGGAAGCCTAAAAAACTATATTTTAAATTTAATGTAGATAAAAACTATGCATTAGATAGGGTGGTATTTGAAAATGAAAGCTGGAAAAAGCCAGGTGTTTATAATAATAACCCTAACCCTGATCCGAAACTTACAAAACCACCTCATCGGATGTTAATTGGTAACGACAAAAATTATGCAAAAAAAACATATTCTATTACAGACAGATTGACCACATTCACAAATGGTAAATGTACTAAGAATGGATATAGTATATATATAAATGAAGATAATAATTTTTTAAATCTTAAGAAAGATGATGCGATAGTTGTATATGACCCTAAAAATCAAAAAAAATATCCTTTAACAATTACCAGTGATTTCAATTCCGTATCTTGTAAAGAAGATGGAGGCACTTCATCTCTGCAAAAAGGCAAAATACCTATTACTGGTGGCCCCGAGATTCCACCTGAGATAATAAGTACATTTAAAAGCGGCTGGACTATATACCCCGCAAACCCTAAAAATACAGTGGTGCAAATTGACCCTAAGAAATCTGGCGGAACATTTAATTTAAAAGGTGGCTTTCAAAAATTCGAAATCAAAATCTATGACATCTTTGAAGGCTTGGCATACACGGCTTATCATACCGAGCGTGTTGGTGATGGGAAAATAGGAACACCTGAAGATACAATTGAGGTGGTGGCAAAAAATAAAGATGGTGACCTTAATCCAACCATAAAATTTCCAACTGGTGTAACTAATGTATACTTCGCAAATTCTGGCGCCGTTAATGCAGAGGGCAATAGCGCAATATTTAAAATAAAAAAAGATGATTCCGAAGGTGCAACTCAAGTAAGTGGGGTAAAATTACAAACCATCAGCATGGATTTCGCTAAATTCGATTACACAAGCGATTTCCATTTGGCAAGTAAGGACTCTCTAGTATTTAAAGAATATAATGCTGATGACAAGAGTGATAGAAAAATTCTAGAATTAAAAATTACTGCACAAATTGCTGAAGGTAAAACTCAAACTTATACATTAAATACATCTGTTCCCAAATAGCTGACATATTGTTAACAAATTGTTTACAAATGGTTAACATATAGTATATATGAAAAATAAATCTAGACACGATTGTGCCCCAATGGGATCTCCGCGACGAGTCCTGAGCGCAACCGAAGGGCGTAGGAGTCGATCTCCAATTGGATCCCCAATAGGCAGCATCCTCATCTGGTCCCTAATGCTCGGGTTCATTCTAACCTCTGTTTTCTTCTTTTTTATCATGCGCCAACGTGCAAACATTGCAGTACAAAGAGATACTGTAAAAATACTTAACCAAAAGGCATATCTGGAAAGCTTTGCGGATTATGTTATGAGTTTGGATCCTACAAAAAAGGATGGGAAAGCAGCATTGGACAAACTAAAAATAGTCAATTTTGATGGAATAACTGGCACAGTTACAAACGAAAGTACATCAATAACCGGCATTGCTGACCTTGGTGCACCACCTACTCAACATGATATGGGCTCAGCAAAAAACATAATAATTGAATGGAATAAGTGTAATGCAAATATGAATGGTGACTTATATGTTAATAACACTTTATACAAAAGCGGTACTGGGGATTGTAAAAATAAGGAGTATAAAGATATCGCCGGGCCAATAAAAATTCAAACTGGATCACCGAAAATTTCCATAAAAGCAGGTAGTGCTCCATTTTATTATCGACTTACATCAAAAAGCGGAAAAATGGCATTGGCAGATGGTAAATGGCAGATGGATTTGCAAATAAGCCTAGTCTATGGAAAAACAGCAAGGATTAAGAAGAATTTTTGAGGTATGAAATATCTATTGGGAAAGTATAGGAAATTCGTGATTACAAAATGCAATAAGCCTGTCTATTAGAGGATCATAATATCTGGCTCTATAGTAATATTAAATTAATTTAAAGACCAAGCAACTCTATTCCAACTAATTTATCATCTTTGTCAAAATCTAAGGCAATATTTGCACTTCTATTTTTTAAATATTCTATTCCTTTGGGGCTATTTAGTGAAATTGTGTGATCTATATCACCCCCTTTCAATGATAAATAAGATACACCATTTTCGTAATCAATTGACATTGTAATATGTTTATTTTTCATAAAATTAGTTTAAGAAATATAATGAATTATTTTTTAAGCCAGCCAGTTATAATTTCTTTAGATTTATTAAAAATAATTTCCGCCTTTTCGCCAACATATCTAAAGCTTTTCCTTCCTAGTTTATCTACTTCTTTGGAATATTGTTTCGTATTTTGAATAGTATCTTTTATTGTTTTTGGTTTAATATTTCTATTAATAGTTCTGTTTATACCATGCTTGGTAAAACCTTCAATGTCTTTAATATTTTTGATTGATCTTGATTTAACATTTAATTTTTTACTATTTTTTGCAATATCTTTAATTTTATCTATAGAGCTTATTATGTCTTTAGCTTTATCACCCTTATTAACAAGCTGAGATATCCCCGCCAAAGCAGGTATTCCTGGCGTAAATGCTAAGCCTGTATCAATAGCTGTAGCTTTTGTGGCACTTTTTGCTTCATTGAGATTTTTTCCTATTGCTTTTGCTGTTTCCTTCTTGCCAATTTCATCCCCTATAATTGCATTATATGTATAAGATATACCTTCACCAGCTGTTTGTATCAAGTTAAAAGTAACCCTTGCTATACCAATCCCCACAAAGAATGGGTCTACTAAAGAATCAGGAGTTTCTCCAGTTGGATCTGTATATTTTAATGGGTTGTTAAGTGTATAACTGTACTTATTCAGACTCTGCGGATCAGTTATATCACCTCCCCAAGGATCAACCGACGTAAACCTCCCAAGTAAAGGATCATAGTATCTGGCTCCATAATAATGACTATTAATTGTTCGTCAGCCATTCTACAATTTCATTTTTATCATCAAAATTAACATGAAAATCTCCATCAGATTCTTCATATTCTAAAAGCATTTTTGCTATAGTATTAAAACCCCAATAGCTACCAAGAAATTTTCTGCCATTATTATTTAAATTTGTTTCACCAGACAATACATCATACATTATATAAATCAAATCATCCTTTTTAATGAAATTTTTAGTATAGTATGGCCTACATTTACCCCACACATCATTGGCCAATTCTATATTTTTATATTTTTTTAATACTTCTTCTTTGTTCATAATGGTTAATACTTATTATTTAGTTTGTTTTTTGACTTTACCTAATAATTCTTTTAATTTTTTTTCATCTGTAACCTTATGGAATGTACTAATGGCACCATCTTTATTTACACCTGTAAGCAATTTGGTATCAGGATCAAAATAATCCAATTTCCCATTTTTACCTTGTATTGTATATGTACCTTTGGCGCCTATTAAATCATTAGCTTTTTTATAATACTCTTTTATATTTTTTGCCCCAACTCCGTCACCATGCTTTATAAAATGCCCTGATAAACTTGCAACATCATTACCTGCTTTACCGACAGACCACGATCTTCTACTGAATTTAAAAGTAATATTCGTTAAGAATGTTTTCCCGATCTTTAAGGCACTAACACCTGTTTCTTTCGCAGTTTTTCTAAAGTAATTAGTGATTTTGATTAATCGGTTGCTATTTTTTGCATAACCAAATACTGCTGGCAATGGTGTTGCTGTACCTGCCCCATCTAATGCAACGAATATACCATTAATAATAGTTCGGCTTTTATTGAAGTCATATACAGATAAGGCAAGAGATATAATATCAATAAAGGTTTCTGCCCATTCCCCAGTCGGATCTGTATATCTAAGTGGATTATTTGCCGCATAGCTGTAGGCATTAAGCATCTGCGGATTTTCCAGAACATCCATTATATTTTTACCGGATTTTTTACCGCCCGTTGTAATTACAGGATCAACCGATGTAAACCTCCCAAGTAAAGGATCATAGTATCTGGCACCATAATAGTATAAGCCGGAGGTACGGTCGAGCTCTTTGCCTGTGTAAAGCTTATTATTTTTATAATTCCCAGCCCTTTCCTCAATTCTTGAACTTCCGTACGGATAATAATCATTAACTTCGACAACCTTCCCCGAAGAATCCGTTGATAGATTAGATGAACCCAAATGATCCTGATGATGGAATCCAATTGTGGCTCCAATTGTGGCTCCAGTTGTTACTGTCGCCACCTTAACCCCGTTGCTGTAAATATGTCTCCTCGTTGTCCCGTCACTGTCCTCCTCATAATACTTATTTATATAATACGTTTTCTTTCCACTTTCATTCTTCATTGTTCTCTCTCCGCTTTCATCATATGAATATATAATTTCTTTTGCTGAACTATTTGTATTCTGATCCGCATTAGCCAAAAAATACAGCCCGCCGAATACGGCTGTAATGCTGAATAATAAAATAAGCGCTGATGATATAACGGGGCGGGCAGCTTTCTTAATATTTTTAACCATATGATTTTATTAAGAAAGTGAAAGGATTCTTAAAATATAATAAAAAAACTTTTATGTCAAATTCTTGCCATTGACTTTTTTTCATTTTTTGGTATCATAAAATTGCCCTCAGAGATCTGTAAAGAAACAAAAACCGACAAATAATCATAAAAAAGATTAGTTGTAGTTTTATCTCTGAGAATTAAATTGACCCTTCAAGTTTTTCAGGGTCAGTCCGAATCAATTGAAGATTGACAATTCAGATAAAATATGCAATGATTGACTTCTTTATTTTTAATATATAATAAAATGTCCGGAAAGTGTGAAATTGCAGGCTTATTGCGCACTGTAAGCAGACAGTATCATGCTTTTTGGCATGCCTTATTTTGTCCTATCCTTCCCTTTTTTAAGGGGTGAGGAAGGACTGTTCTTTTACAATGAGGCCTGCCTCCGCCAAAGGCGGAGGATTTAAGCATTTCGCATTTCTGATTTCGCATTGTCATTTTTCAAGTCATCATTTTGCAATTGGCTTGTCATTCTGAACTTGTTTCAGAATCTAAGATTATCTCGTCTGCCATGGATCCTGAAATGAATTCAGGATGACAAAAAAATACCAAATACAAAATGTGAAATTTGAATGCTAAATCAGAAATGCGAAATGCGAAATATTTTTCTTTCTAGTTATAATCTGATGTTAATTCTGATGTTCACCGGAGCGTATTGTCTCCGAATACCTGCTGTGAGCCCCCCCATCCCCCTAAAGGGGGAGTACCTACCAACAAAATTCCCCCTTTAGGGGGTAAGGGGGCACACCTCGGAAACAGTACGCTCTGGTGAACCCGCAATGATGTGTGTGTTCAGTCCCGACTAGGCAACGCCCAAGTTGGGCACCAAAACGATTTGAACATCTTGACGATAAAGGAGGAAGCCCATGAAGAGGCTCCTGAGCGCGGCGATGACCGCGATGTTCCTGATCACCGTTGTCGCCTGCGGCGACGACACAAACGACAACCTCTGCCAGGACGTGGTGTGCAACCACGGAACCTGCAACCCCGGCA
>CAYWJA010000015.1:0-36698 GCA_964458485.1 uncultured Candidatus Peribacteria bacterium | reverse complement strand
AGAGGCGCTAGCTCCCTGTACACCACTCATAATACCATTTTTGATGGCAAAATTGGCATAATCAAAGAACCAGTCAGTATTGCGCAAGTCAATAAAAGATTGAGATGATGCAGTGGAAGATGTGGATTTATGTGTATTATTTAAATTGAATTTAAAAGCAGAAAAAAGAATTTTAATAGCCTCAGCTCTGTTTATTACCTGATCCGGTTTAAATTTATTTCCGGCATATCCCTTTATTAAATTAAGATCTTTAGCTTTTTTTACATAAGGTGCATACCATGAATACATAGGCACATCTTTAAATGGCACGTCTTCAAGTTCTTCAGAGCTTGGTATAGTAGCGCCAATAGCCTTAAGTGCTATTTTTGTAAATTCAGCACGCGTAAGATTCTCATTTGGTGCATAAACCCTTTTAGATCTACCCTTAATAATTCCCTTGCGATATAAAGATTCAATATAATTTTTTGCCCAATGCGTAGTTATATCGCTAAAAATAGCTTTATTATAATTTTGACCTTTTTGTGCAATAAAAAATATACCAGTTTTTTTAGCGTTTATTATAACCTCCTGCTTAACACCATCTGTGTGATACATTTTTTTATCATATTCAGTATAAGTACTATTTGTAGGATTATATTGGAAAACAACACAGTCTTCACTTCCGTTAAATGAATCGTTATATGGAACTGTTATTTTATATGCTGGTGAAAAAGTAAGGTCAAGACCATCTCCAGATTTAAATTCCAGTATTGAACGAAATACATATCCAAAATTTATAGGAAAATCTTTCATATACAAATTTTTCGGCTGTATTATGTATCCCTTAAAAGGCTTACCGTCTTTATTTGTAATATCGGTATTTTGTGCAAATTCAAGTATTATTTTTCTTTTAGGATCTTTGAATATAATAGGGCGTTTTATAGTGCCTCTGTGTTCAAGGGTTACATAAATAGCAGGCCTTGTGGTGATGTACATAGGAGTTGAAGAGCCCAGGAGCGGTGCTGTCGCCGCATTTGTTTTGTAATCAGTAGATTCATTACCCAGATGCGGTACACATGCATTATTTTTAATGGCGTATCCGTAATTACACTGTAAAACTTTGCACGTTGGGTAGTCGTTGGCTACTTTTTTCGAATTCGGGAATTCAGGACATTTAATTCTATACCTTTCTGTATATGTAGGGCTTTTATTGCCAAGTTTATCTACAGCAAAATAACGCAGGGTAGTGCCCTCTGCAATTGATATAGGTTTAGAGTATACAGAGCTTTTATTAGAAACATTAACATCATTTAATGTGTAATAAACCTTAGCTGTTTTATCTATAAAATCATCACTTTTTGTATAACTGGTTATATAAGGGGTAAGCTTAACTTCCTGTGTGAAACTATAGGTACCACCAGGAGGATAAACTACAATTGTTGGAGCCGTTGTATCCACAGCTTTTGCCGTTGTAAATGAAACTATATGATATCCACCAGAATGTTCACCTTTCATCATATTGCCGGCTATATCCCTGACATGTCGTACTTTTAGTGCATGGACTGCTTCAGCATTTAATTTATTATTTACTATTATAGTTGCAGTTTTTTTATCACTATTAAGGCTTACGCTTATATCTGCGGATTTTGCCAGATATTCAAGGCTGAAATTGTCTGTATTAACATCAGCTGCCATTATTTCCTCCGAAAAGGTTACAGTTATTTTTTTGATTAAGGTATCAACATCTTTAGCATTGTTGGAAATAGATGCACTAGTGACAGTTGGCGGTTTCATGTCTTCATTTTTGCAATATGAACTACAGCCATCTCTGTTTGTAAAATTACCATCATCACATTCTTCAAGTGGTGTTTCAAGTACTCCGTCCCCACAATAAGCCATGGCATGCCCTGCAGATAGGACAAATAGCAATACACCTATCACAATGCCGGATGTTTTCAATATATTGAATTTCATAATTGATTTTTTATTTTTTATCTAAAAACAGTTTATCAGGTTTTTTTATTGTTGTTAAACCCATTGTAGGGGACGCAGATCTGCGTCCCCTACAAGGATATAATTATTTACACCCGACTCACATATTCACCTGTTTCCGTATTAACAACAAGAACATCACCTTCATTAATAAACAGAGGGACAGTAACTGTGGTACCAGTTTCCAGCTTTGCCGGTTTTGTACCACCTGTTGCAGTGTCTCCTTTAACCCCAGGGGGGGTTTCAACAACTTTTAATTCAACTTTAACCGGTGGCTGTACAGCAATAGGTTTACTTTCATAAAAAGTAATATGTACTTCAGTGTCATCTTTAAGATAGGGGATTGCACCTTCTATTTGATCCAGAGGCAGAGTAAATTGATCGTATGTTTCATTATTCATAAAAGAAGCCTCTTCATTGTCTTTATATAAATACTGACAGCGTTTATTTTCAATATCTGCGAATTCAAAATTTTCTCCTGCTAAGAAAGTTTTATCCAGAGCTGCTCCTGTTTTCATATTTTTAAGTTTTGTACGCATTACAGGTTTGCATGCCTGCTTGCGATTAAACTGGTTCCACGTAACAAGATATGGATCACCGTTTAATTTAACGATTGTACCTGTGCGGATTTCGGTTAGTTGGCCCATGATTGTTTGATTAAGAAATAGCTGTTTTGGCCTTGATTTACATGATTATTTGGTCAATTGTAATTACCCCTTGTCATCCTTCCCGCCTTGGCGGGAGGGATCCAGATTATACGCAAATGTACTGGATCCCGCATCAAGTGCGGGATGACAAATAGTAAAGAATCCTTTACTTATGTGAATCAAAGTTCAGACAACAGTCTACCAAAAAAATATATTATATGAAAGTAGGGGGGTTCAATAGGGCTTTCGCTTGAAATAGCAAAAATCTGCTTTGTATATTTATAAAAATATATCTGTAAAATAGTATATTTCGCAGATTTTCACTATTTCATCCTACGTTTTAATCTTCCGCTTTGCGAAAGATTATCACTACGGAACGCAACGCTCGCTACTTTTAAAAAAGGCCCGGGTCGAGTATAGCTTCTAGCGCAGAATGCGCGAGCACTCGACCCGGGGCTTATGGGCAGGTAGTGGGGGTATTGTGTGAGAATGCCTCCGCTTCCAGCGGAGGGGTGGGTGATGCGATGTGCCCCCGAAGGGGCAGTCCAGAACGAACGAGATGCGTGGGTCAGTCAGTTGTGACCTGACCTACAGATAGGAACAGGATGCTAGCAGTACTCGTCGGGCAGTTTCCCGGAGAACACCTTGCCGTCCTCGGCGTAGCGCTTGGCCCTGTTCTCGGGCGTGATGCGCCACACGTCGCCCGACCTCGGGCACTTGACGATGACGTCGCCGGTGGAGAGCTCCTGGGGTCCCTCGCGGGTCTCCATGATCTCGCCGACGGTCTCCTCGGCCACCTCGCCCAGCACGTCCAGGCCCACGGTCTTCTTGGCCTCGACGATCAGGACCTTCAGGTTGTGCTTCTCGTAGAAGAAGGCGTCCAGCTCGGCGGCGCGCTCGTCCTTCTTGGGGTCCAGGATGGCGCCCGTGAGGGAGGAGGTGGTGCCGAACTCGGCGTTGTAGTAGCTGTCCTTGGGGCCGAGGCAGGTGATCATGCCGCCCGCGGGGACCTCCATCGTCGCGCCCTTGTCCATGCCCCAGTTCTCGGGGTAGGGGTAGTTCACGGGCAGCGGGGACATGCAGGCTGCCACGGTGCCCTCGGGCTTCGGGCGCAGGTGACCGTTCGAGTCGGCCTTGAAGGGAGGAAGGTTATCGGCGGAAAAAATCTGGTCCTGGGTCATGATATCACCTCCGGGTGAAAGACGTATCCCCTGCAGCGACCCATTGTTGCTGTAGGGGCTAAGTGACCATTAGACAATTCGGAATGATCCAAGGATGTCCAATCCTTTCGCATGTACATACATGCTGGAGCGATTTTGGTGTTAATACATATTCACATTGGCATTAACAACAAAATCACTACCAGCATGCTTTTATTACACAAACTTCAATAGGGAAATGCCTGAATTACTTATAAAGTCCTGGAGGTGAACTTCGCGTACTTTACTGCGTAATTCATCCTTCGCTACGCGCTTACAGCGACTTCGCTTCGGACCGCATTTCTCGCTACTTTTTACTACCTGTTAAAGATCATCCATATCATTATTTATCACCCAAGCAGGGCGCAGGTATTTCCATAGTAAAGACCATAAAAAACCTAAAACGATGATATCTCTTACTTGTTTTACCAAGCAAGAAGATCAGTTTATCATATTATTAATAAAGTGTCAAGTATTTTTATGAAGTTTTTTTTAGAAATATTTAAGCCGCTTTTTTAAGCTGATCCTCAATAACATCTCCCATATTTTCCGCCAAATTATCAATATCCGATATTACAAATTGTCCACATTTGGCATATTGTAAAAATTCGTAAAAATACAACTCTAAACAATCATGTTTTACTGTTTTTGTTGTATAATAACCATCAGTAAAACCCATGGTATCACAATAATCCTTTTTTATATTATCATAACCAAGTAGCAAGAAAACTAACTATGCCTATTCTGTAGTTTTTGCTACTGCGTCTCTTACATCTTCTGCAATATCATTTAAAGTTAACAAATCAACTGACTCACCTTTACTGTTTACGGCACTGTAATCTGGAAGAGAACCTTTTTCTACACCATAGCGATCTAGTTCTTCTCCTGGTAAATCTTGCAAAAGACTTCCTGCAGGGCAAAATTGCCCTGGACCTGTTCCGCCCCAAATATCAGACATTATTACATCTTGTTTTAGAGGTATAGCTTTTACAGGATCTGCAGTTGAATCAACCCTTATAAATCCTTTACGCTTTGCCTCACCTCCTTCTGCTGCTGCATATTGTTTGTCTACTGCATCCTTTATAGCATCTGCATTTTCCATATTATCGCCATATTTTCCTGCTTTAAAAACATATGGTGCAGCATCTGCATCATTCCACAATAATACCATACCTGGTTTTAATGGATACTTAGCTTTGTCCTGTTTAACGCTCAAAAAAACTGCACTACCTTCTTTTACAGCTATGCCTTGAGCAATCAATTGCTCAATACTTTCGTCCGTAACAAGATGAAAATCTTTTGAATTCTTTGTAACAGTTAATGCTTCATCAGATTCAAAAATCTCAGCAGGCACTACAGTTAAATCATTTGGACTTAAGACCACACCAGTAACCTGATCTCCGTATAGCTCTACTGTTTGGGGATCTTGTCCTTCCAAATTAGAAGCAAATTTGTCGTATGCAGCATTTGGACCTTGTTTGTCTAAATTTGTCATAATGTAATTTATTAAATTTTAAAATTATTTAAACTATCATATAATTATACACCATATTAATAGAAGATGCAAGTAAGAAATATAGAGTAATTAAAAATTATGCAAAAAATCCAACTTGAAAACACTTAAAAACTTGTATATCTTTATTACGTTCTTTTAAAATTCAATAGGGCAATGCTTAAAATTGCAAAAATCTCCTTTGCTCGAACTAGTCGAGACGTCGTAGATTTTCACAGTTTTATCCTACGCTTCAGGTCGCCGTAAATGACGCCCTTGTGCTACGGAACGCATTGCTCGCTACTACTTGGGCCTGTAGCTCAGTGGTTAGAGCAGTCGGCTCATAACCGATTGGTCGTTGGTTCAATTCCAACCAGGCCCACCACCCCAACGCATATTTCAGCTTACAAAACTTTTTACGTTTAACTTCAGAAGTTTTTTCAGCTTACAAATGCGTTGGGCCCCCACCCCACAGAATACTGCTCATCTCTTGATTTTCCGATTCACTTCATTTATCGCAAAATCAAGGATTCCGCTCGCATTCTGTAGGGACCCCATTTTTGGTAAGCCTGTTTAGTTTTTTGACTTTAAGCAACCGCAGTACTTCGGGATTTTTTAGACCCCTTAATATTATAAGACCTCACAATACGCGATTTGCGGTTACCAGGCCCCAATCGTTTATTCCTTATATATGGTCGCCTATTACTTCCTCCATATCCGGCAACTTTGGCTATACACTTACCTTTATTAATCCAGCCCATAAAAATTTCACTATGCGCCCCCCAAGGGCTATATTTATTACTATTACACGTTATCAAATGTGCACCGGGCTTAAGTGTGTCTTGTAGATATTCTACAGCCATTATATTCGCCTCTTGTGGGGTTCTGCCTTTTTGAATAAACTCTGCCCTTTTAGCATATAGCAGATGTTGTGTTCCACAGTCAGGATTTTTTTTAAGCCTTCCTTTGGAGTCGCGTAATGTATATCTTGGCATAGTATCAAAGAACTTCTTTGATTTTCCTTTTTTTACCCCAGCAACTTCGTATACATTTGCTACCCATGCACTACAGTGGGCTCCTATAACATAATATGCCTTGCATAATTCAACTGCCATAACAATAGCTTTTGGTGTACCAAGGAGGTGATCTGGTATCTGACTTCGTATTTTATAGAACAGGATAGGTTGTACATCTTTAAACTTTTTGCCAGATGGAATTTTAGTATATTCTGATCGTATGTTGGGTTTTTTTACTGATGTTTTAGGAACTGTATTATTTGGGCCGGTGACTGTAGTTGGCATTGCTGTGTTAACCTGTTTTTTTGGAGACTTAGCTTTTTCTGTTTCAACCTTGCTTTTTAAAGAAGCTAAATCAGCCTTTGGGTCGACACTTGCTTGTGTTTTTTGGGTTGTCGTATTATTAACTTCTTCTTTACTTTTTTGTTTACCTTCCTTAGATGAATCATTCTCTTTGTCTTCATCTGATTCAGTGTTTGCACCTAGAATTGCCATAGTGGCAGCAGCCAGAAATGCCATTGCTTCTTTTGGGTCGATATCTTTAATACCTTCTGCACTATATTTAACGGCTTTTTGGGCAAATTCAAATATGCCTTTTGCACCTTCAACAGATTTATCCATAGCTGCCTTTAAAGCTTTTTTAGATTCCTTATTTAAATCTGATGACAGATTTTCCTGTTTCTGCGATGTTATTCTTGGGATTTTCATTAAAAAGGTTCAATGATATCTTTATATTATAACATGAATAGTCTCAAGTCTCAAGTGCAAGTCTCAAGTGATACCCTATGCAATACCATACTTCCTAATATAATCAGTAACTTTAGCATCTTTTACTACTGATTGATCTAAAAATGCGCTGGCAAAAGTCCTAAATCCTGCGCGATTAACATGAATCTTATCACTACTGGCATACTTTGTAGTTATAAATCTTGGATCACTCCTGTCTTGCACCAAATGAGCCCATTTCAGTGGCTTAAAAAGCCCTCCACCACCAGATCTGATCCATTTGTTAATTGCTTCTTTTTTATGATGATTTTTTGCTATAGATGATCTTCTATTGCTTTTTGGATTAGAAGGTCCGATTTCTGGTACTATTATTTGAATGTTTGGATTAATCTCCCTCATTAAAGCTATTAGCTCCTTCATTCCCGACTGAAATTTAGATAAGCCCCGGGAATATTCATTCCCCCCCAGTTTTAAGAAAATACTTTTAGATCTTTTGATTAATGCTATAAGCTCATTTCTTCTACTTAAAGGCAGTAGTTTATTTTTTATACCCTTAAGTAATGCGTTAAAGTGTCGTGTGCTAGTACTATGTCTGTAGAATGTATTCTTTTTGGGAACTACACCGCTAAGCACACGACTAGCTCCTCCTGCATAAGAATCACCAATTACTGCTGTTTTTGAAGTAGAATATTTATCTATTGAGCCTGCGAACTCCCTAGTTTCTCTGGATTCACGTCTGGCAACATATTGCTCACGTGGGTTATCGGCATTAGTGCCCGCATATACTTTATTACTTATGCGTGTGCAAAGCGTAAAATAAATAGAAAGAAATGTTTTTATACCCCTTCTTTTAATTCTTCTAACTTGACTAGGGTGCAAAATGCGATTGTATACATCCGGATTTGCATTGTAACTTGCCATAATGTCTGCCCTACTCTTGCATCCTTCTTGCTGCATTCTTTTTAAAAATTTTAGATATTTTTTTGCACCCGCCTTACCTTCATGATGTGCTAAATAATAGATTTTACCCTGAATATGCGGTGGACTTGCATTTATTAATTTACCCAGAGTTGAATCTTTTTTTGTCTGGCGCATTGCCCATGCTGTAGCGTAAATAGAGCAATATGGATTGTATCTATGGTTTAAAGTTAGAGGTTTTGAACCCCATTTTGAATCATGAATTTTATTTCTTTTGCAATAACTCATAAAATACCTCCAACTGCTATCTAAGAATTGGCCAAGACCTGTTGCAGAAGATCGACGATTTTTTACAGAAGGTTTCCAGCTGCTTTCTACATTTATCATTTCTCTAAATACCGATAGAGGTATGCCAAATTGCCGGCAAGTATCTCCAGAATAATCAAGAATAGCAAGCCCATCTCTTTGCTCTCTGTATTTATTGAGTCTTTTTACTACTTTTTCATTCGAAGTGAAATTTTTATTAGCCCTTGGGCTTTTATCAATTCCTGGAACTATACTTTGTCTGGCATGAGGCGATGGACCGACTTGCTGCCTTAGCTTAGCCCTTGCTTGTGTGTATGGCTTTGTTAATTCGGTAGAGGTGGTGGGTTTGATTTCCTTGTCATTAACCGATGTGCTTTCCATTACAGTACCACCTGATGTTGTCGCTGTATCGGCAGTTTTGATAGCTTCACTGTTTTTGGATAGTTTGTCAGATTTGTCATCACCATCACTATCATCTGCCTCCCGATCGCCAAGTACCCATGCCACGCCAAAGCCAACAGCCAGCATAGCTACTGTTTGCATATCTTCAGCATCTGTATTTTTGAGAAGCTCACCGGCAAAATTAAACATCTCTTTACTGCCTTTAACAGTTGAACTTGCAATATCTCCACCAAAATCGCGCAAAGTTTCTGCAATATTTTGTTTTTTTCCTTGTGATGGTTTTTCTGGTGCGGGAATCTTCATTAAAAAGGTTTCAATGATATCTCTATATTTTACCATAGATTGCCCTAAGTCTCAAGTGCGAGTGCGAGTCTCAAGGGTAATTAATCATATGTCACGCTTTGTCATCCTGAACTTGATTCAGGATCCATATAGTGGATTTATGGTTTTTTATCCAATAAAACCGATTATCCTATTTGCTGTTATTGCGATAATATTCTCAAATACAGAAAATCTGATTATCAAAAAAAAGTAGTAATATAATTGCTTAATCACGTGGATCCTGAATCAAGTTCAGGATGTTTAATGCCCTTCATTTACTTGAGACTTGAGACTTGCACTTGAGACTATTCTTCCGCCTCCACTACAATCTTAATATCCACTGAGGTGTCATCAGTTAATTGCAATTTAACTTTGTGCTCACCAAGGGTTTTAATTTGTTCATCAATAACCACCATTTCTTTTTTTACTTCTACTTTCTCCTTGTCTGCCAGAGCATCAATAATATCCTTTTCCTTAATAGAACCATAGAGCTTATCTTCTTTTGCCTTCTTTTTAAATGTCAATACAGTGTCTTTTAGTTTATCGGCAATTTCTTTAGCATTTGCCAAAAATTCTTCAGCTTTTGCTATTCTTTCAGCCTTTAACTTTTCAGCTATTTTCAGCTCATGTGTAGTTGCTGGAACAGCTAATTTTTGAGGAAAAAGAAAATTACGAGCATAACCCATTTTAACATTTACTATGTCATATTCGTTACCTAGCTTAGGGATACGTTTTTTTAGTACAACTTGCATAATTTATTTATTAATTATTAATTTAAAATTGTTTTATAATCCAGGACACAAAAGTAAATGGATTAATTCCCTTGTTAAATTTACGATCAACTCTTGCATACCAGTCTACTATTCCACAGAATCTATCGCTGGTAGTTGCTAGTTTTGTAAAGGGGGTGTTTTGTATTTTATCTGAAAGTGCAAGATAATAAGTAGGGCTATATAAGAATACAGCCGGTACCTCTTTGCTGATTATAGCCTGTATATCATTAAGAGTTTTTTTACGATCTTTAGTACTCTTTAGACGCGCTTTTGCAAGTAAGCTATCTACAGCAAAGTTCTTGAATTGCGAAAGATTATAGCCACCTTCTTTGGTCTGGCTACTGTGCCAGTATGGATAAGCGTCGAGATTATAACCTAAGTTCTGACCAAAAATCAATAAATCATAATCCCGTTTTAAAATTGCTTTTTGAAAATTTTCATTATCAAGGTTCGAGATTTTAACATCAATTCCAATTTTTTGCCATTGTTCCTTCAAAATCTTTGCAGTGTCAACATAATCTTTTGGCTGCTTTGGTGTAACCAAGCGCAAGGAAAGTTCCTCACCTTTTTTATTTTTTCGTATTGGAATAATAACCGCTTCTTTATTCTCAGTTTCCAGTTTTTCTAAATCTTTTTTTACAAAATCAGCAGATGTACCTTGAGTAATTATAATGGAATCAATTAATTTTTTATTTCCAGTATAATCTATAGCATATATTTTATATTCATTTTTTCCCTTTTTAAAATTTTTAAATTCAAGGCTGGCTACATAACTCCATCCCTTATTGCCTGGTATAAATTTTTTTAATTCATAATCGTTAACAACAATAGATTTCGTTTTAGAGGGTGCAGTACCTGTAATAGTAACTTTACTGCCTGTAGTCTTCCAGTCCTTCCCGCCATTAGGGCTTGTTATGTATTCAGGTTCTTTGATTTTTTTTGAGACATCTGATTTATCAGAAGAATTTTCTGTGGAAGTTTTAGCTTTTTTAACTACTAATGATTCTTTGTTGGGTATTTGCCATTCTGTATCGAAAAGAGCACCATTGGCCTTTTTTGTACTGTATTGATAAACCCAGTTTTTTTGGTCAATTTCAAGTAATGGTGTATCAATTATTTTATCTTGATTTATCTGCTTAATTAACGCTTCTTTGTCTGTTCCAAGCTGTAAAGCAAGGCGTACCTTATTGTTTTTTAATTTTTCAGACTGAGTATTTATAAAAACTGCCACATACTGAGGAAGGTGATAGCGCTCAAGATTAAATCGTCCTTTTTGTAGGATTTTATCTTTATTCTCTTTTGGTACATTTCTAATGGCATCCAAATCATTTTGCTTCTTTAGCAAATCTTTAAATGTAGGAAAAATTTTAATTTGTATTGTAGGAATATTTGGTTTGTTGCCATAGTAATCATTAAAAGATTTTAAACTGATCTCAGCAGAGTTATCTATTGATGTCATTGAAATAAATCTATAAGGCCCTGTGCCAATGGGAGATTGATTAAAAGGATCCGTATTTAGATGCTCAACAGATGAAATGTTCAATAAGTGCTCCGGTAATATCCCGGTAAGTGTTTTAACCAGGAAGAATGAATCTGGCTTTTCCAATAAAAATTGGACAGTTCTTTTATCAACTTTGGCTACTTTTATACCACTATAATCATTGTAATTTAATATTGCACCTTTAAAGACAGGATTTTTGATTACTGTATTATATGTAAAAAGAACATCATTACTTGTAACTATTTTGCCATCATGCCATTTTGCACCCTCTTTAATTACAAAGGTGTATGTTTTACCATCTTTAGAAACTTTAAAATCAGCAAGATCCCCGATAACAGTGCCAGTTTGAGGGTCGTATTTTGTAAGCCCAGAAAAAACCAATTGTACAATGTCATGTGTAACACTGCCATATTGAGTAAATACAGGGTTTATTAGCCCTATTTTACCTACAGAACCTTCGGTATATATCCCGCCTTTTACAGGTCTTACTTCAGTATTTTCTTTATAAAATGCATTAATAATCCGAAATCCCGTTAATACAATAATTATTGCAAGAAAAGAAACTACAATTTTTTCTATTTTTGTAAGGTGTTTTAATTTTTTGAACATACTAATTAGTGCTTTCGTCCTTTCGTCCTTTCGTCCTTTCGTACTAAATAATAGAGCACTATAGGACTATAGCACTAAAGCACTACAGCACTATAAAAATTATACAAAAACAAATAAAAGCGCATTAACTAAAAATAAAATTCCAAGCACAATTGTTGCAATGTATATTACTTTTTCAGGTCCGCGTTTTGTCATTTTAAAACTCCCGCCTCCTCCAGAAGAAGCAAAGCCTTCATCCTTTCCTTGTATGAGAACAAGAAAGGATAATAGTATTGAGATTATGACTTGTGTGATTAATAAAAATTTCTCCATGGTAAGTAGCGAGAAATGCGTTCCGTAGTGTAGGGATGCCCCTGGGCGAAGCCGAAGGGGTGGCCTGAAACGAAGGAGAAAAATATGAAAATCTGCGAAATTTACCTTTTTGCTAATACAATTTAATAAATGATCAAAGCAGATTTTTATATTTTTAAGCATTTCCCTATTGCAACAGCACAGGGACGCTCATAGGGGAACACATTTCTTCAGTTAATTACAAGTAAATAAGCAGATGGAGTTTAGCATAAGAGTTAGCAATGCTCAATATATAGTAGGCAATTTTGTTGACAAAAATAGATTCATATGCTTAAATTAATTCCAATATAATTTAACCCTCCAAATTATGAAAGGTACACAAAAAAAACCAGAAGAATACACCGGATTAGCAGATCTTGAAGATGCAGGGGTATTGTTTGCAGAAGAGCCAACAGCTGGTCAGGCAATAGAGATGGCACAAGTAGCCACAGCTGATCATGAGGCTTACTGGCAAGACAAAGAAAGGCCTGGATCAGTAATAACACGTTCCAATCGTGCTAAATTACATGAGCTAACTAAATGCGACGCTTAAAAACTTTTCTTTTAAACACATTATTCCCCCCCGTTTGCGTTTCCTGTAAAAGCGAGGGGGATTTTTTGTGTGTGGAATGTTTACGTAATCTGGATAAAAATAAAATCAGTCCGATTTACAGGCGGAAAGAGTTAGATCCTGATTTTAATAAATTGGATGGAGTTATTTATGCATTAGATTATGCAAAGAATCCCCAAATAAAAGCGGCAATTAAGCAGCTAAAATATAAATTTACACAAGATCTGGCTGAGTATTTTGCTAATATGATTGCAGAAAAAATCAGAGAGTTGAATATGGTTAAAAATAAGCAGATAATTTTAATTCCGGTACCATTACATAAAAAACGACTAAATTATCGTGGCTTTAATCAGGCCGAAGTAATTACAAGGGCAATAGCATCCAGATTCTCAGATGATCAGATGCAGGTTATTGAATTATTAGAGCGCATTCGTCATACTGATCAGCAAGCTAAACTAGATAAATATGAAAGGCGGAAGAATTTAGGAGGGGCATTTGTCATCTCGAGCGGTAGCCGAGAGATGAACAATTTTTGTGTTCACAAGTATAACCCATCTACCATTTATTTCATCGTCGATGATGTTTGCACCACAGGATCCACTTTGGAGGAATGTGCCGGGGTATTAAAGGAAAATGGTTTTAAAAAAGTTTATGGGCTGGTGGTTGCGAGGGCATTTAAATAACCTAATGGTGACCAGCTTCGCGTGACCAGCTCACTACGTTCGCGTTACCAAATAGTGTCTAATTAATTATTCAAAAACAATTTGGTCACAATAGGTCACGCGAAGCTGGTCACGCGAGTGAAGCGAGTAGGTTACTATTAGGTAACGTCTGACGAAACAAAGTGTAGTCAGACAGGTCACAATTGGGTTACAATATGAATCATGAAATACAAACGCGTAATAATAAAAATAGGCACAAACGTCATAACCAACAAAAGCTCCCTCCTTTGTAAAAGGTCGATGAGCAGGATAGTAAAACAAATAGCTCAGCTTAAAAAAGAGGGGATTGAGGTCGTTTTGGTGTCATCCGGTGCAATGGGCGCAGGAAGACCTCTTCTTAAGCTTTCTAAAAAGACGAATCGTATTATAGAAAGACAAATGCTTGCATCTGTTGGTCAGACGCGCCTAATGAATGCTTACGATAAACTTCTATCAGAGCATGATTATCTTTGCGCCCAGGTTTTGGCCACAAAAGAGGATTTTCGGGATAGAAAACATTATCTGAACATGAAGAATTGTCTGGAAGGACTGTTACATGATCAGATAATACCGATAATTAATGAAAATGACGTTGTATCAGTCGATGAGTTAATGTTTACAGATAATGACGAGCTTGCCGGCCTTCTTTCGTCAATGCTTAATGCAGACGCATTAATTCTTTTAACCAATGTGGATGGCGTGATGGATAATGGCAAGGTGATTTCAAAAGTAGATTTTAAAAAGAAAGATATTTATAAATGCATTGTGCCAACAAAGTCATCATTCGGCCGTGGCGGCATGATCACTAAATGTAAAATCGCAGAAAAAATGTCACAAGTTGGCATAACTACACATATTATTAATGGGGAAAAGACAGGAGTTATTTCAGACATTTTAAGCGGCAAATCTGTTGGTACAAAATTTATCCCAAAAAAAGAGGCATCTGGTATTAAAAAGTGGATAGCACATAGTGAAGGTCAGGAAAAAGGTGAGGTTTCTATTGATGACAAAGCAGTAGAAATATTAACTTCACCAGATGTGGCAGCTAGCTTATTGCCTGTGGGTATTACAAAAATATCCGGATCATTTGAAGAGGATGATATTATTAAAATTAAGAATCAAAAAGGAGATGCTATCGGCCTTGGTGTTGCGCAATATGGATCGAAAAAGGCAGAGGAATTTATTGGGAAAAAGGGAAAAAAGCCATTGGTTCATTATGATTATCTTTTTATTTTTTAAGTGCTGTCGTCCTGTCGTCCTGTCGTCCTGTCGTGCTCTAATTCCAGGACGAAAGCACGAAAGCACGACAGCACGAAAGCACTATGTCAAAAATAAGTATAATAGGCGCCGGCAACATGGGCAGCGCATTTTACAAAGGTCTTACATCTGTATTTTCCGAGGATGATTTGTATGTCGCTGACTCAAACCAGTCTAAATTAGATGAATTAGGCGCAAAAAATTCATCCACAAACCCGGACGAGATTATAAAAGATTGCGATATTGTAATTTTAGCCATAAAACCACAGTCATTTAATGATTTTGTCAGTAATTTAAAAACTACATTAGATTACAAATTAGTCATCTCAATTATGGCCGGCATTTCACTTAAGCAATTAAAAGATGTAACCGGATCTAGCCGTATAATCCGCGCAATGCCAAACCTTCCGGTTAAAATTAAAAAAGGAATTATTGGCTGGATAGAGCTTTTGGGAATGGAGGACTCTGACATTAAAATTGCTAAAAAGATTTTTTATTCACTTGGCAAAGAAATCCAATTGGGCAATGAATCCATGATTAGTGCTCTTACTACTATAAGCGGTTGCGGACCAGCTTATTATTTTCTATTAACAGAATTACTTGCCGACAAAGCCAAATCGCTCGGTTTTTCCGACGAAGAAGCCGAAAAATTAGCCAAAGAAACACTTATCGGCAGTGTTGAATTATTAAAAAAAGACAAAAAATCCGCTCGCGACTGGCGCTATGCAGTAACCTCAAAAGGCGGAGTTACAGAGGCTGTAATTGATCATTTAAACGAGCAGGGTTTTGGGGAAATATTTAGTGACGCGATTGACGCAGGGATGAGGAGGGATGAGGAGCTGAATAGGTAAATATATTAACAATTTATAACTATGCTCTGGCTAATAAGGTCATGGAATAAATATATTGGATATTCCATTAAATATAGAAGTTTACTGCATAAATTTCGCCCGTATTTTGAAAATGTAAAAAGTGTATTGGATATTGGTGCAGGATCTGGCAGATTCACAAATGAATTATCAAAACATTTTCCGCATATCGAATTTACTGGAGTGGATGTCCATGTACCACAAAAAATACATATCCCAATCAAAAAATATGATGGAAAAAAGCTTCCTTTTAAAGATGATTCTTTTGATTGCGTTATAATGATTGATGTATTGCATCATAGTACGCATCCGGAAGAAATTTTAAAAGAAGCGAAAAGGGTTTCCAGAAGATGTATTTTAATTAAAGATCATTATTGGAATAATAGATTGGACTTTCTATTGCTAAAACTTGCAGACTATATAGGGAATAAGCCCTATAACATAAATCTTCCTTATAATTTTTTTAAAACTTCAGATTGGAAAAACATTGCTAATGAGACAGGTTTAAAAATAACCAAATCAGACAAATTCAGATATAGCCGTTTAGACCCCTGTAAGCAGATAAGCATTATTATGGAGAAATAAAAAATTTATACAAAAATACATAAAAAGTAATTACAAAGTATGTACTTTATCAATACTTTATATATACAAAGTATATACATTCGATATGCTTTTGCATTACCAACCTACATTGAAGTGGTGTTTATTAGCTATTACGAAAAATATAGCAAAAGTATAGGAAATTCGTAATAGTGACAAAAGGAATAATTGCCAGTTGTTAATTATCTAAGTTTATGAAATTTACACACAAGGTCTGCATGTGCTATTTTTAAGTAAAATATTATTATGGAACAGTTGAAAGATACAAGAGAGTCTGGTAGGGATTTTAGAGCTAGACTAGGTATTCTCCAGGCGCAAATATATTTATCTATTTATGGTGAAGGATATCCTGAGAAAGAGGCATATTTTAGCTTGTTAACAATTGCGAGAAGACTAGAGAGGGTGTTAGGGGCAAAGATTGTCAGAGAGCTATTCGAAGAAAGGCTTACTGAATTATCAAAGCAACTATACCCCAAACAATAAATCATTATAAAATAAAATTATGAATGAAATAAACAGTCATCTCAATCAAACCAAAATCGCCAGTCGTACACTGGTTAATTTAGATGCAGATAAGATAAACCAAGTCCTTTTGGATTTAGCAGGTGCACTTTTAGATACAGCGGATGAGATCTTGGCTGAAAACCAAAAGGATTTGGATAGGATGGATAAAAGTGACCCTAAATATGATCGTTTGCAGCTTACAAAAGAAAGGCTTGAATGCATCGCATCGGACATACGAAATGTAACAAAATTAGATTATCCAGTCGGTAAAATTCTGGAAGAAAGAACACTCGAAAATGGACTGGAGCTTTCAAAAATTACAGTTCCCTTAGGTGTAATTGGAATAATTTACGAAGCACGGCCAAATGTAACTTTTGATGTATTTTCCCTCTGTTTTAAATCCGGAAATGCATGTGTGCTTAAAGGCGGAAGTGATGCAGAAAGTTCGAACACAAAAATTGTTCAACTAATTCAATCTGTATTAAAAAAACATGATATAAACGAGAACATTATTTACCTCGCACCAAGCGATCGCGAGTCCGTAAACGACATACTTACTGCAAATGATTATATTGATGTAATTATTCCACGAGGCAGTCAGAATTTGATTAACTTTGTTCGTGATAATTCCACTGTCCCTACCATCGAAACCGGGGCGGGGATTGTACATACATATTTCGATGAATCAGGTGATGTCGAAAAAGGGAAGGGGATTATATTTAATGCAAAAACTCGTCGGGTTAGCGTCTGCAATGCATTGGATACGTTAGTAATCCACAAAAGTCGATTATCCGAACTGCCTGAGTTGATAGGCGGACTGGCTGACAAAAAAATTGAAATATTTGCAGATCAATCCGCATTTGATCAGCTAAAGGACAGTTATGATGCCATACTACTTCATTTGGCTAAAGAAGAAGATTTTGGAGTGGAGTTTTTATCTTTAAAAATGTCTATAAAAACTGTTGCAAGCTTAAATAAGGCGATAGATCACATTACAAAATACAGTTCTAAGCATAGCGAAGCGATAATTTCGGAAGATAAAGAAAGTGTTGAATACTTTTTAAATAATATTGATGCCGCCTGTGTTTACGTAAATACTTCTACAGCCTTTACAGATGGCGCACAATTCGGCATGGGCGCGGAAATAGGCATAAGTACCCAAAAACTCCATGCACGCGGTCCTATGGCGCTTAAAGAGCTCTGTAGTTATAAGTGGGTTGTGAGGGGGGAGGGGCAGATTAGAAGTTAATTTTGCATTTCGCATCTCAGATTTCGCATTGTCATTTTGTAATTAGCATTTCGCAATTAATTAGTTAGTTGAATGTTAAATGAAAAATGCTAAATTGAATCCGAAATCAGAAATCCTAAATCCGAAATTAAGTAAAAAATACAGCAATAATGTCAAATAATGCATATGTTCTCCTAAATAATATAAGATCCCTACACAACGTAGGATCCATTTTTCGTACCTCGGATGGTGCTGGGGTTACAAAGATTTTTTTATGTGGGCAAACAGGCTATCCACCGCGCGAAGAAATCACAAAAACTGCCATTGGTGCGGAGGAGGTGGTGCCTTGGGAATATTACATCGACCCAATAGATTGCATTAAAAAACTAAAGAAAAAAGGAGTTCAAATTGTGGCGTTAGAACAGACCGAGAAAAGCATCGACTATGGAAGATTTAAACCCAAATATCCAATCTGCCTGGTCGTCGGCCATGAAATTGATGGGGTATCGAATGAAATACTAAAATTATGTGATGAGGCAATAGAAATTCCGATGAAAGGAGAAAAAAAGTCACTCAATGTATCAGTGGCTTTTGGGATTGCGATATATGGATTGACAAAATAGATGGTATAATAACGGTTTGTCATCCCGGACTTGATCCGAGATCCATCGCCTGCTGGCAAAACATGGATCCTGAAACCCACGCCTATGGCGGGTCAGGCAAGTTCAGGATGACAAAGGGAAAGTCAGAAATTACAAATCTTGCACTTTTCTACATTCTTTAAATATCACATCATAAAGCCTATCAACAAAATCAGGCGATAAATCTTTGCCTGCAATTCTTTTAAGTTCATTTTTTAATTCCTGCTCCCTATTTTTATCTTTCACAGATATCCCAGCTTCTTTTTTAAATTGTCCTATTTTTTTAACAACATCCATCCGTTTAGCAAGAAGTTTAATGATTTTTTGATCTATTTCATCGATTTGTTTACGTAATTTTTGCATCATAATCACTTGACTTAATTAATATTTTCTTATAAAATAATACACCTATTAAATTTTACAATAATATGATGAAACCTTCAACCCGACGTGCATTAGTATTAGCTACCGCCCTTGCTATTTCACCATTCCTTGTATCGGAGTGCACTTGTAATGATGCAGATGAGGCAAATAAGAGAAGGGCGACAATTGCCTTAAAAGTACGTGGCTTAATAGACAAATGGTACAAAAAATCAGCTGCAGTAGATTTGAAAGACGGCAAAGATAACTTCAATGAAGATGCTATCAAGAAGAGACTTTTGGATTATTTAGCAGAATTAAAAAAGACTGATCCACAACGTCATCAGCGTTATATGTTGCAATTAGCCTCTATACTAGATAGGCGCAAAGCCCTTGATGACGATGGAGATATTGGTCTTGATAATACATTACTTGATCCTCCGAATTTAAAAAGAATACTTGATACAAGAGAAAAATCTACAAGTGCCGACGGAACAGTAAAATTCCAAAGCAAAGAAGATGAAAAAAGGTTGAGTCTTGCAGATCTTACTCCGGATGCAGAAATTTTATTTGAATCCGCAAATCCAGCAGCTTTAGATAGAATGGGCATTACTGCAACAGGACCGTTTCCATGCTTTCGTGTTACAGAGGATACAGAGGCCAATTTTAATGGAAAGAAAGTAATAGTAAAAAAAGGAACTTTTGTTGTAAAGACGCAAGAGGGCAACTTATATCGAGTTATTGTGCTAAATGGAGATCGTATTATTGATTCTTTAAGTGAAGATTTTTCAGGTACAGGAGATGATACCAAGACTCCAAAAGCACCGACTGACTTTGAAAAGTTTTTGCAATTAAAAATGCCGGATTTTTCTGCGAACCAAGGGCGAAAATTATTTCATTCAAATTTTAAGGATTATAAAGGATTACTTACTGGTGAGTACAAACATTTGCTTGTTAAAAATGGAATATCTTTCGAAAAAGGCTTTGTATATTACTTGCAATGGTGCAAGGAAATGAAGATTCCTGTAAATGAAGCATCCATGCGGCAATACTTTGAGACTTTCGAACGAGCACAGAAGGCAAAAGAAAAGAAAGAAGGCTGGGGAAGTAAGATGGGTAAAAAAGTTAAAGAAATTTTTGATAAGGCAACTGACTTTAATAAATCCGGAGTAGATCAAGATGAAAATAATTTAAGTTATCAGGATGAACGAGTTACTGATCCTTCGCAAGCTGCAGACATAGCAAGGAAAAAATACAGTACATTATTTGCTATTGTAAGGCTGCAAGGAAGCTTTTTTGATAATTTCACTTATAATAGGTTATCCGGTAATTACAGTGCACGTGTAGGTGCTGCGGTATATGGCAAAAAAGAGTATTTACAGATATCAGATCTGGCATCCAGTATTGGAAGAAAAACTCCTAAAGATGTAGTAAGAAAAGTAAAGCGTAGAAGTAGTTTTGCAGAACGTTTAAATAAAACAACTAATTTTAATCACGGTTCAGATTCAAAGCTGAGGGAGGCATTAGCATTTTCACACAATGCACTTGGTGGCGGCAAAGTAGCAGCAGATGCTTTTACTGTTGCTTATGCAGCTAATGGAAGCATTGCAGGGGTAGCTTTAAATGGTAAACCATATGAACCAGGTAGATTTATAACTAGCCCAAATAACCTAAGACAACTACCAAGCGACACAGTTACAGTTAAATTAGGAGGTGTCAGCTTTAGAGTAAATATAAATCAGTATTTTAAGCAGTATCACGCATTGGAAGCGAAAAATAAAAATGTATCACAAAATGTTATGTATTATGACACTAAAACAGGTAAAAAATTTAGTGTGCGTAATATGATGTGGTTTGTAGAGAAGAATGAAGCATTTTATAAACCAATTGCAGAACAAATTACATCAGGCGTTAGTTCGCCTACAGGTAAAGTGTTAGCACTTGCAAATTGGCTTCAGGTTAATTTGGAATATATTGATGAAATATCTGAGATTAACAAAATTGCGCTTGGTACGTTTTGGGATAATGGAGGAGATTGCGAAGATAGTACAATCTCCTTAAAAACATTAGCTAGTTCAATTGGCCTTGGACATTTGGTTGCAGCTGTTGTATTTGAAAATCATATCGCCCCATTGGTTAGAGGTGATCATGGCCCTGTAAAGCATACTGACGCTCAGGGAAATAAATGGACAATTGTTGAATTGGCTACTCCACTTGGTAAGCCAGTTAAGCCGGGAGTTACCAGGCACAACAATCCAAGAATCGTAATGTTCGACGAAAGTAGGATGGCAACAGCAACTGGTAGATATATTCCCTTGAAGATGGTTCCATTAGATCAGCTTGACAGAGGATTAGTAGATACTTTTAATAAAGAGGTTCAAAAAGTTGATCAATTGATAGCAAAAAATAAACTTGATCCAAAAAATCCACCAAGTACTGATCAATTAACCCAATTACAAACCCAGATTCATGGCGTGTTGAAATCTTTATCAAAAGCATATAGCGATATTGCCAGGACAGGAAAAATGGCTAAAGAAGTCAGTGATAAATACAGAGATGCAGGCAAAAGGATGTCAAAATTAATAGAACAAGGAGGAAAACTTTTGCAAAGCCAGGCTGATGCAAAGACCAGGAAATTACTTCAAGGACAGCCTGAAAAAGTTAAGGCAGAGATCAGAGAATATTTAAGGTTGCAAAAAGAAGTTGCAGTTAATGTAAAGCCATTAAATAAAGAATTAGATAAAATTTTTAAAGGGTGTCAGGGGAAAGAAAAAGATTATAATGCAATGGTACAATGCAGGAGTGACATTATAGATGCAGTAAATGCCCGCAAGGTTACTTATAATTTTAGTGTAATGCAGAATATCCACTATAGGGTAATGCGACATATACCATCAGCGGATAAATATGCACTAAAAGTGCAAGGTTTGATTGCAAAATTAATAAATAGCAGTATTTATGGCAGATTAAATCCGGTAAATAGAGTTATTAGTGCACACGAAAATGAATAAAAATTTGCCATGTAATAATAAAAGTGATAAAATTTGAGCCAAATTGCTTAAACAAAAAATATTATGGACGATCCAACACAACAACAGGGAGATCAATCAGGAGCTCCGGCAGACCCAACTCCACCACAACCACCAGCAGATCAAGGTGGTCAACCAGCAGGCGGACAACCAGCAGGTGCACAACCACCAGCAGGACAACCTCCTATAGCTCAGCCACCCGCACAGCAGCCTGCAGCAGCTCAGCCAGCAGGTGCACAACCACCCGCAGGACAACCAGCAGGTGCACAACCACCTAAAAAAAATGACTTGAGTGGTATTATGGAAGAAAATGTCGACGTTAGCTCTCTTGTTGCTAATGCAGGCAATCAACAGCAAATTCAGGATTTTATCACATGGGCAAAGGCAAATATGCCGGCGCATCCAAATACTAAATTTGAGGACGATAAATTCATTCAACTTCTAGCAGGTTCTATATCTTTAACAGTAAACGAAAAAAAGAAGATTATAGAATCTGTTCCTAAGCTTTCTCAATTCCAAATTGATGAATTGATGAAGATTTTTGTAGAAGAGCAGCAGAAGTTTACCGAGCTTGAAAAGAAGCATGCAGAACAAATGAAGGAGCTGGAAAAACAGCATGCATCACCAGAAGCCGAAGCTGCGAAGAAAGAGGAGGAGGATGCAAAAAATAAAGAGGAGGATGAAGCTGAAGATATTAAAAAGTCACTTGGACTCTAAATTAAGGGCTAAGGAATAAGGACTAAGGACTAAGTCTTTTTGTCTATCCTTAATTTTTGATCCTTGTATTAAGCTTGACAGGTATCAAAATTATATGTAAATTAAATACCTATTTTTTTAATTCATTTAATTATGACAAACGAAGTAAATAGAAAATTAGATACACTAGTTGTTGATGATGAAGCATTAATTAGGAGTTCACTAAGAAGGACATTAGGCAAATATAATATTATTGAGGCAAAATCTGGCAATGATGCGATAGGTCAATTGCAAGATGGTACATTAGATCCAGACGCAATTATTAGTGATTTGCTTATGCCTAATGGGACAGGTAAAGATTTATTTGAATGGTTACAGGCAAATAGGCCGGAATTGGCTAAAAAAATAATTTTTATGACCGGAAATCCTGGATTACTTCAAACATTTTCCGATTCAATACAGCAAGGTCGTTTAATTGATAAGCCTTTTGATGTTCCAGTGCTAAGAGCAGCTGTTGAAAAAGTTTTATCATCAGCAGAAGAAGAGGAGGTGCAAGAGGAAGATGGGGCTGCAGATGCAACACAAGAAGGCGATCCATCAAGAACACCAACACAAGAAAACCCGGCAGTAACACCAGGGCAACCATTACCACGTATACGACACAAAAAGTAAGAAGGGAAATTATAGAAATGCAAAATATCATCAAACTTTAACTGCCTTTTTCTTGGTCACCTTCTTCACCTTTAACTCAACCCGCATAAAAGTGAGTTCTTCTTTTTTAGGTAGACATCCAATTTTTACCATATCTCCTTTTTTGAATTCACCAGTTAATAGCCGTTCAGCCAATGGATCTTCAATCATATCCTGAATTTTACGCCTTACAGGTCTGGCACCGTACTCCGGCTTATAGCTAACTTTGGCTAAAAGCTCAATAGCCTCATTTGTAACATCTAGAGATATTCCTTTTTCTTTCAAGCGGTCATTTAGCTCTTCTAGCTGAAGTTTAACAATATTTTGAATATCATCATTGGCTAGTGGCTGGAATACAATGGTTTTATCTATACGATTCAGAAATTCCGGACGGAAAGTGTCTTTTAATTCCTTAAGTACCTGTTCCTTCTTTTCTTCAAAATCCTCCTCTGCCTGCTTTAGTTTATCGTTAGAAAGATTAAAACCTATTTTACTAGCTTCTTTGGTTAATTTTTTCGCACCAATATTACTTGTCATAATTATAACGGTATTGGTGAAATCAACTTTTTTACCCTTAGCATCTGTTAAATATCCGTCTTCCAACACCTGCAAGAGTATATTAAAGAATTCTGGATGTGCTTTTTCAATTTCATCAAAAAGTACAACGCTATAAGGTTTTCTGCGTACAGCCTCTGTAAGTTGGCCACCTTCTTCATAGCCTACATAACCTGCAGTAGCTCCAACTAGGCGCGATACATTGTGTTTTTCCATAAATTCACTCATGTCTATTTTTATGAGTGCGTCCGGATTATTATAAACTTCACGAGCTAATGTTTTTACAAGTTCTGTTTTACCAACACCAGTAGGACCTAGGAAAATAAATGAACCAATAGGCCTATTTGCTGTTGCTATACCTACTCTTGAGCGACGGATGGCTTTAGATATTTCACCAACTGCTAAATCTTGGCCAATAATATATTTTTTGAGTACAGATTCTAGATCCGAAAGTTTTTTACTTTCATCTTTAACAAGTTTGGCCACAGGAATACCTGTCATCTTACCAACAGTCTTGGCGATATCATTTTCATCAATTTTTACTTTTTTTACTTTACTTTGATTTTCTTCTTTAATTTTTTGGATTTTCTTCATTATTACCTCTTTTTTCTCTTTTAACTTGGAAGCTTTTTCATACTCCTGTGCATAAACTTCTTTTTCGATTTGTTTTTCTATTTTAGCTATTTTTTCTTTTTCATCCTTAACAAGATGTGAGTTAAATTGACTGCGTGCACCCATAAGAGCTGCAGTTTCGTCAATTAAATCAATTGCTTTGTCTGGTAAGAACCTTTCTGTTAAATATCTTTTGGAAAGCTTAACAGACGCTGTTATCGCTTCGTCGGAAATCGATAAATTATGAAATTTTTCATATGTAGGTCTGAGCCCTTCTAAAATTTGTATACACTCATCAGTGCTTGGCTCTTCCACTAGAATCGTCTGAAAACGTCTTTCAAGAGCTTTGTCTTTTTCAATTTGTTTTCTATATTCATCAATTGTAGTTGCACCAATAATTTGCATATTTCCTCGTGAAAGTGCCGGTTTTAGTAAATTAGCAGCATCCATACTTCCTTCTGCAGAGCCAGTACCGGAAAGAGTGTGGATTTCATCAATAAATAGAATAATCTCATTATCTGCCTTAGCAGCTTCATCGATAATACTTTTCATTCTTTCTTCAAATTCACCTCTATATTTTGTACCTGCAATAACATTACTCAAAGAAAGCAGAAGAATATCTTTATTTAAAAGTACATCAGGTACATTTTCTTCTACTATGGCCTGAGCCAAGCCTTCAACTACTGCAGTTTTACCAACACCAGGATCACCGATAATAACCGGATTATTTTTGGTTTTACGATTAAGAACGTGAATCATACGTTCAATTTCCTTTTTACGTCCAATTATAGGGTCAATTTCCTTTTTTCTAAATTTGTTATTCAGATTTGTTGTGAAATAATCAAGGGCTGGGGTTTTGGTTTTACTTTGGCCTTTTTGAGGACCGCCAGGCCCTTGGGCACCCATTGGATTTTGCCCAAAGGGACTATCTTTATGTTGAAATGCATCAGAATAGTCAGTTCCACCTGGATTAAACATAACTCCCTGCAGACCTTGTAGGAATTTATCGAGTGAAGTATTAACCTGCTGCATATCTTTTTTGCGGGCACTTGCCATTTGTTCAAACATTTCCTCAACTTGATTTTTAAAATCAGTTGGGTTTACCTGCATATTTTCAAGAATTACTGTGGCGGCACATTTACCCTGAGAGACTAAAGCATACAAAAGATGTTCAGTACCAACAAAAGGGTGACTGAATTTATGGGCAGTTTTTACTGATTCTTCAATTATTTTTGTTAAATAAGATGAAAGACCATGTTGCACTTGTTTAGATTCCGGTTCCTGGTTTGATGCAGAACTTAAAATCATTCGTACATTTTCAAGGGAAACTCCGGCACCTGTTAGTATTGAAAAGGCAAGAGATCGGGGATTACTCAAAAGGCCAATCAGTAAGTGTTCACTGCCAATATATGGCAAACTATTCTTGCGTGATTCTTCCTCAGCAATACTTAGTGCCTGTTTAGCATTTGGAGTGAATCTGTCGAAAGGGGATATAGGAGGCATAGTGTTAATTTTTAATTTTTAATTTTTAATTTTTATTTATTTTACTAGCTTTTTACTAAATAAAAACTAAAAAATGAAAATTACTACTTCTATTAAATTATACATTAAAAAGAATATCAAGTTAAGGGTAATATGTTCGGATATTAATCATAATTTATTCATCCTCCTGAAGTATTACACCAGGAAGAGTTACATGAAAAGTCGATCCTTCTCCAATCGTAGATTCAACACGAATAGAACCTCCAATCTTCTCCAGCCCCTTCTGTACAGTTGCCAGCCCTATGCCTGTACCGCTAAATTTTTCTTTTCTACTTGCTACTGCATCTGCCCTAACAAAAACTTGGAATATTTTTTCAAGGTCACCTGGTGATATCCCTATGCCGTTATCTTCTATGGAAATTTTACATTTATTACCATCTAGAATTTTACATCCAATTGTTATTTGTTTTCTTTCGGATTCAATATATTTTATTGCATTATCCATAAGATTTTGAAATATTTGTATTAGAATAATTCTATGAGATTTTACTTTGGGCAGGGGATCTTTAATTGTAATATCTAAATTGTCATCATCTATTTCTGCCTTCATATTATAATCTTCTACCATCTTATTAATCATACCTGATAAATCAATTGTCGTTGGTGATACATCCATACTCGTATCAATTTTAAGAAATGCTAATAAATCTTTAATAAAATTAGCTCCTTCCATAGTTGCTCTATAAATGCGCCTATATATATCAGCTATTCTATCATCATCCATTGCACCTTTATTGGGATCAATTAAAAGTTGAATCAAAGATGAAATATTTGTAAGAGGTTTTTTTAAGTCATGAGATACTGCACCAGCAAATGCTTTAAGTTCATCATTTGCCTTTTTTAATTCATCTTGGGCTGTACTTAGTTCTTCAACTGTTTCTTCCAGATCTTTTTGCACCTTGCGTAAGTCAGTAACATCATGATAATAAAGTTTCCTAATAGCCGAACTTACTAATGAAATCCTGATTTTTAACACAAATATCCTATCTCCTATTTTAACTTCTAAATCCTTTTCTTTATCAAGGGATCCTATGTCCCTCATAAGCTTATCGGGCAGTCTCTTTCCTGGCCTTATGCCATTTTCACTAAAAAAATTCACAGGCATTCCGCGTACATCTTCCACAACACCATCAGCAGTTACCCTTGATACGATATTTGGGTTCTCAAGAGGGTATTCAGATAATATTTTTAATTTTTCCTGAGTTTTTCTTAGTTCGGTAACATCATTAAAATAAAGCAATTTTACTTTTCCATCAGAACAATTGCAGGTAACTATTTTTAAAATATATATAAAGCCTTCAATCTGCACCTCTTTGCCGTCACAGTCATCCAATGGTTCAATTTCACTTAACAGATCCTCAGGCAGGCTTTCATTTTTTCTTAAATAAGGAAATGTACCTAATGAACGCTTATTTGCCACCAGTACACCATCATCTTCCGCATCTATTGCAAATATGGGATTTAGATTGTATATAGGCAATAAAAACAAAACTTCTATCTCTTTCATTGTAGGAAGTATCCCTATGATTCTGTCTTTATCTGTAATTTGCCTTATTGTGGCGGACAGTCCGCGTATTGCAAAATCATTTTCTTCATCCATTTTATTTAAAACCTGTTTCAATAAATTTGGTTCTGCCGGATCAATATCATAGTGTTCCGCCAAATCTAAAATGCAGTCTGTAGCCTCAGCACTATTTTTTGCAGCAGCATCTTCACTGTTGATTAATGCTTTTATGGCTATTCTATCGCCACTGGCAGCTAATTCTTCAATTCGCCGAAGATCGTTTGGTGAACAGGTAATATTTGCCGGATCCAGGTATTTTTCCGGGATTAATTCCCTTATTAATTCATTCATAATAGTTATTTAATATTTGTTGTTGGATATAAAATATAAGAATTAAAAAATCGAATCAGAAATCAGAAATCTGAAATATTCCTATATTACTATAGGAATTCTGACTATAAACTTTGACCCCTGGCCAACTTTAGACTCCACTTGGATCGAGCCGCCTAGCTTTGTAATCATATTTTTAACAGCAGAAAGGCCAAGCCCACTACCTTTATTAGCAGTAGTACCTATATCTAATTGTTCAAGTGGCCTGAATATTTTTTCAAGGTTATCTGATGATATTCCTGTTCCGTTATCAGCGACAATAAAATTATATGCTTCTCCGTCTTCAAAAGAGACATAACTAATTCTAACCTTTTTAGTTGGATTTTTATTATATTTAACTGCATTGTCGATTAGTTCTCTGAAGATTTGTTTAATTAATATAGGGTCAGATTTTATTGGAGGTAAAGGTTCTTCCTCTCTTTCCAATCCCTTAACTTCACCTATAATTTTAACATCAATACCAGGATTTCTATTGAATTCTGATGCCAGTTTTTGCATTACATCGTCGGTTTCTACCAGTTCTGTAGATACAGCCCTATCATCATCTTCGATGAATTCGGACAATTGCTTCATTAAATCATCCAAAGCTCCACATTCTTTCTGTACACGATCCAAATCATTTTTCCCATCTTCACTTAAGCTACGATTGAGATTTTCCCTCCATAACATGAATCTGCTGGCTATCAAATTTAATGGCGCTTCCATCCTATCAATCATTTGCCTTACAAAAGATGCGAGATTTTGATGTTGCTCTGCAATTTCTTGATCTTTAAGTAATGATTCAGTAATATCTTGCAAATAAAAAAGAATTAAATTTGAACCTGGTGCTAGCTCCGGAGCATATCTGGCTTTTAATAAATAGCTGCGGCCGTTATATTCAACTTCTTTTTCTGTTAACTGACAGCTCGTAAATTGGTATGGTGCCCCAATAACTGATTTTAAAGATTTTGGCATAACAGCTCCTTCTTCCAAGCCAGTAATAGTTTTTCCAGCAGAAGCGTTAAATTTACGAATTTTGCCGTCAGCCATAGCCATAAATACAGGGTCTGGATTGTTCTCTGCAAAAAATGCCCAAAATTTTGTTTCAGTAATATCATTAAAATATATATTTATTACATTAAGGTCGACTTCTTCAGCAGTTTTTATTACAAAAATACGGCCCCCCACCGTAACTTCCTTACCTTCCATTTTCTCAGGTGAACCAATAAGCTCTGGTATTTCGCCTATAACCTCCAAATCAGGCATAAGAGCTTTTGCAACTTTATTATATCTCAGGACACGCTCGTTTAACCCTGATATTTGAATTACAGGGGCAGGATTATTTTGAAAAATAGAAATTTGCCGTTTCATTTCTTCAGCATCTATTGTAAGCTCATGAACTTCATCTTCTTTGTTATGCAATGTCTCTTGTATATCAGTAATATCTGTAAGGAAAATTCCCGTTTGACCTTTCATATCTAATGTAGAGCCAATTTTTATTGCAAATGTTCTGCCTTGGATTGTCACAGAATTATCACCCCCTATTTTATATTGTCTTAGGGCATGATGTAATACATCTGGCAATTTTTCTCCAATTTTTAAATCAGATAAAACTTTATTAGAAGCTGGATTGCTAAACAATACTGTTCTTTCATAGGTATCTATAAGAATCACAGGATTTTTATTAAATATAGGTAATGCTGCCTGTGATCTATATTCTTGAATTCGCTCCGGATATAAAACATATTCGTCGAGTAACTTCATCAATTCATTCGCAAACTCCTGTATTTCAGGGTGATCATCTTCTGCTTTTAACCTATCCAGTAGCTTGTACATTAACTTTGGATCTGTAGGTTTAATTTTATAATGTCTTGCTAATTCAAGAATACGACTGGCCACTAAGGCGTTAGGATTTGCCCTATCCTCTTCATGTAATATTAATTTATTTATTTCGCGTCTCCCCATAAGCACCAGTGCAAGGGTTCTGCTTATCTCGCTTGACCATGCAGGATTTTCAATGTCTCTGCTAATAGGAGGAAGTATGCTGTTTAAAGATCTAGGCATAATTATTTAATGGGTATTATTCATTTATTTCTTAGGAATCGTCACAAAAAACACAGATTCTTCGCCTGGTTTTGATTTTACACTAATTTTACCCCCTAAGGCTTCTGCCGCTCTTTGGGCTGTAAAAAGGCCAAGACCCGGATTGCTATTGCTAATATTGCCGTCTACTTTGTAGAATGGATCGAATATTCCATTTCCTTCTACGGCGTCTGTATGTTGATCACTTATTCCAACACCATTATCTTTTATGTATATAGCATAAGTTTTATTATCAGGTCTGCCATAGCCAATTTGTATTTCGATTTTTTCCGAATTATTATGGCTTATGGCATTGTCAATAAGTTTTTCTAATATATCGCGTAAGATTGCAGGATCAGTTTTAATTTGCGTTATAGGGTTTATAATTTCATATTTTACGTTCTTAGGCATGTCGAGATGTTTTGTAGCTTCAGAAACTAATTCAGATAAGTCAATTGGCTCTTTTGAAATATTAATTCGTGTAGTTGTTCTACTGAAATTAGCCATGCTTTTTACAAATTTAAGACCTTGTCTCACATTTGTTGTTATCGTACCAATTTGAGACCTTACATAATCCCAACGCTTACCCTTAATGTTATCTGGCAGCATTGATACTGCAGAAGCTATGTTGGCAAGTGGGCCTTCCATTGCATATGCCATTGCAACAGAAAAATCCATAACTTTGTCTTTAGCCCTTCTTTCTCTAATTTCAGCATTATGACGCTCCGTTATATCCCTGAAATATAAGCAAGTTAGCCCCGTATTTGGAACGCGACTATTCGTGATTAAATAGCGGTGACCATTAAATTCTATTTCTACCTTTTTATTTGTCTGGATAACACCAATAGCTTTATGTAAATCTGAAGGCAATCCAGATCCTTTTTCTAAGCCAGGGATTCTATTTGTTTTGTCGATAAAAGTAACTACTTCACTTTCAGCATTTAAAATTATCGCAGGATCTGATCTGTTTTCAGGTAGTAAAGAAAGAACGCGCCTTTCTGTAATATCAGTACAATAGAGCATTACCCTATCTCTTTTTTTAAAACGGCTAATTCTTACTTCATATATGCGATTATCAATTACAACAGTTGCCTCATTTGTATCATCAGATAAGCTTATAAGCTCACGTAATTCTTGGGGGAAGTTATCTTTTGTTCCAGGAAAAACATCATTAGACGCAGGATTATGCGTAACTACATTTCCATCACCCCTGCAGATAATAACAGGACTAGGATTCATTATAAAAGGCCATATTAACTCTTCAGGATCCATTTTATCCGGTAAATCTGATAATTCATCTATATCAGATGCCCCAACAATATTTCTTAAGCTTGTTGCATATAATTGCACTACAGGGTCTTGTGCTTCATCATTTTCTAGTTGAGCTAAAATTTGTTGGCATACATCCCTTGTGTTTAGGCTAATCTTCCAGTGTTCTGCAAGCCTATATAAACTATATGCCACTACAGCTTGATTGTGTAGTTCTGGCTTTTCACTCGTAAGAGCATGAACGACCGCACTTATTCCAGACCTTGCTAAAGACACAGCTTTTCTCATATCATCCATGGAATAGCCTTTAATTATATCCGGACTAAAGTCTTGATGGAATAATCCAATCTTATCACCCATATTTGAGGTTAAATTATCAATAGAAAAAGACACAACAGAATGGTAAATAAAAGTACCATAATTGTTGTCTTTGGGTCAACAACTCATTTCTCAAACGTCCAAATTTCTAGATGTCCAAACTTACAAGCAGGCTTCCAAACGTCCAGATATCCAAACTTACAAAACTAACTAATTAATTATTTAGAATAGAGTTTGTTAGTTTGTAATGTTTGTAATTTGGTATTTGTTTGTACGTTTGGGAGTTTGGTAATTTTGGGAGTCTTTTTAAAAAGTACGTTTGGAGGTTTGGAAGTCTGTAAATATTAGTGCAACAAAGAAGCCATCATTTGTTCACTATCCACACTTATATATACCCTGTAAAAAGAAATTACCGCCATGAATGCAAAAACAGAAACCAAAAAGTAATTAAATGCTTTTCGTTGTATTTTATGAGCCAAAAGCACCCCAAATCTTGCCCCAATCATTACAGAAGGTATTGCAAATACCAATATACTTACAATTTGCATCCAGTTAAATGCATCTGCTGATGTTTTGAAATAAACCATATTAAATACAGTACATATAAATGCGGTAATTGCTATAGTAAACACACTTGTACCACTAGCATATGCAATTGGGTATCTATTTTTAATTAAAAGGTAATAATGATTAGCTTCACCTATGCCAATACCAATTATTCCCGTAAAGAATCCACCAATTCCATTTACAAGACCTCCTATGCCCTTCTGTTTTAATTGTAGGTTTTTAGAGTCTTTTTCTGCCTTATCAAATTTAGCCCTTCGCCAATTTACAACCGTTAAAACAACACAACTGATTCCTATTAAAGATATTAATAGGTTGGCAGATACTATTTTAGAAACATAAGCGCCAAAAATGCCTAATGGGATTGCAAATATAAGAAAGAAAAGACCCTGTTTATATAGTATTTTCTTTTTTTTGGCGTAACCATATACACCTGAGCCAAAGCCAAATACTTCTATGGCTATTGCACATGCTATGGCGACTGCAGGGTCTACCTTATATACAAGCAGTAATACAGGTGCCCAAAACACAGCACCGTCTATACCTGTGCTCATTGCAGTGGCAGATATAGCGAGACCGAATAGAAACACACCCCAATAGGTGGCAATATCGATTTGTGAAAGTATTGAGATTAAAGTATCCATTTTTTTTGTTTGTTATTTATTAGGATTAAGGACTAAGTACTAAGGATTAAGCCTTTTACTTAACTCATAATTCTTAGTTGATTTTTTAAGTGATTATAGTATTATAACATATTTTTAAAAAAAAAGCAAATCTTTTGGACTCACTTTTTGCATAAATGGCAATATATTGTCTTACAAAATTGACTTATTTAAGCCAAAAAGGTTTATTTTTAATGATATAATATTTTTTTAAAAAAGTCAAAAAATTTGAATAATTTGTAAGTAAATTGCAAAATTAGGTTTTTTATTTAAATGGAACAATATGCTACGGTTTGTCATCCCGCACTTGATGCGGGATCCATGTGATTTATGGTCGGTATTATTACTTATTCACTAATAAACAGATAATCTGAATATGCGAATATTTTCGCAATATCAGAAAATAAGATGATTAGTATATTAGTAATATAACAATTATCACGTTATCTGGATCCCGCATCAAGTGCGGGATGATAATGGGGGGGGGCTTAATTTCTCAATTTATATATTAATTATTTTAATGCATTCCCAATAAAATCCTGGTACCCTTTAGTAAATTCATCAACAGACTGAATACTTTTCCCCTCTATTTGTACTTTATCTAATATTACAGAACCTTTGCCTGTGCCAACCATAATTAAATGGTCTTTTTCAGTTATTAACCCGGGTTTTGACGTAAATTCGTCAGATTTACCATTTATAATCTTAAGTCGCTTTCCATTCCAAAAAGTAAAAGTACCGGGCCAGCCTGTAAATGCACGAATTTTGGCGACAATTACATCAGCAGGTTCACCCCAGTTAATCTGCCCATCAGATTTACTGATCTTCTGACAATAAGAAGCCTTAGAATTATCTTGTATTTTTGCCTCTGCCCGGCCTTCTGCAATATCATCGAGTATATTAGGCGTTTTGTAAGCTGTTAAATTGGCCAATCGTTCATATATCGTTACTGCATCATCATTTTCTTCGATAAATAGGTCAGAGGCTCTAAAAACAGGTCCTGTGTCCATTTTCTCCTCCATTTCCATGATACTTATACCCGTTACTTCATCTTGATTAAGTAAAGACTGCTGGATAGGGGATGCACCACGGTATTTCGGCAGAAGTGAAGCATGAACATTAATGCATCCGAATTTAGGAATACCTAAAAGCTCCCTCTTTAATATCTGACCATATGCCATTAAAACAATCATGTCTGGATTAATTTTTTTTATCAGATCGATACTTTCTTTACTATTAATATTATCTGGCTGATAAATTTTTAACCCAAGATCCAAAGCTGTAAGCTTAATAGGCGAAGGCATTAATTGCATTTTCCTACCCGCAGGCTTGTCTATTTGGGTAATAATCAGTTTTACATCAAACCGTTCATCTTTTGCCAAAGCTTCGAGTAGAGGAGTACCTATTTTGCCTGTACCGATGAAAATTATGTTGTGTTTGTTTTGCATTTTTGTTGTTTGTTGGATTATGTGTATATGGGTAGGGGACGCAGATCTGCGTCCCCTACAATATTACACAATAAATTAAATAAAAAAATATGCAAAAAAATATAAAATTTTTTTGTAAATCCCAAATAATATAACCCCAAAATACTTAATAGATTTTGACCACCCTAAATGCTTGTCACTCAAATTTAATTTGGTTATTAATGTACCCTTAACTAAAAATAAAATTTTAATACACCACTAAAACAAAACAATAGGGGAATGCTTGAATTACCTATAAAGTTCTGACCGTGAACGGTGCGAACTTTACTACGTAATGCCTCCTTCGCTACACACCTGCAGTGATTACGCTTCGGATCGCATTTCTCGCTACTAAACAAAAAGAAATGGAAATTGATAATAACGAAATTCAAAAAATCGGTACCCTCATTAATGAAAATAGGCGATTTTTAATTATTCCACATAGATCACCAGACGGAGACACTATTGGTGCGGCACTTGCTATGCATCAGGCTCTTGTGAATATGGGGAAAGCTTCTAAAATTATTTGCTTTGATGAAGCTCCTGAAGAATTTTTATTTTTACCAAACATAAGAGATTTGAAGAAGGGTGAACCGGAGTTTAATTCAGATGTTTATTTTATTTTAGATGCAGGCGCAACACATCTAACAGGATTTAGCGAAAGTCATCCGGAGTTATTTGATAAAAGTTTAGAGGTGGTTAATATAGATCACCACAAATCCAATGATTTTTATGGTCAATATAATATTGTAGATAGTAGTGCTGCATCTACCACTATGGTTCTTTATAAAATATTTCAAAAGTTAAATTACCCAATAGATAGATATACAGCAACATGTCTTTTGACTGGGATTTATACAGACACAGGAAGTTTTATGCATTCAAATACAACTTCAGAGGTTTTACGAGTTGCAGGGAGACTTCTTGCCAAGGGTGCAAACCTTAGGTCAATTTCTAAGGAAATTTTTAATACCACTAAAATTTCCACCATGAGATTATGGGGTAGAGTAATGAGAAGCATCCAAAAAACACCAGAAGGAATTGCAATGTCTGTTGTTAAGCAGAAGGATTTTGAAGACACAGGTGCAGATTATAGTGAAATGACAGGTGTTGTTGATTATATTAATTCTGTACCAGGTTCAGAATATAGCGTAATACTTACTGAGAAGGAAGGGAAGGTTAAAGGATCTTTACGTACTCTGCATGATGAAGTCGATGTTGCAGAAATTGCTTCACAATTTGGGGGCGGAGGGCACACTAAAGCAGCTGGTTTTACCATATCCGGTGAGTTGCAGAAAGAGGTAAGATGGAAGGTTGTTGAAAATCAAAAATAATAGACAAAAAAAATTAATATTTTTTTATATAATTTTACTTGACAAATAGGGTAAAAATTGATAAAACTATACATAGTTCTACTGTTTTATCTTTAATTACTCTAATTTATTATCCTTTTTTGTGAGTGAAATATATCCAACAGCAGAGGTAGCAAATAGTGTTCAGGCATTTCTTGCATCAAAAACATCTGTAGTTCCGGATGCGGATTTTGCGCTTGCGCGTGTTGCTGCACCTGAAGAGATTAAGGCAGCCATAGCAATGTATATTGAAGATGTGCGTAGTAAATTAGCTGGACTGGGCCGATTTATTCTTACGCCAGGTGAAGATATAGCAGCAGATGAAATGGCAGGTTTACATGAGGAGCTTAGCAGTAAAAGCAATGATCTTGCTGCAATGGAGAAGCTACTTATAAATCTTACAGATCAACTTGGAGGTGATACAAGAGAGCGTGTTATAGAGACATACAAAAGATTTGATTATGGGAAATATTGGTTTAGAGAAGGTCTTGGTCCATCGGACGAAATAGTAATAAGAGATACTTTACTAAAAGCCTCTCAGGAATTTGGAGTATCCGTAGGACATTTAAACGGATTGGATTTTGGAACAGGTGATGCCCGCATAATAGAGCTTATAGACAGGTTAATTGAGTCTGGTTTAGATCCGAGCAATATTGATATATTCCGTAAAAATATCCGTGGATTTGATTTTGTACCATCAGTTGCCCAAGGTACTTTATCGAAGCTGACTAATGCAGGATTTAGTCGGGATAGCATATTTACTGGTGATTTTTTAAAGTTATCAGAAGAGCATCAGAAAGAGCAATACCATTTTATTACAGCCATGATGCATACCATATGGCATTGTACTACAGAGGCAGAATGGATTAGAATGCTTACAACAGCAGAAGGTGCAATGAGGCCAGGAGGTTTTCTTATATTTGACACTGTAGCCATTGAAGCACCACCAAAGAATATTGAATGCGAAGTGCCGGATGACATAAAAGATATATTACAGGATGAACATTTAATTAAAAATGTTTTTCAGGGCATGCTTACATTTT
>CAYWJA010000014.1:0-39035 GCA_964458485.1 uncultured Candidatus Peribacteria bacterium | reverse complement strand
CCTGAAGAATTTTTAAATATTTTAAGTCAATTAGATGTTCCTCATGTAAGAGAATTAATTGCAAAATATAAAAATGATACTGATGTAGTGTATCGTAGATTATTGCAAGACCCTAATATTAATGTGGCTTTCAATGCTTTAGTGTTTGCCATGGGCGAAGCTACTACTGAACAAATTCATGACTTTATAAAAAATAGATGGGATGAGATATTGTCAGCAGATCTGGATACTGGAGGATTGAATGAGGCTCACCATTTAATAGATCTGATTACACTGCCAAATATATATGTTGAAGATGCTAAAAAGATTTGGGAGTTATTAAGCAGAGATGAAAAAATTGCTGCTTTTGAATCAGATGAAGACGAAGATATGAGCTGGGAAGTAATTATGCTGGCTTTTGATAGTAGTGAGAATGATCTTGTTATTCGTCGTGCTATGGAATTAATTGAAAGAAGGGGTGAAATGAGTCCTGAAATAGAGGCTCTTTATGAAGAAGTCTATAAGATGCCGTGGAATGGCGGAGATCCAGAGGGGTCAGAAGATTAGTATGATGATGAAGGTTGTCCAACATTTAAAATACCTGGACTATCTGTGTCCGATGAAGATAGTGAAGTGCTGCAACCAAAACATATAAAGGGGCTGGGCTAATAGAACAAAATAAAATCAGGTAAATTGGACACCATAAATTAATTGAAGTATAATTATTAACCTAATTTTTAATTTTTAGTGTTATGTCAAAAGGAGCAGAGAGGCATTTACGCACAAGCCCACGATTACTTAGTGGGGTCAGAGAAGCAGATCGTCAAAAAGAATTTAAACCAGCGCCTGTACCTAAGCGAGAAGCAGTTTACCAAATCATAGAAAGAAAGCCTATACCACCGCTTGATGATGCAGCTAAAAATATAATTGCTGCTCATGGTTTTAAGGAGCAATTTCAAGGAAGAGTTATAACTTTTGAAGAATTTGATCAAATGGGTCCCCATCAACGTGGAGCAGCATTACAAGAGGTTGAAATGTCTAACTATCCATTAGTAGAGCAACTTATATTAGCTCTTGGATTTGAATGGATATTGGTAGATGCAGATGGTGAAGTGTTAGAAGGGTCGCCTCATGCATACGAAAGACCTTCAGATACTGATATTTATAAAAGGGCTAAGGAATCTGACCAAGTATGTTTTGCATTTACACTTGAAGATGAGCTTTTTGAAGGATAAAAATTATTTTAAATGCTTTCTTAATATATCCCCTTCAGATACACCTTCTGATACCTTTAGTGTAATAGAAAATCCTTGGCCAGCACTTGCAACCTCGATAACTTCGCCGGTTTCCGCATTTTTAAATTCATCTAATGTGATCGGAATAGTTTGATCTGGAGTGATGATGTCTAACCTGTCGCCTTTATCTAATCTATTGCGGACCTCGACGATCATTTGGTCATTTTCAACTTTTCGGACGACACCAGCAAAACAAAAATTTTCGTTATAATCACTCCTTTCTTTGTATCTTTGGCCTTCAGCTCCTGGCTTGCCATACCAGAAGCCAGTAAAATAACCGCGTGTATCGATTGAGTTAATAAGATCAAGCAAATTCTTGGTTGGTGGCTTGTCTTGTTCGGCAAGATCCAAAGCCTCTCGGTATGCACGGCAAGCAATGGCAGTGTAATAAACAGTTTTATGCCGGCCTTCTATTTTGAGTGAATCGAGTTTTACATCTATTAAATCCCTAAGGTGTCCGATCATACACATGTCTTTCGCGCTCATGATACTTGTACCACATTGATCTTCTTCTATGGGAATCATCTCGCCCGGACGTAAATCTTCCTCTAGATAAACTTTATAGTTCCAGCGACAAGAGTGTGCACACATACCTTCATTTGCATCTCGGCCTGTCATAAAGTTAGAAAGTAGACATCTGCCGGAATAGGCCATGCACATAGCACCATGAACAAAAGCCTCAAGCTCAACATTAATGCTTTTTTCTTTGAGTGTCTTTTTAATTTTTTTTAATTCTTCAAGGCTTACTTCACGCCCAAGAACTACGCGATCAGCGCCCTGCTTTGCCCAAAATTCTATAGCAGATGAGTTAAGAATGTTTGCTTGTGTACTAACGTGGAGTGACAACCATGGACATTTATTTTGGACAATGACAAATATGCCCGGGTCGGATATAAGGAGGCCATCTGGATCTAATCCTTTACCGTGTAATGCAGACAATCTGTCTAATTCTTTTTCCAAAAAATTCAAACGATTTTCATGCGCATGAATATTCATTGTTAAATACAATTTTTTGCCTAATTGATTTCTGAGGTTCAAAGCTTCTTCCAACACATCACCTTCCTGATCATCAATTTTAACGCGCATACTCATCGACTTCACGCCCATGTAACAAGCGTCTGCACCAAAACGATATGCTGTTTTTAATTTTTCAATATCACCTGCGGGGGCTAGGAGTTCGGGCCTCATAATTAATTGATTAATTAATGCGGATGGAATTGTATGCGGATGGAATTGTAGCATAATTTTTTATTGTTGTGGGTTGCGGGGGTTGTTGTGTATTATTGTAGGGGACGCAGATCTGCGTCCCCTACAAATATATATAATTCAACAATAAAAAAATGAAAAATGACTTCATTACATCCGACCGTGATAAAATGACAATAACCGTTCATCTTGCAAGCGGAGATTTAGTGATAGATAAAAAAGATATTGATATTTCCTATTTTTCAGGAGGGCCTGGTGGGCAAAATGTGAACCGTAATATGAATGGTGTGCGCTTAATTTATCGTATTCCGGATACTCATAGGATGAATTCATTAAAAACCCGTCAACTGATAGCAAAATCTATTAACGAAAGAAGTAAAGAAAGAAACCTGTCTGATGCATTTGATCAATTAGTTCATAGAGTCCGTCGATATTTTTATGTTCAACCCGATCGGAAAAAAACGAAAGTACCTAAAAAGGCAAAGAAAAAACGGCGTAGAAACAAAAAGATGCAGAGTTTGAAAAAACAGGGTCGCAAAAAAATTACTAATGAATTATAATGCCATCTGTCATTTTTATTTTCCCCTTGTCATCCCAAACTTGATTTGGGATCCACCGTTTGCTGGCAGACGATGGATCCTGATCCCGATAAAATCGGGACAGGATGACAAAGTGTAAAGTTATAATTAAATATCTTATAGAAAAAATATGAAACTAATCACTTTTAAAGACCTAATAAACAGATATTATTCCGGAGAGGGTTTTGTGTTATTTGATACTGAGACAACTGGGCTCAACACTTTCCATGACGACATTATTGAAGTTGCCGGGGTGATTTGGCAAAAAGGCATGGAGCCAAAATCTTTCCAGGAACTAATTAGTGTAAATATAAACAAAATCTCAGAGGGTGCATGGAAGGTGCATCAAATCCCACAAAAAGATATTGAAAGTGCTCGCAATGCAGACGTAGTTTTGGCTGATTTTATAAATTTTTGCGGTGATCGCCCGCTTATTGCGCACAATATTCGTTTTGACTATGACATGCTGAATGCCAACTTACTTCGCAATGGCTTAAAGCCTTATCAGAATGATCATGTTGCATGTTCGCTAGCTTACGCCAAAGAACAAAGCATGCCGGGGCGTTTACAGGATTTGGCGGATCATATGCAGATTAAAGTAGAAAAAGGTGGACTACATCGCGCACTTTATGATGTAGAAGTTTTGATGGAAGTTATGAATAAAATGATGAAAGCGCATGAACCAGCTGAGATGCAGTACTCTTTAATCCTATAGGGGAGCCAATAGGTGGATCCAATGGGAGATCCAATAGGGGTTATAACTGAATTATCCCCAATCGGATCACCAATCGGATCACCAATCGGATCACCAATCGAATCACCAATTGGAATATGAAGCTAAGCTTAGGTTACATCACCTTCCCAACAAAAAAAGAGGCTAAAGACATTGTTCTGGCTCTTTTAGAAGAGGAACTTATTGCATGCGCCAATATTATTGATGGTATTGAGTCTTATTTTGCATGGGAAGACCAGATTCAAAAGGCTAATGAGGTTGTTGTAATTTTTAAGACACGAGTAAAAAACGAACAAAAAATTATCCGTTTAGTAAAAGAGCTGCACTCATACGAATGTCCTTGTGTTGTTTTCAGTTCACTCGATCATGGCAATCCGGAATTTATGAAATGGGTGGACCGAACGTGCTAGCTAGCCCCAATTGGATCCCCGCGACGAGCCCTGAGCGCAACCGAAGGGCGAAGGAGTCGATCTCCTATTGGATCACCTATTGGACTTGATTCACATGAATAGTCTGCGTAGGGAACGCCATGTCGATTCCCTCTTTTTCAAACGCCCTTTTAATTTCCATATTTATTTCCTGTCTTGCATCCATAGATTCTGCATAGCTATTGGAGTCAACATAATAAACAATCTCAAAGATAAGGCCCGAATCACCAAATTCCTTAAAATGAATACGGCTAGGTTCGCATAATTTTACCTTTTTGATAATTTTCTTAATCATGCCAGGTACTTTTTCCATCTTTTTTGTAGGAGTATCGTAAGTTGCATGAACTTCAAATGTAATTCGTCTCTTCTTTAATTTTTTAAAATTCCTTATCTGAGCATCTGTAAGCTTACGATTAGAAAAAACTATTTCCTCACCATCCAAAGCTTCCATACGTGTTGTCTTCAGTCCAATTCTTTTCACATACCCCTTTTGGTCTCCAATAACAATATAATCACCAATTTCAAAAGGTTTATCAAAATAAATGGAAAAAGAACTAAAAACATCTCCTAGAATATTTTGCAATGCCAAGGCAATAGCGATACCTCCAACTCCTAAACTGGCCACCAACGCTGTAATATTAACCCCTAAATTTGACAGCAATAATAGTAAACCAGTAGTCCAGAGGACAATTTTTGCAACCAGAGAAAGTGCGAAGTATGTTGAATTTTTTTCACGCTTCGCCCCACCTTTTCTTGCGGACATTTTATAAAGAGCGTATTCAATCAGATTACTTGCAGCCTTTGTGCCCCATAAAATGATTAATATTATAAGTAAAGCATTTAAAATCTTATGAACTGTTATATTTACAGATAAAAATTGTAATGCTATGTAAACAGAAATGAGCATATAAAAAGCATCCGGTATGCTTTCGACTATCTTTACTGCCTCATCATCAATATCTGTTTTTGTCTTTTTGGCCCATTTTTCTATTTGAATTAAAATAATCCTTTCAAATATTTTAAAAGCAATTATTAAGGCAATAAAAATACCAAAAGCAATTAAATAAGCCTTAACAGAATTACCCCAATATATCTGTTTTAATAATTGTTGGAATGTTTCCATAATTTTATTGTTTATTATTAATTATTTAATGAAATTATTTAGGCCTATTATTTCAGCCCCTGAAAGCTCTTAAAAAATATATATTTTCCCATTGTATAAAAGCTAACAAAATACTTTGGTAAGTTTGGCTTTGGTTTTTCCTGTTTTACCTCTTCTTTTTTAGCTTCAACGACCTGGGATTTTTGCAAAACTACTTTAGGATTATTGTCGATTATAGATTTGCTATTTTGAGCATTATAATATGCCTCTGAAAGAGGACGTGGTGTTACCGGAGTTGCTTCAGCCACTGTCCAGTCGCTTACTAAATCATTGTATAAAACAGCTATATAAAAATAATATTTTTGCTCATTTGCCAGTAATTTAACTATATATGAATTCTTTTTTGTAAGCATTACGTGTGGCATCTCATTCCACTTAGTATAATTTTTTAAGTCTAGTTTATTTTTGCTATAACTTATTAAATATGTTAAGTCACCTTTAATATCACTTGGTGTCTCCCAATAAAAATAAACTTGATTATTTTGCCCCTGATAATCCAAATTTTGAATTTTCCCTGGCCTTTCGTCGGTAGACTTTATTTCTTCTATAACACTGTTGAGAATAAAGCTGCATTCGCCACTATTGCCAGGGATAACTATTGTACCCTTACTAGAACCTTCTTCTTTAAAAGAAATATAAATTCTATTGTTAATAAAATCTCGCAAATTGCTACAGCTGGCCCCTGTATAATCTATTAAATATTTTTTATTTTGCCATATTACTTCAGCTTCATGGTCTGCTACCAGCATATTTTTACTTGAAATAAGTTTAACGAATGTGCCTTCTCCGCTATAGGGGGACGAATTATACACTTCACATTCTTCATTAAAGTCTATTTTTAAATATTTAATAACCCCATTTTCAACAATAATATCAAAAGGAAATTCTGTGGTCATTGATGTGCACTTACGGTTATGCTGAATAAGCCACAGATCATTGTTTTGTCTTTTGACCACAATATCTAGATTTTCTGTATCTTTTTTAATAAGCCATACCTTCTCTGTGTAATTTAGTTCGGAATAAGTTGCAGCAGATGCAAATGGAGAAAGTAATGGAATTAGTACTAAAACTATTAAAAAGTTTATTATGTATTTCATTATTCTAACTTATTGATGATGTAATTTTATTATATAAACGTCCAGACGTCTACTTTTTTAGACTTCCAGATATCCAGAATTTCCAAACGTACAAACACTGGCTAATTAATTCATTAATAATAGATTGATGGAATAAATTTTGTTGTGTCTGTTATATTTGTAATTTGGTATTTGTTTGTAAGTTTGGATATCTGAAGATCTATAGTTATGAAGCCATTTTTTCATCTTCATCAAATACCCCTTGCATGTCTGCTTTCATATATCTTTCCATGGCGCGTATCTGCTGCAAATTGAGCTCGATAGTGCGTCCATCTTCTGCCTTTATTGCAAAAGAAACCTTATCATGACCGCCTTCACCCTTGCCTTTTAATTCTTTCTTCTGATGCTCTGTATCCAGGTGTTTTAAATCCTTTTCGCGATTAATATTCGCAATAACTGTACGATGTGTTTCATTATTTTGATCTTTGGACTCAGCCTGAATAAATCCTTCATCTCTAAATAGATGTGCTTGTTTATCGGCTGCAATATTTTGCACCTCCTCTTCCAGAGCTCCTGAGTCGATGGATTCCGAATCCCTTCGTTGGGTAACCTCTCTTTTTTTTCTTAATTGGCTCTGCATTGAAAAAATACCGCCTTTATCTTTTTTATTGTCTGGTTCTGCCTCCATGTGTTCACCTTGCTCCTCCTGAGCCTCCATACGCTTCCTCCTGAACCTATCTTGTAATGAGAATAAATTTCCCTTCTTTTTAACGGCAGGTTCAGAAATTGCAACTTGTGGTTTCTGCCTTTGTTTTTCCTTTCGCATTTCCTGCAAATTTGCCTGAAATCCGCCTTCATCGAATTTATTGGATTGTTCACCCTTGGTTATATTCTGAATAACCCGTAAAAAATTTGTCTGCTTTTCTTTACCTTGTTGTTTTAATAGTGCCTGAGCCTTGATGATTCCCCTTTTTACTGTTAAATCTGTAACATCTGCAAGCAGATCTTTCTGTTCTTTTTTTTCAGTCTTTTTATCCGGTTCTTTTTGGCCGGTTAATTCTTTGTACTTATTATTGATTTCTGTATATCCGGATTTATCATCTTCATACATTTTATTAAGAACAATCTGTTTGCCCTTGTCTAATTGGTTGATTTGTATACGAAGAGCTTTGTATCTTTGCATTTGATTATCAAAATCCTTCATATAACACTCTTTGCCATTCAAATCCTGCTTTTCCATTCCTTCCGAATCTTTCATGAATGAACGTACAGTTTCTTTGCTTATAATTTTTAACCGGCAAGCTTCATCTAATTTTCCTTTATACTCCCCATCCAAACGCTTGCCTTCTTTCTCTTTTACTTTTCCATATTCTATGAATAACTGAGTATACCCCATCTTTTCTCTTTGCTCCTCCATATGCTTAAGTGGGGAACCCTTAAGAGTTTTTTGAATACTCCCCCATAGGTCTTTATATCTTTTTAGCTGATGGCCATTTTTCATTTCTGCGAGCCAGTATTTTTTTTCTTTTAAATCAATTTTTTTGAATCCATCAATGTATTTTTCTGCTGTTTTTTTGCCAATCAGTCCATCTTTTTGCGCTTTTTTTAGTAAATCGGAATATTCTTTTGTAAGTTTTTCAGACTCTATCCCGCCAACTTTTTCGGCATATTTTTCCGCCTTTGGCAGGGCATCCTGAGCAGCTTTCAGCATTTTTCTGCGCTCTGGAACTGTCATTTTTAAGAAATCTTTTTCGTCCGGAACGTCAATTTTGACATCTTTATCCGTCTTTAAAAATCCTGTATTTCGGACAAGATCATGATTGGCAATCTTATCGTACTGCTCACGATCTTTTTTCATATTACTTATTTTTTTCCTCAAGACGTTTTCTATCTCGTCTGATTTTCCGACAAAATCATGCTCATCAGTTAATATTAAATTTTCCATTAAAAATGCACGATCGCTGTCGGACATTATTTTTTCCCTTATGCCTTCATTTATATCACTTTGAAGTTTTCTTAATTTAAAATTAGCCTTCATCCACTCCTCTGCAACCCATTGATGAAAACCTTGCAAGCCCTCTAATGTCTCATCCGCATCTACAGCCTTTCTATACTCCTGCACTGTTTTGTTCGTAGCAAATTTCTTATCTTCAAAATTATCCAAAAGAGCATGTACCTTGGAACGTTTTTCAACCAAGGCATTATTAGATTCAACTTTTTGATCTAGTTCATCTAATTGGACTTTCGGTGTTTCCAGTGTTTCTGCAGTTGCTACATCCATTTAAAAATTGTTAGAGTGAAACAATTATAAAGTAGATGATTGGTAGTATCAATTAAAAAGGGAAATTTTCAGTGTCATCATCACTCCATAATCTTGACCTTTCAAGTATTGCAAATCTATGAAACATAATTCTCATTATTTCATGTAATTCATTACTAACAACGTCAGGTGCGTGTACACCGCCAACCTGCGAGGTTATAAATAATTCTTTCGATAAATCAATATCTGGATTTAATTCTCTCCACATTGCCTCAGCACGACCCATTCCTATTAATCTACTAATTGCAGTTGTTGGATCAGGGAAATAATGGATGCCCGCTGGTACACCTAAGCTACGACTTTCATGGGTAATAATGCCATTTCCTGGGTGATACAGAACGCTCCAATTATATGACCCTCCTTGTAGCTCAGTAGGGGGCCATGTATCTAATGTAGATATTGCATCACAATGAATTTGCATACCCTCAAACCATCGCTCATAATCAACACTTGTATTACAATAATCAATTGCCTCATCTAAGCCTGCTGTAATTTGTGCAACCATTTGCCTTACATGTATTACATCGGCATTTAAATCCTCTAAAGAAATTTCCATTACTGGATCATCTGATAATTCGATTGGCATAATTATTTATTAAAAAATGGCTTTGTATTATACGCCGGCATATGAATTGTTGTAAATGAAAAAAACCACCGAAGGCGACAATAATTATTGTCGCCTGCAGGCGAGATTCGCGAATCTCGCCTACGGTGGTTTTTATTCACCAGATAATTATTTTTTAACTTTTTTAAGTTCTTCCTCAATCAAAGATTTAAATATAGAAAAAGGTTGTGCGCCTGTTACCTTCTTCCCATTCACAAAGAAGGCAGGTGTGCCGGAGACCCCGTAAGATTGTCCATCTTTAAAATCTTTATCAACTTCGTCAGATTGTTTTTTATCTATCAAGCATTTATCAAATTTTACTAAATCTAAATTAAGCTCTTTAGCCCATTTCTTAAAATTCGCAGCACCAAGTGAAGATTGATTTTCGTACAATTTATCGTGATATTTAAAATATGCAGTATCACCACCTTGCTCTCTTGCACAATTAGCAGCGATTGAAGCTGGCTTTGCATTATTATGAAAACCCAGAGGAAAATCTCGATAAACAAACCTAACTTTTCCTTTATTTACATATTCAGACACAAGTTTTTTATAGGTATCTTTATAAAAACGTGCACAATAAGGGCATTCAAAATCAGAAAATTCGACTATTGTAACAGGTGCTTTTTTATCTCCTTTCATGGGATCATCATCAATACTGACGTTAACCGGTTTTGCCTCCTTGCCTCCCGTTGCCTGTTGAACCATCTGTTTTTCAATGTAACTTTCGATTCCCTTTTCGACCTGAGCCATAAAAGCCTTATCACTAAGCTTTGCATCCCCTGCCTTAGATAATGAAATGCTTGATAAAACAATTGCAGTTATTGCCACTGCTAAGCCGACGACTGTTACATGTTGATGGTATTTTTTGAACATAATTTTATTTGTTATAGGGCAATTTTTATTGTAGAGTTTTTATTATGCTATGGCAATAAATTAATTATGTTGCTGTAACATATACTACAAAGGTGCTACATTAATAACCTATTGATTCATAGTAATGCTGAAGAAATTAATAATCCAACCCCCTTACTGCATTCTTAGTTTTAGAAAAATAATGCTTCACTTCATTTACTTCAGATACAAGGTCAGCACTATCGATAAGCCAATCGGGGGCATTGCGGCCAGTTAGATAAAGATGGGTATCTATGGGGCATGAGCTGATCAGCTTTTTAACTTCTGACTCATCAACCAGCCCGAGATTGAGACAATTGATCAATTCATCACAAATAATTAAAAAATAATCCTCTTTTAAAAGCTTTACTGTTTTTTTGATTGCTTTTTTTGCTTCTTTTTTATCTTTTTCTGTATTTTTAAAACGAAATTCTTGTTTGTCTTCATTAAATCGCTTTTTTCCAAATCGAAAAATAGTAATTTTTTTTTGCAGCAAATCAAAAATATGTTGCTCGCCATAATGGCTTCCCCCCTTATCAAACAGGACCACTGCTGTCTTTTTTCCCCAGCCTATACTACGAATCGCGGTTCCAATCGCGGAAGTTGTCTTGCCTTTGCCATTTCCAGTTATTATACAAATCATAATAAAACACAATATATAGTATGTATAACATAATATTGATACAATATATGGTGTTTCGTCAAGAAAATTTTTTTGACATGAGTTAATGTTTAAATTAACATATGCACGCAAAATAAAAATAAATCTTTGAGGATTTACTTCTAATCCTCATATATATAAGCCCCTCAATTTAAAAAGAACATTATAGCCGATATAATTTGGTGTTCTTTGAAAGCCTCCTTCTCGCTCTTCTTTGATGCCCCCTGATTCTTTGATCCTTTTAATAAACAAACGTCCAGATATCCAGAACCTCCAAACGTACAAACAAATCTACAGATATCCAGACATTAAAAAATAAACTTACAAACCTATTTTATTTAATTAATTAAGATAGTGTTTGTTGGTTTGTTGGTCTGGGGTTTGGATATCTGTTTGTACATTTGGGAATCTGGACGTTTGGAAGTCTAAAAAATTACTAACTAATAAAAAATAGATATGGAAAAATCCGGTCTAAAAATTACTCGATTATTTACAAAAGAGGGAATAAATCCTCTCAATGACATCGATTATGAAAAAAGAAATTGTAAAATAACTAAATCTGATGGATCCATTGTTTTTGAAATGGAAGATTTTGAGATTCCAAAAAGCTGGTCGCAAAATGCCGGTGATATTTTAATATCTAAGTATGCCCGCAAAGCAGGTGTTCCGCAATTAGATAAAAATGGGAATATAAAAAAAGATATCAAAGGTGAACCCGTTATTGGCCCGGAGAAAAGTGCAAAACAAATAGTAAGCCGTTTGAGTAAATGCTGGAGGAATTGGGGAGAAAAATATGGATATTTTGCAGACAAAGAATCTGCAGATATATATGAAGATGAGATGAATCACATACTCATCAATCAAATGTCTGCACCAAATTCACCGCAATGGTTCAATACTGGCCTTTGCGATTCTTATGATATAAACGGACCAGCTCAAGGACACTTTTATGCTGAGCCGGAAACGGGGGAGATTAAAAAATCAGTAGATTCTTACACTCACCCACAGCCACATGCATGCTTCATACAATCAGTTGAAGACGATATGGTAAATGAAGGCGGAATCATGGATTTATGGATTCGTGAAGCACGCCTTTTTAAATACGGCTCTGGTACTGGTACTAACTTTTCTAAATTACGTGGCAAAGGCGAAGCTCTTTCCGGCGGAGGGCAATCTTCCGGCTTAATGTCCTTCCTTAAAATAGGAGATCGCGCTGCAGGAGCTATAAAATCCGGAGGTACTACCAGGCGTGCCGCAAAAATGGTTTGTTTAGATGTTGATCATCCGGAAATCGAAGATTTTATCGACTGGAAAGTTGAAGAGGAAAAGAAAGTTGCAGCACTTATCGCAGCAGGTTATGACAGCGACTTTAACGGAGATGCTTATGCAACTGTTTCCGGTCAAAACTCTAATAATTCAATCCGTATAACTAATGAATTTATCCGCTCCGCAGATAATGATGAAAATTTCAATCTTATTGGCAGAACTGACGGAAAACCTTTTAAGTCCATCAAAGCCCGCGATTTATGGAAAAAGATGGGTTTTGCAGCATGGGCCTGTGCTGACCCTGGTGTTCAATTCGATACCACAATCAACGAATGGCATACATGTCCTAAAGACGGTCGCATTAATGCATCCAATCCATGTAGTGAATATATGTTTTTAGACAACACCGCATGTAATCTTGCCTCTTTAAATCTGATTAAATTCTTTGATATAAATAAAAAACAATTCAAAGTAAAGTCTGTTGAACATGCAATACGTATATGGACGATTACTCTGGAAATAAGTGTTTTGATGGCACAATTTCCAAGTTATGATATTGCGAAAAAAAGTTACGAATACCGTACTCTTGGTCTTGGATATGCCAATATAGGCACTGTTTTAATGCACCTCGGGGTACCTTACGATAGTGAAGAGGGTCGTGCCGTTGCCGGTGGTATTACAGCTGTACTTACTGGTGCTTCCTATAGAACTTCTGCAGAGCTTGCAAAACATTTAGGCACTTTTGAACGCTATGAACACAACAAAGAAGATATGCTTCGTGTTATACGCAATCATCGCCGTGCAGCATATAATGAAAATGATTACGAAAATATTGAAACTCATCCAATGAACATTGATCAGGAAGTATGCCCGAATTACCTTTTGGATGCTGCACACAAAGCGTGGGATGATGCATTAATAATGGGTGAAAAACACGGCTACAGAAATGCTCAAGTTACAGTACTTGCTCCAACAGGCACAATCGGATTATTAATGGATTGTGATACAACAGGTGTCGAGCCTGATTTTGCTCTTGTTAAATTTAAAAAGCTTGCAGGTGGAGGGTATATGAAAATTGTTAATCAATCCGTACCACCTGCACTTAAAAATCTTGGCTACAACAAAGAAGAAACAGGTGACATTCTTGCTTATATTGTTGGTAAAGCTTCTCTTGTAGAGGCACCACATATTAATTGGAAGACTCTTAAAGAGAAGGGATTAACTGAAGAAGATCTTGAAAAAATTGAAAAAAGCCTTATCGCTACTTTCGATATAAACATGGCATTTAGCAAGCATGCTCTAGGGGAAGATATTCTTGAGCGTCTTGATATAGATCCTGACGTATATAACGACTCAACTTTTGATTTCTTAACAGAGGTGGGATTTACCCAAAAAGAAATTGAAGCTGCAAATGAATATGTTTGCGGAGCTATGACGATAGAAGGCGCACCACATATAAAAGATGAACACTTGGCGGTATTTGATTGTGCTAACCGCTGTGGCAAGAAGGGTAAAAGATTCATTCATTATATGGGTCACATAAAAATGCTTGCCGCTGTACAGCCATTTATTACTGGTGCCATCTCTAAAACCATCAATATGCCTAACGAGGCAACTGAAGAAGACATCTTAACTGCATACCACGAAAGCTGGGAGCTCGGACTTAAGGCTAATGCAATTTACCGAGATGGATGCAAGCTTTCTCAGCCACTCAATACCTCTTCTAAATCTAAAAAGACAGATAAAACTGAAAAAGTGGAAATTAAAGAAATGGAAATCACCAAAAAAGCATTGAGAAAAAAATTAAGCAATGAAAGGCAATCTATTACTCATAAATTTGCAATAGCCGGCCATGAAGGATACTTTACTGTGGGCTTATATGAAGATGGTGCACCTGGAGAACTCTTTATTAAAATTAGCAAAGAAGGCTCTACTCTTTCCGGAATTATGGATGCCCTAGCTCTTTCCATCTCATTGAATCTTCAATACGGAGTACCTCTTGAAGTCCTAATCTCTAAATTCACTCACACTCGTTTTGAACCATCTGGTATGACAGGTAATAAAGAAATTCCAATGGTTAAATCTATAATGGACTACCTTGGTCGTTGGATGGCTGTTAAATTTTTAGATAAAGATATTGCTAAAAAGTATCACAATGGCCAACTTATAGATAAAGCCTATCTTGAGGGTACCATGTCTAAAACTGGTGCTCTTCCTAACATCCGTCAAATCATCACACTAAGTGAACCGGAAATTAAGGATGAAAGGGATGTTGAATTTGGAATAATCGAAGCTTTGGAAAAATCTAAGGTAAAACCCAAAAAAGCTAAAGTAGCTGTCGGCGCCTCAGTTTCATCCGCTCACGGCACTCCACATGCATTCCAAAACGACGATGCGCCAATGTGCCACAACTGTGGCAGTGCAATGATCCGCAACGGTACTTGTTATAAATGTTTAGATTGTGGAGAGACTAGTGGGTGCTCATAGAAGTCTCAAGTGCAAGTGCGAGTCTCAAGTTTAGCTCTATCTTATTTGTGCGTCATTATGTAAATTTATACTTCCTTCTTCCCAAGCTTAACAGCCATTTCTTTCCACCAATCGATGCGCTTTTGATCTAAGGTCTCTGACTCATCTAGATTATTTGGTGTCAATTGTGCTTTTTCCATAATTTCAGCCATTTTTTTCCATCTCCTAATTTTTTGTGCATCTTGTTTTTTTAATTTTCCTGACATCACCTCTTCAAATAAATCATGTAATTGATCAATTTGCCTGGCTTTAAATTGTGGTTTTTCAAATCCTTTTTTCATATAAATTTAGTTTTTAATGCACGAAGATTATGCCTCATAAGTGTTTGTTTTAAATCTTCAATAATATCGTTTGTAAAAAATGGAATAACTTTGGCCATTTTTTCTTTTTCGCCCTTGCTCAAAAAAGGTGAACGCATTAATAATCTCATCAGTTCATCTATTGATTTAATGCGCTTAGGGCTGGATTTGGTATCTATTTGAGATAGTACTCGTGCTGCATTAGTAAATAAATCAGCCATGTTTTATACATTTTTTAGATATAAATCTGTTATTTCCCGAATTTCTTTTTCAAGTGATTTTTTAAGCTTAAGTATTTGTGGCTCTTTCATTTCCGGCAACAATAACATCCACATTGCCTTCTCCTTTGGCTCCATGGTAGATAGCTGAACAAGCGATAAAACTTCTTTGATTAATGCTTTTTTCACCATAAAATATAAATGTTAATTAATAGTTTTTATTCTTACATAACTTTGTCTATAACTTTGCTTATAGTAACCTTCCCCGATATCATATCCTGATGCATAATGCGTAAAATATCTATTACATCATCTGGATCATAATCTTTAGATTTAATTTTCTTTAACCAATCCTTATGAAGAACCGGCCAATTTTTTACTAGTGAATGAAATGTTTTAGATTTTACCAAAGGATCTGTAATTTTTTTAAGAAAAATATCGGGTATAAACATTGAGAGCATTGTTAAAGTCTCAATTTCATTTTGTAGTGGCCATGATTCCTTATCTCTTTTGGTAATGCCTACAGTACTGCTAAGATCCATTAATTTAGAAATTGTTGGAAAATAACGAGCTAGCACAGACTCAAAAACTTCGCCAAAAATACTTTCACGATCCTTCTCTGCTTGTTCCTTAATCTTCTCAGCACGCCTTTTCATCTGAGTTCTGCCCATAGAAAGAATATCAAAAAGCATGTTCCCCCCTTTGCTCTTTGGCTCTTCTTTTTTACCGCCTAAATAATCTTTTAGTGAATCTGCTTTTTGTTTTATTTTTGCGATAAAAGAAATTGTATCAATTATGCCCATAGTTTTATGTTTATTATTTAATAACAGTATATCATATAAATTGTAATTGAAATTTTCATATTGGTTAATAGTAATTCAATTTGCTATTATTATGCTCACTTAACAACCCTCACCATGGAAACTTACCTCACCCAATACTACGGTCTCGATTGGATCGCGATGTTTACATCGTTTGCTTTTATATATTTGATTGGCGGTAGGAAAAGGAGTGGGTTTATATGGGGTTTGGTAGCTGCGATTGCATGGATAATTGTGAATGTTATTGCAGATATTTGGCCTGGGGTAGTTTTGAATGTGGTTATGGTTGTTTTGCATGTGAGGGGGTATTTGAATTGGGGGAAAAAATAATACTTGCTTCCCATGAACCATTCACTTTGTTCGGGTTCACGATTCGCTCGATTTAATATTTCTGATTTCTGACTTTAGAATCACATTTAGTATTTATTATTACATAACTTTAATGATGACAAGTTTATATTGTCATTTGAGTTTTGGCTTATAATAAAGCCAAACTGCCTCTTTTTTATGATAGAAATTATACTATTGACAAGATTAGTTTGTTACTATATAATAGCTAGCCTCAGTAAAGCAAGATCATTACAAACAAAGGGTTATCCTGAGCTTCTTGCTCAGGATTAGTAGATAAACGATTATCAATTAATCCTGGGTAAGAGCTGAGTAGTGTGGCCTAACGGTTACTTCACCAACGAGAAGGTACGTCCTTGCGACGTGCATCTAGCACCCATCTTGGAGTGCACCCTGGATCCAGTGTGTAGCACCTGCGAGGAATCCCCCTCGTAGACAAGCAAGCTGGTCTGAGCCCTAAAGCGCCGGAGTTCCAAAGCATCGGAACAAGGGGCCCGGCATCTCCGTTGGCATGTTTCTCTCAGCTCGAACTCTTACCCCATGTGGAGGCAGTGTGCCTCGCGGTTACTTCATTCCCAACAGCGACAGTCCGCGGGAAATTGTTTCTCCTCCACCCTTCCCCCTGATGCTCCTAGTGAGGCAGTGTGCGTGACGGCTACTTCAAACCAATTGAAAAAGCGTGCTGGCAGCGCCAGCATTTACCGTCGCGGAACCTTCTCCTCCAGGTGCAACAGGATTTCACGGGGGCGGCTATCTCCGGATAGACCGCCCCTCCCACCTAAATATAACAGTGCTGTAGTGCTGTCGTGCTTTAGTCCTAAAAAGCACTACCGGACTATAGCACTAAAGCATTCATTTAATTAATAACACCAAAACAAAATGTCAAAATTCAACCAAGCAACATTAGGAGATGTATGGCCAACTCCTGAAAAAGAAACTCCGGACACATTAGCTCCGGATGCACCATGGCCAGAACCAGATATGAAGAATTACGAAGGTGAGCCGGTACATCAATATTCAGATCATTTAAATCTGTCTACCCGCGCTTTGACTTCTTTAATGGCAGAAAATAAATTCTATGAATCTGCTAAAGAGGGTGATAATGAAATAGTGAGGCTTTTTGAAAAAATGCTTACGGAAGATCCTGAATTTGCAAAAGGATTGGTTCTTACTCTTCGTAAGGAATTTCATATGCGTTCAGTAACACATGTTTTATGTGCTGAATTGGCAAGAAATAGAACCACAGAAACTGCTCATATTATTGCAGAAGTATGTGAGCGCCCGGATGATATGCTGGAAATTTTGGCTTATTATACTAATAAATATGGTGATAAAAAATTACCAAACTCACTTAAAAAAGGTCTTGCCCGTGCACTTGGTAAATTTAATGAATATCAATTAGCAAAATACAATAAAAAGGGTAAAGTTTGGCTTCGGGACATCTTAAGAATTGCACATCCAAAACCAAAAGATGAAGAACAAGCTGCTCTTTGGGGCAGGCTTGCAAAAGATGAACTAGCAACACCTGATACGTGGGAGGTAAAAACCTCCACTAAAGGTTCTACAAAAGAAACATGGGAAGAAATGCTTGAGTCTGGAAAAATGGGCTACATGGCACTTATGAGAAATTTAAGAAATATTCTTCAAAAAGATGTTTCTATGGATTTAGTTAAAAAAGCAGCAGCAATTTTAAGTGATCCAGATCGCGTTGCAAAATCTAAACAATTACCATTTAGATTCTTTTCTGCATTTAGGGCATTAAAGGAAGAAGTGGGATTAATGTCAAACGGAAATGAAGATGAATACTATGATGAATTATTAGATATATGGGTGGATAATCCAAAAGAAAATGATATTAATTTAGTAAAAGCAGAAATAATATTTGATGCACTAGAGGAAGCAGCCAGACTTGCTGCTAAAAATATGCCACAACTAGAAGGCAAGACGGCTATTGCCTGTGATTCTTCCGGTAGTATGCAGCATCCAATATCTGAGCGTTCATCTGTGCAATGTTATGATATTGGCATGATTATGGGGGCTCTTGCCAATAGATTTAGTGATGATTCTATAGTTGGAATGTTCGCTGATAGCTGGAAAAAAATTGAAGTTGATGGTAATAAACCACTTTCATCTACATTAGAAATGCATAGGCGCATAGGCGAAGTTGGATATTCTACTAATGGATATAAAGTTATTAAAGAATTGCTGGAAACACGACAAAAAGTGGATAGAGTTATGTTCTTCACAGACTGCCAACTTTATGGTGGTGATTACGAAGAAGAAGGGGGATATGATCCTTATGAAGGAAAATATAATAGAGGTATTGGTAGTTATATACGTGAATATAGAGAAAAAATTAATCCACATGTCAAACTATATTTCTTTGATTTAAGTGGATATGGCAGCTGCGTAGTACCAGAACAAGATCCACAAACAATGATTGTTGGAGGGTGGTCTGAGAAATTATTTACACTTATTCCGCAATTCGAAGCTGGCAACCAAACTGCATTTTTAGATCAGATAAGAGGTAGGTATGCGCAGTGGCAGGCTGCCAGGCGGCACGCCTAGCAGATTTCTGATTTTTGATTTTTGATTTCTGATTCGAATCTACATCTAAGATTCTAGCATCTGTCATTTACTAACTATTTAATTGTCTACATTTAAAAACTGGAGCACATCTGTTGATGGACTCCAGTTTTTTGTTTTTAATTATTAAGCTTTACTATTTAATCCTTTTAGCATTAAGTAAAATTTATATATAAACATTAATGATGCATAAGTCCAAGCGAGAATAAGAATAAAGCCAACAATGCCACTAATCAACTGATGTATTAACCCCAGTGCCCACACAATGATCATTATGCCCAGCATTGTTAAAATCCCATAAGCCAAACTATAAAGTATAACCTTCCACCAATGGCCGGTTGCAGCATTAATTGAATCATTTAGAGCTTCTTTACTGGTACATTCTCTATCTGCCAATACATATTGTGCGAATATCGTTCTTGGGATTCTTATAATAAATATTACAATCCACGCTATGCCAATTGCAAACATAGGGTATTTTAAAGGACCATCTATATTGATGCCCATAGACTCTAAAATAAAACCAAGTATTAATATTGCGAATGGAATCCATGAATATGTATAAAAGAATGCCCTGATCATAAGTAAAATATATGCCCCAATCTTTTTAAATGACCATTTTATCATCTGCCAGTAATGCAGTTCTTCTTTTTTATTTATCAAAACTGTTAACTTTGTAAGGGCTAAAATGATTACAATTTCATATACAACAAAGATTAAAACAAAAATTGCATAAGCCATTGAAAAGAATGCCATAAATGTCATCGGACCACCTGAACTAAGTGCAGATGTTGATCCTAAATTTGTAGCGCTGGTTTTACTAACAGCACTTCCAAAAGTGCTGGATTTAAATTCATCAAGGGCGGTACCATCAATCTTCATGCCATCTACAGTTTTTAGTGCATCTGTAATTGATGGTGTGTCACTTGTACCTTCTCCGGTGTCTGCGGAAGTTTTTGTGTCCGTAGCAGTTTTTGTGGCTGGATTGGCGAATAACTCATCGGATTTTGTTTCTTCTTTTGTATCAGTAGTTGCTTCTGCAGCATCCTGACTTATGGCTACCGGAGTTTTCGGAGTACCAGATGCAGGCTCTTCTGCAAAAGCTACTGCCATTAATAAAGATATTAATGCGCCTACTGCTATAAATGGTAACAATAGTATTAATGTCATCTTTAAATAAGAGAGAAAATGTTTGAGAGTCATTTTAAATGAACCTGTAAATAACGCCCAAAATCCAGGCTGGTCTGCCTGTGGCTTTGGCACTTCAGGCATTTTTTGCTCTGGTTCAACTACTTTATTTTCCTCCTGAGTAGCTTCAGGATTTTCGAGATTTATATTTTCCATAATAAGTAGCGAGAAATGTGGTCCGCAATGGACCCTGTGCCCGAGCGCCAGTGAGGGGTGCAGGGGTAATGAAGGATGAATTATTGAGGAAAGTATGTGAGGTTCACCTCCAAGACTTTCCTCAATAATTCAAACATTTCCCTATTATTTATTTTTGTTAAGAAATCATCGCAATTATAACAAATAATTGGGATTTTGGGCAACTGTGGTAAAATGAATTCAAATTTAATAAAAAATTATGAAAAATTTAAAAAATTTCTTTTTTTCCCTCCTTATAATATCTGTATTTATAAGTTCGTTCTTTATAAATATCACTTTTGCGTTTGATTCCTATATAACTACTGATTTTGATAAATCTTCTTTTCCGGATATATATACGCATAATCCTTATTTTAAAAGTGTGGAAGTTTTATATAAAAATGGAGTGATTGAAGGCTACTCTGATGGTAAATATAAACCTGGTAAAAAAATAAATCGTGCGGAATTTATAAAAATAGTATTGGGTGCTAATGATATAAAATCTGAAGGTAAAAATTGCTTTACAGATGTTAAAAATGAATGGTTTGCAAAATATGTTTGCAGTGCTAAAAAGAAAGGTATTATAAAGGGGTATCCTGATGGCAAGTTTCGTCCTGAAAGAAACATTTCTTTTGTTGAAGCTGCTAAAATAATTGCAGAAGCATCTAACAGATTTATTGATAAAAAATATAACAAAAATTGGTATCACTCATATGTGAAGGAATTTGAAGAAAATGTTTCAATACCTTTATCTATTACTGGTTTTAGCCATGAAATTACAAGAGGTGAAATGGCTGATATGATTGTAGATATGAGTATGAGCAGGATGGGTTATGATTCTTTGACATATGAAGATTTGGAAAAATTCAATGGTTTCTCGGTATTTAATAAAAAGAAAAAGATATTTTCTTATGTATTTGAAAAATATTATAAAAATAAACTTCCTATAAATGGTATACCAGCAAAAATTGACCTTTATACATTTGCAGGTGTTGAATATCAGGGATCTGGTGTTAAATTATATCGTGATAATAGTAATGCTTACTGTTATATAAAAGATTCTGCCTTGATGCAGATAGTAGGGGCTGACCCTAATACGTTTAAAGCATTTATAGACAGTGTCTTTGATGATGAATACGAATATGATTATGCAGCTGATAAAAATAGTGTTTACGGACCCAATAAAGATGGAAATTGTTTTGTGAAAATTGATACTGTTACAGGTGGAAAAAAGCATTTTCAGAAAAACATTTTTACAGATTTAAGCGACATATATTATTACGATTTATCCGGCGAAAAGAATGGTTTTATAAAAATAAATGGTGTTGACCCTAAAACACTAAAGAAGAATGAAGAACTGAGCTCATTTGATGTTAATTTTTATCAGGATAAAACTTCATTTTATATTTTAGATAAATATTTCGTATTAAATAAAATGCCGAAAATTGATGCAGACACACTTGAGGAGATAACTGATGATATTTATAAAGATAAAAATAATATTTATGTTTCATCTAAAAAATCTTTTAGCAAGCAAGGCAGTATAGATGTTAAGACATTTGAACAGGTTGACGGCAGTATGTATTTCTTTAAAGACAAAAATGGATTATATACCCTAAAAGAAGGTTCTTTAAACAAGCAAGGTTCTTTGGATGGAGCCACATTTGAAAGTGTTGGTTCTTTTTATAAAGATAAAAACGGTGTATATGTTTGGGATAATAAACAGTTTAAAAAACAAATTGGTTATGACGGATTAACATTTAAAAAGATTGATACAGATATATATGCTGATAAAAATGGAGTATACATATATGAACAAATAGATTTTGAAGTGTATTCTTTGCAGAAAAAAAGTGGTCTTGATGGATCAACATTTAAAAAAATTGATATAGATACATATTCTAATAAAGATGGTGTATACACACTAGAATATAAGACCATTAAAAAGGATTTCCCGTCTGGCCTAGCAAGTCTTGAGGTTTCATATTTAAAAAAACATGATGTTTCCGATATAGCAACATTTAAAGCTGTTGACAAAGGGGAAGGTATTTTCTTTAAAGATAAAGAAAATGTCTATTATTACAATTATAATACTGGCACAATCAGTAAACAAAAAGGTGCTGATCCTGCTTCTTTTATGGTTGTAGTTTCTGAGGATGGAAATTCTGCTATTGTAAAAGACAAAAATTTTGTTTGGTTTCCTGATGGCAAGTCGGAAAAATTTGTAAAAGAAGTAGGCGCTGATCCTAATGCCATCAAAATTAAAAAGTATAAAAAAGAAGATTATATTTATGATAAAAGTAGTGTATGGAAAATAGATGATATTGAACAAGTAATTAAAAAGGTAAAAGGCGCAGACCCAACAACGTTCTTTGCTAAATAATTTCGAATTGTAGGGCGTATTGTAGGGCGTCATTTCATTTTGTGGAGCGAGTTGTGGAATTAGATCCACCATTCGCCCAACCATTCGCCCAACCATTCGCCCAACCATTCGCCCAACAATACGAATCATGAAAATAACAAAAAACGAACTCTTTTTCGCAGCAGTATACTTTGTGCAAGCTGCAGTGGGTATAGGTGCACTTGCTCAATTTTTATTTACCAGAAATGAGCTTGGGCTGGATTTTGTGCAACTCGGCATACTTGCTGCACTCCCAACCATTTCCTGGAGTATAAAACCGATTTACGGGTTTCTAACCGATCTAGTGCCGATTGGAGGATATAGAAGACGACCGTATCTGCATATTATGCCGCTTATTACGATAATAAGCTGGTTATTTATTTGGAAATTTTCTAATTCCTTCATAAGCTATGCAATACCAATAATGATTGCCAACATCGGGCTTGGATTTACAGATGTAATTGCGGATGGGCTTGTTGTACAGCAATCAGATGAAAAAACAGCTGGTCGTTATCAGTCTATCTGTTGGGGTGCCCTTACGGTTGGCGCTATAATTTCGACATTCCTTTCCGGCATGCTACTTGGGCGTGAAATACTCGGGATAAGGGATATGTTTTTAATTACAGCACTGATGCCGCTTATTACATTTGGACTTTCTTTTCTTGTTAAAGAGAAAAAAATTAGTGATCGTAGTGAATTAAAAGTACATAATGCCATCAGCCCAAAATATATTTATGCGGCAATTTTCGCTTTTATCCTGACCATCGTGATGTTACTGCCCCGCGAAGGGCAGAATGCCAGTTTGATGTCTATCAGTGTCATTGCTATCTGGTTTGCCTGGTTTGCTTTTTATTTTAAACATCTCATTGATTTAAAAATAATTGGCAAAAGTATATTCGCAGCTGCAATATTTATCTTTCTCTGGCGTTTTACTCCAAGTTTTGGAGCACCATGGCAGGATTATTTTCTGAATAAAGTAAAAATTGACCAAGAAACTTTTGGTTATTTTGGAGTAGTCAGTTATTTAGGGTGGCTAATTGGATCAATTTTATTTGCAAAAGTATTTGATAAATTTAATTTAAAAAAGGTTTTATTCTGGACAATTACAATTAGTGCGATACTTGGTTTAAGCCAGCTTGGCTTAACGAAGCTAGAACTTGCAAATGCAATTGGCAGTAATCCGATAATCAAATATATAGGTGCAGTTATCGCAACACCTGTTTACCTTGTTGCTCAAGGAGGAGATTTTTGGACCCATTTAATGAAATATGAAGGAATAGTATTCTTAAGTTTCTTTCTCGATTTCTTCCTTGGCATTCTTTATATGATCTCTTTTATCGCTTTGCTAAAATTCGTTGCACTTAGCACGCCAAAAAATCTTGAAGGTACAAACTTCGCAGTTATGGCCTCAATCATGAATTTCGGACTTGTTTTCGGTTATATCAGTGGAGGAATAATTTACGAACAAATCCAAACTGGTATGATCGGAATGAATGGGCTTCAGATTACTGTGTTGCTCGGAGCTATAACGTCGCTTTTTGCGTTGATTGTGTTGCCTTGGATAAAAATTAAAAATTCAGACGACAGACGACAGACGTAAGTATTATTATAGACTGACGCCTGACGACTGAATGCTGACGTCTTATGAACAACAAAGTTTAATTATATGAGCGAGAAGGCTGGTAAAAAGGTAAAAATAGCAACAAATAGAAACAAGAGATTGCGTGGCTTCTTGATGGAAACATTGGAGAAAGAAGGGTCACAATCTATAAAAGATGCAGCAGCACTACTACAAAGAGAAAGGCAATTAGCAAAAAACATTTTAATTAAAATGGCTCCTGAGAAAGTAGATGGGTTCGGTATCATAGATGCTATATTAGTTGGTAACAATCCCCTTCTATATGCTGGTAAAAAAGCTTTATTTATGGAATCAACAAGGGCTGTTAGTGCTAAATTAATCGGTAAAATAGAATCAATGTTTGGTAAAAAACAATCAGTCAAGGTACTCCCACGAGTGGATAAGTTCATTGAATGGATAAAAGAGAATAGAGCTAAATTGATAGAGACAAATAACGCAGTGAACTTCCCTTCAGCAGAATTTAATAAGTTTATTAAAGACGTAGAAAAGGCATCAGGCAAGCAATTACCACCAGCCAAAAAGGGTGCGTTAAAAAGAGAAATGAATACAATTATAAGAGATAGTGGGAGGAAGTTGCAAAAGGATATGGAAACATCAGGTAAGGCTGGGATGACCGAAGGGCAAATAAAAAAAGCTGCTAAAACCTTAGGAGATGAAGCAAAGAAAAACTAATGATATAAATGGTATGAGATTGCTATGCTTAGAATTATAACCCAGAATAGACTCATAATTATTAGTTAATTGGACTAAATCTTATCACATTACACCCCACAAGTCAATATTATCTAACAACATACTATAAGTAGATTCATATGGTTCTGCATCATATTCATATACCATCTGCTGAAGCAGTATCTTATTTTGATTATCCGGTACGTAATCTGTGCTTAACCTGGCCATAGTAAAAAATTAATATTTCTAAATATTATAGCATATAATTTTTCAAATTCCAAGTCTTATACAGCCCTCAAAATACAAAAACTGTAGACAGATATCTAATTAAGCCAACTTATATATATAATTCATAACCTCTCTAATACTTCCATGTATCTCTTTTATATCTTGTCCTGCTGAACTAATTAGATCCTGCAATCTTGATCCGGATGGGTTATTAATACGTAAGCCTTCATGGATATAACGACCATCACCTGGAATAGGAGCAATTTGATTGGGATTATAATGTAATTTAATATTATTATCTGCGATTTTTAACATATTTGGATGATCCACAACATCCAGTCCAATACCGGATGGTCCAAATATTTTACCTATAATCGGCAAAGTCTTTGTTACACCTTCTTCTCTTATGCCTAAAGAAAAAGTATCATGACTTATAGATATTACTTCTCTTGATCTTTTTTCTAGCAATCGCCCAAATAGCCAAAACGAAGTTCGTCTTCTGGCGATAATTATTAAATTATCAATTATTTTTAACTGATTTTGTTTCAAAAATTCTTTAAGACGTTCTTTTCTTTTGCGGTCATGCATTGAGATTCCATGTGGAAATCCCTCTTCTATATCAATTGCCAAGATTGCTTGTCTGTAGGATTCTATTGCACTCTGTTGCACTTCGGCTATTTGTTTTAATGCCCGTATAATATGTGCATTAGCAGTTTTAAAATGTTCATTATCACCAAAAAATTCATCAACTGCCTGCGGTGTTGCACGACCGTCGATAAGCTCGTCATCTGATAATTCAGAAACTGCTTTGAAATCTTCTTCTAAAATTGTTGGCATGAGATTTTATTACTTTAGGCAGATGAATATAACTTATTATGCTAGTCTTTGGTAGTCAATTTTATATTTGGTTATTGATTTAATTTAATTGTAAATTATAAATTGAATTTTTTTGCTGTGTGGGATAGAATCGACTCACATCTTCAGTTTCTATTTTTTAATTTTTAGTTTTTATTTAGTAAACGAAATAGTAAGTTTAAATAAGAATTAAAAACTATAAACTAAAAACTGATCAATTATGGATAAACAAAAACTTAATAAAGGATTAGCTCAAATGCTTAAGGGCGGAGTGATAATGGATGTTGTAAATGCAGAGCATGCAAAAATTGCAGAAGATGCAGGTGCGGTTGCTGTTATGGCACTTGAAAGGGTGCCGTCTGATATACGCAAATCCGGAGGTGTTGCACGTATGAGTGACCCAAAATTAATTAAAGGAATAATTAAGGCTGCAAGTATACCTGTAATGGCAAAAGTGAGGATTGGACATTTTGTAGAAGCACAAATTATTGAATCATTGGGTGTTGATTACATTGATGAAAGTGAAGTTTTAACCCCGGCAGATCCGTTTGAACATGTAGACAAAAGTAAATTCAAAATTCCTTTTGTATGTGGAGCAACCAATCTTGGTGAAGCGCTTCGCAGAATTGATGAAGGTGCATGTATGATTCGCACAAAAGGTGAGGCGGGGACTGGGAATGTAATTGAAGCAGTACGTCATTGGAAGAATATCCAATGGGAAATTGATGCATTAAAAGGAATGTCTGCAAAAGAACTGAAAAATATTGCACAAATGATGCGAGTACCGCTTGATCTTATAAAAGAAACTAAAAAATTAGGGCGGCTGACTGTCGTGAATTTCGCTGCTGGCGGCATTGCAACACCAGCAGACGCAGCTATGATGATGCAACTTGGATGTGATGGTGTGTTTGTTGGTTCCGGAATATTTAAATCCGAAAATCCACAAAAAATGGCAAAAGCAATTGTAGATGCAACAATGAATTTTAATAAACCAGATATACTTGCGAAGGTGTCTGAAAATCTTGGTTCTGCTATGGATTCACTTCAGATTGAGGATTTGGAGGTAAAGTTGGCAGAGAGGGGATGGTAATTGCTATTTCTGATTACCCCGTTGTCATCCCGCACTTGATGCGGGATCCATATGATTAATTTATAATTGTATATCTCTTTTGCTAATTATCCAATTTACTGATATTGCGACATTATTCGCAAATTCAGATTGTCTGAGCATATGTAAATGAGACATAATACAATTACTTTGTTACTGGATCCCGCATCAAGTGCGGGATGACAAACGGTATGAATATAGGAATATTAGCAATCCAAGGCTCTGTCATCGAACACAAGCGAAATCTTGAAAAGCTCGGAGTTCAAGTTGTCGAAGTCCGATTACCAGATGGCATGAAGAATTTAGACGGAATAATACTACCAGGCGGCGAAAGTACAGCTCAAAGTAAGTTACTTAGGCGTTTTAAATTATTTAATAAATTAAAAAAACAGATTAAAGAAGGTATGCCTGTTTGGGGTACATGCACAGGTGCAATTTTGCTGGCTAAAAAGGTAGTTGGTAAAAATCCACCACCGACTTTAGAAGTCATGGATATTGTTGCGGATAGGAATGCTTATGGAAGACAAATTGACAGCTTTGCTGCCAATTTAAAAATCGAAATTCGAACTTCGAAAATCGAAAGCTTTCAGGGGATTTTTATAAGAGCTCCGAAGTTGGACAAATTGTCGGATAATGCCTGCACCGAGCGTAGTCGAGGTGTCGAAGTTTTGTCTAAATATAAGAGTGAGATCGTAATGATGCGCCAAAAAAATATGCTCGTCACATCATTCCATCCGGAGCTTACAGATGATACGCGGGTTCATGAATATTTTGTAGGGATGTGTGAAAATCTCTTGTGAAGTGAACAAATGTTTACTATAATTAATATACTTTATTATTTAAGTTATTTTTTACATGAAAAAGGAATTAATGGTTAAAAATATAAATATTAACTTTTTCTCGCAAGAAGAGGGAGATTTTATTTCATTGACAGACATTGCAAAATTCAAAAATAAAGAGAAAACAGGTCTAGTAATTTCACATTGGCTAAGTACACGATATACTGTTGAATTTATGGGACTATGGGAACAAATACATAATTCAAATTTTAATGTTACTGAATTCCGTAACATTAAAAATGAATCTGGTTCTAATGGTTATATATTATCTGGCAAGCAGTGGAGAGATGCAAATCCCAACAAAAAAGGTAATATTCGGGATTATGCGGATGTAAGACAATTAGTGTGTATGGCAAATCTGGAAAGTTTAAATGCAGAATTTATCCGGCAAAAACTGACACAAAATGAAAGATTGTCGAAACTAAATCAAATAGCAATCATTCAGATGAAATCTCTGGTGGAAAATAATTCTGTTAAAAAGCTTAACAGGGCAAATTGATCTATTTTAAAGCTACCAAAGATTAAACAATATGTGTATTGTATATTTGTAAACATATTGTTAAAATAACAAGCCTCAATATTTTATATGGATCAGAAAAGTCTCATCAAAACCAAAAAAGTTGCCGTAACAGTTGATAAATCGCATTTGATTGTAATAGGCGAAAGGCTTTATAGTCAGAGCCTTGAGCTTATACGTGAACTTGTAAGTAATGCTTATGATGCTGATGCCACACATATATGGATTACACTCGCTCCATATACACTTACTATAAAGGATAATGGCAGCGGCATGGATGAAGGCGGGCTTAGGCAGTACTTTAACATTGGCTCCCAGGAAAAAAAGTTTAATAAAAAGTCACCTGTATTCGGACGTACCAGGATAGGTGAATTTGGTATTGGTAAATTTGCAGCTCTTTCGGCATGTGATGTATTTACAATTTCAACTCAAAAAGGTAATTTTGCTGCCAAGCTGACATTCGACAGAAACCTCTGGGAAGCTTTTGATGAGTGGGAAATTCCTATTCATATTACAAAGTCCAATTCAATGCGCGGGGATGGCACAACTATTGTATTGGAGAATTTAAAAAAAGAGCTGACATTACCTGATATAGAACGTTTTATAAGGGAGCGTATTCCGCTTCAGGTCTCCAATTTTAATGTTTATCTGAATGAAAAACAAATTGAAGCACGTATTATTCCCGGGAAAAAATTTCCTATAAAAAGGCAGACCACATATGGTGAAATCAGAGGTGAGATAATTATCCCCAATTTTCCCCAACAGGCCGACGGAAAAGGGGTTGAATGTTATGTAAATGAAGTTTTTATAAAACGTGAAACATTCGGTTTTGAATATAGTCAGCTTGGCGCTAATAAGCTCATGGGGAAAATTCATGCTGATTTTCTGAAAATCACAAGTGATCGCAGCCGTTTTATTACGGATAATACGCAATACAGTGAATTCAACCGTGTAATGCGCCAGGAATTAAATGATATTATTAAAAAGCTAAAAAAACAGGTTAATTTACGCGCGGAAAAAAAGGCGGATAATATTTTAAAAGACGCCCTAAGTCACATACGCAAGGCTCTAAAAAAGAACCCCGAATTCGCACCAGAAACCCAGGCACCTGTGGCTGATAAAAAGCCATCCAATGAAGAACGGATTGAATCATTGTTGGATCAGGATACACCAGCCGATACAGCAGAATCGTCAGATAATGCTGTAGGGGACAGGCATGCCTGTCCCACGGATGGTGATGTGGATACCCAACCCACCGACCAACCCAAAAAACAACAAGACCGTTCATCAAAAAGGGTCCGCGTAAAAACCCTGACTGGCAAAGAAGTTGTTGCAAGACGTATGCAGATAGGCTCGTTCAGCGTAGTGTGCAGGACAGAAGAATTTGGTGAAAATAATGCGCCTGTAATGTGGGATAGCGGAGTTATTTTTATTAACCGCGATCATCCGCTTTATAAACGCTTTTCTAAAAATATCGACTCACTAACATTGTTGATTACAAAACTGATAGCACAGGAAATAGCCCGCCTGCGCATGAACACCGTTGAGGACGCGTTTTATCTCCAGAATCAAATTCTGACGGATGCGTGGGGGTGAGAAGAGACTATGGTGTTTTGCATAAATACAAGTTGTAGGACATACACCACTTTCTTTTTCTAATATTTTGATGAGACATTATTCATTTTCCGGATACAGTAATTCTTTGATAAGCCATGCAAGTTCATTACTGAATTTATGATAACCATGTTTTCCGGCAATTCCGTAATAACTTCCGGCATTCCGAATAGATAATCTTTTTTGTATTCTATGAATATTACGATTGTTCAGCCTCCGATTTCCCGGCCAGATCAGCTTCCCTAAAAACTTTAATCCGTATAGAGCTTTCAGAATCTTGTCGTTTTTCGGATTTACGGTTAGTCTCAGTTCATCAGATAGAAAACGCATGACGATTCCCCGAAAGCAGGTTAACTCTTTTAAATCATTATGAATCAGTATAAAATCATCACCGTAACGCAGATAATATTTAACTTTCAGCTCATGTTTCACAAATCGATCCAGTTCATTCAGGTAGATATTAGCGAATATCTGACTGGTAAGGTTACCGATGGGCATACCCTGTCTCATACCAGAAAGACCTCTAAAGGCTCTCTCTCTGAACTGTCTGAAAGCTACTCACTACTTCACGAATGAGCCATTGTGCTTTGAGGCACTTAACTGTACGAAAAACCAGCCTGAGCAGAATTTCCTGATTCACACTGTCAAAGAACTTTCTGATGTCTGCTCGCCAGACGTAAGCCAGCGGGTTCTTTCTGAGAAATATCTGTGTACGTTCAATACATGCCAAAAGCCCCTTGCCTTTTCGGCACGACCAGGCATCGAAGATGAAGGTTCTGTCGAAAACGGGAACGAGATAATCGTAAACAAGACGGTGGACAATACGATCACGGATCGGGGCAACCGCAATTTCGCGGCGTTTGTTATCGCAGACAGTAAAATGAGTATAACCGCCATGACGGTATGTGCCGTTATTGAGCATTTTATGAAGTTTTTTCAGGTTTTGCTCAAGATCATACTGAAACGTATGCAATTTACCTGTCGCTCTTTTACCCTTACGAAAAGCAAACCAGCTTTTCCAAATATTTTTTAATCCCAAGTCTATGTCATTACCCATTATCAATAAAATTTATGAAGTATACAAAAGCATTGTAGGGGTTAATCATAGCCTGACCAAACGATGGCTTTATTCAATCGGGATGAGCCTTGAAAATTCCGCACTGGAATGTATGGAAAACCTGATTATGGCAAAAAATGCACCAAAACCACTAAAAAGCGGTTATCTGATTCGGGCAAGTGCAAAACTTGAAGTATCACGGCTGAAACTCAGGCTTTTTCTTGAATTAAAATTGGTCAGTGAAACAAAAATATTTCAGATTCAGGAGCAGACGGAAGAAATCGGGAGAATGCTGGGCGGGTGGCTGAAATCCGTAAAATAGACTGTGCTGACACAAAGCCAATAAACCCTTAGCGAGGCACGCCAACCCCTGTTCGGGTTGTGGTTCCCGGCATTGTTAGGGTTCACGTTCAGGTTGTTACCATTACGGTTCGCATTACGGGCGTTACCGGTTTTGTGATGAGACTTGTCCGATCTGCAGCTGCCGTCGCAACGACAGTGCAGGCATTGGTTTGCTTTATTTCATCCCGATTCAATTCGGGATAAGCCCCACTCAATCCTAAGAGTTCATAAGCTTTCCGGTGTTCTTTCAGACTTCTTTTTTAATTCAAAGTCTTTTCATGAAAGACCACACTTACGGTAGCCTTATTCCGACGTACATCGGACCAGGTTGCTATTCACCGTCTAAAATCAGTGTAATACAAATACTTCAAAAGTCAAAAAATCCTGCCCATTCGACAAGACCGAGGCAGGATTTTTAAAGTTAAAATTCAAAGAAAATTAAAGTTCAAAGTTTAAGCTTTTGGAACTCTTAGCGAGGCACGCCAACCCCTGAACGGGTCGTGGTTCCCGGCAAGGAAAGGGAGCACGTGCAGGTTGAGACCATTACGGTCCGCAAGACGGGCGTCACCGGTATCAATAATATCGTCGGATTTTACCCATATCCATGAATCGGTATCAAAAACACCGAGCTTCTGAAGTGCACGCCAGCCTTCTTCCGACTGAACATCCACACCCCAGTCTTCGGCAATTTTCTCAACCTGATAATAATCCAGATCACGACGTTTTTCTGATGTTTCCTTTGCAAAATCACAGAAAACAAATTCATTTCCTTCGACAGCACGGATATCCACTTCGCCTCCTGAATTTTCCATCTGCGCAAGACTGTACATCAAATCAGGCCGTGCTTCCAAAGCGGCTTTGACTTCGGCGAAATCAACACCTTCGGGGCGTTTATAACCTTGGGGATTTTTAGTAAGACGGGTTTCGAGTGTTGACAATAAAGCCTGAGCTTCCGCACTTTCAGGTGAGAGCTTAGGTCTTTCAGCAGGTTCATCTGGCTGATCAGCAGTGATAGATTCATCTGCATCGGCAAGAGTTTGCTCTATGCCAGGCCTAACGTCATTTTCGGACAAAGCTACTATTCTTTCATTAAGGCTATAAGGAAGCTGACCTGCACTCTTTCTTTCTTCAAGGGCTGCAAGAAGTTGTTCAGCTGTTACTCCTTTAGGGATTTCTACTTCACTCATAATAATAAAATTTAAATTTAATTTATAGAGTATAAGTATATATAAAAAAAACTATTTGTCAATAGATTTTACAAAATAAAAAAATATTGTTTAAAACTAAAGTACCTGATGTTGGTATAATTCTAAGTGATAGTGGCATACAACCCATAACTCTCCCTTTCTATAAGCTCTACCCAAACAAATAATCCATCAATCTTTTTTGTACTTCCTTAAAAAATTCCTTTTTTAGTTTAGTATATTTTTTAACAATCAGATCGGTTTGTATTGTTGCTATTTTGCCGATGCGTATTGCTGACTTAACAGGTAAAGGCTTACCTTTGTAGTAGTTGTTTTTGATTATCAGATCCTGTTCATTGAGGTTAATCCTGGTAGAGATTGGCAATAAAATTACATCTTTATCATCAGGATTACGTAAAACCAGTGCAGGTCGCACTTTAAATTCAACCAAATTTGTAAAAGGATATTTTATAAAAACTATATCTCCTTTTTTGTATTTATATACATTTTTCATATGCATCGTTGCTAGGATGATCCCAGAAATCAAAGGTTTTTTCAGTTACAGAAAGCCAGAAATCATTTTCTTGCTGTGTAGCTAATTTAAGAAGTTCTTTGTAATGTTCGATATTTACAATAGCGCCAAAAACATGGCTTCTGTCACTTAAGAGCACAACATCTTCTTCATTATTTTTTATAGGCTCAAGAACTTCTTTGCCCTTTCTTTGAAGATCTGAAACACCTGCTGTATTTGGAATAAACATGTATTTAAGTATGTAATAAAATATGTAATTAATTATATTATATATTACAATATAGAAAAAATCAAGGAAAATGTATTGTTAAGTGAACAAATGTTTACTATAATTAATTTAAATTATGGCGAATTTGCCACAATTAAAAGCTCCTTAATTAATCGACACTTGCTGAATAATAATGGATAAGCAATAATAAATAATGAATAAATAATGGCGAATATTATGGCAACCAAACACTGCACAAACTGCCCCGAACAATTTACAATAACCGATCGTGATCAAAAATATTACGATCGCATAAAAGTGCCTGCGCCGACTTTTTGCCCTACATGCCGTCAGCAACGCCGATATGCTATTCGAAATGAACGAAATCTACACAAAGGAGAATGTGATATGTGTAACAAGGGAGTGCTTTCCATGTATTCTGATGATAAGCCTTTCCCTGTTTATTGCCCAAAATGCTGGTGGGATGGAGATTGGCATGGGACTGAATATGCTCAGGAATTTGATTTTAACAGACCATTTTTTGATCAATTTGCAGAGCTGCAGGCTAAGGTGCCTCGTATAAGTGTCTATTTGGCGAGTAGCGACGACAATTGTGATTATTGTAATTTTTTAGGGGATTGTAAAAATTGCTATTTAACATTCGGTGCGGTCTATTCTGAAGATTGCATGTATGGATCCGCCTATTATTCCAAAAATTGTGTCGATAACTTGGTTACAAGAGAATGTGAACTTTGTTACGAATGCACAGATTCTCGCAAGCTATATAACTGTATGTACTGCCAGGATTGTTACCACTGCGATCATCTTTTATTTTGCTATGACATGCACGGATGTAGTGAATGTATTGCGTGCTGTGGTCTTAGAAATAAAAAATATCACATAGAAAATAAGGAATACTCAAAAGAGGATTATGAAAAAATAAAATCTCAAATCGACTTTTGCAACCCCAATCAAATGCAAGGTGTAAAAAAGAAATTAGAAGAAGTAAAAATGACGATCCCACATCACTTTATGCCGAATAGTAATACACAAAATGTTAGTGGTACTCATGTTTATAATTGCAAAAACACTTTTAATTCATTTTATGTGGATCGGTGCGAAGATTGTGCTTATTGCATGCAGGTTGTGGATTTGAAAGATTGCTATGACAATAATTACACAGAAGAAAATGAGCTTTGCTATGAATATCTGGGGATGTACGGCGCTAAAAATACTTATTATTCTACTTTTTCGAGGCATTCGTACGAAGTTTTTTACTCTGAATACAGCATAAACTCTAAATATTTATTCGGATGTGATGGAATTTTTAATAAAAATTATTGCATTCTTAATAAGGAGTATTCAAAAGAGGATTATGAAAAAATGAAAGAAAAAATTATCGAACATATGAAGTCCACCAATGAGTGGGGTGAATTTTTTCCAATCGGCCATTCCCCTTTCGCATATAACGAAACTGTAGCGCAGGAATATTTTCCACTTACAAAAGAGGAAGCAGTTACAAAGGGTTATAAATGGAAAGAAAAAGATAAAAAAGAATATTTACCACAGATGGCAGAAATTCCGCAAAATATCATTGAAGTAAAAGACAATATAATGAAAGAAATTCTTGCCTGCAATGAATGTGGTAAAAATTATAAAATTATTTCTCAGGAACTTAAATTTTACCGCGATCAAAAATTGCCTATACCAAAAAAATGTCCGGATTGCCGACATAGAGAACGCCTGAATCTGCGCAATCCTCGCAAGCTTTATGATCGCAAATGTGTGAAGTGTGAAGCAGCTATCCGTACAACTTATGCGCTAGATAGGAAGGAAAAAATTTATTGTGAAAAATGCTATCTTGCAACTGTTTATTAAGCCTCTAAAAACTCTTCCTGATCTTGCTCCTCCCCCATCAATTCCCTAAAACGATAATCAAACTCATCTGGTATATTTGGCTCATTAAAAGGATCTGGCTCCATAGCCTCATCGTCATAAAAATCACCATGGTCACCAAATTCCCACTCCTCTTGTTCCGGTTTATCTGGTTCAAATGGTACAAAAGTGTTTTTAGCTGCTTTTGCTGTTGGAAGTATCCTTTCTTCGTCTTCAAATAATGGTAGATAGCCATCTTCTTCGTTATATTTTTGCCTAGCTTCTGTCATAATCCGTGCAACCTTCCTTCTGAATCCCATTGTAATTCTGGCAACTTCACCAGTATCTGAAACTGCGCAGGCAACTTCAGATAAATAACGTGCAGTGACACCAAGCTCCCCATTAGCTCTTACAACAGCGTCACCTAGCACAACATATGCTGTTAATTCTCTTGTACCGTGTAATAGATTTACTTTTTCGTCATAAATAAATATATCTGCAGGATCAACTCCTACTGGTTCTTCAGTGCCTCTTTTTACAAAAAACCTCATACCAAGAATTTTCCTGGCTTTTAAATATGTATCATATTTTTCAGATTTAACTGCATTTGAGCTATCGAATGAAGCAACCCATTGCCTAAGGGCTTTCCTTTGTTCTTTTGGTAAACTTTTAGCATTTCTTATTAATTTACCGTCCATAAAGCAGCTATCAATAATTGCTGATACACTTTCTCTGGAGGTAGGAAATTCTGCTCTTTTCATATAATTTTGTATAATTTAGTTAAAAAGGGAAATATTATAACAAAAAATAATTAATTTGTCAAGTAATTTTATATAATATAATAAAAATAATATTTGACAATATCAAATAATTGAAATATATTTATTCTCTTAATCCTTAAATATTACACTTATGAATGAGCCCTCCAAAACTAAAATCTTAATAGCTGAAGATGATAATGATTTACGAGGATTATTAACCTTGGTATTTAGTACAGATTATGATGTAACAGATGTATCTACTGGCGATAAAGCTCTGGAATTATTGTCTAAAAATGGTGCTAAATTTGATGTCCTTCTTACTGATGTAAGTATGCCACCTGGTATTAGTGGTGCCGAACTGGTAAGAAAAATTGCGCCAGATGTGAGGGAAAATTTAATAATTGCATTTCTTACTGGTAATGAGCGTGAAGAATTAGATGAATTGTTAAGTGATGAAATATTGGAAGAGCTTAATTACTTTCAAAAGCCAACTACAGCACAAGAAGTAAAATCGGCGATTGATAGAGTATTGACTATAAAGATTCCAGAATCTGAAGCGGTATAGTGTTATTTGGCATTTATTTAAATAATAAAAGTTATATTTACTCTTATTATCTTTTGTTATAAAATAATCTCCTATGTATAGCATCCCTCCTTGTTTTTATGATAATGGGATTATAATAACAACCAAATAAATGATCAAAAAGCCCGATACACCAAAAGATGATGAAGTAGTAATAGTTGCCGAAGAGCCTGATGTTCATAGTGCAGTAACTAGAGAAGTTAGAACTGAAGATTTTTCTGTAATGCCGGAAGAATTAATAGAACCTGCTGACCCTCCTGTAGATCCTACCGCAGACACGGGTCTCGTGGTAGATCCGTCTCTTGTAGGAACGGATGATTTTGATGATCCAGATGAAACAGAAAACTTAAGGGGTCAACAACAAGTAGGTGCAGAAGATCTGCCTGCTGCAGAAGCAGATGATCCTGAGAATACAGACCAGACAGAAAATCTCAGAGCCCAACAACAAGAAGAGGTGGAGGGACAAGTTATTGATAATAGATACCGAATTACAGAAACTCTTGGCTCAGGTGGTATGGGGAAAGTCCATAGGGCTGTAGATTTAAACCTTGAAGGGAAAAAAAGCGTAGCTATTAAAATTTTACGTGCAAATTTTTCTAAAGATAAAACGCACAGGAAACGTTTTGAAAGAGAAATAGATGCTCTTTCTACTCTTAAAAATGATTATATTGTTGACATTCACAACAGAGGTACAACAGAAGGTGGGAGATTATTTTTTGTAATGGAAGATTTAAAAGGAATAAGCCTCTCTGGTGCATTAAACGATATCACATTGGATTCAGAAACTTTTACATGGAAGCGAACAAAAAAAATTATATTGCAAATTTGTAATGCAATACAGGCTACACATAATATTGGCATAGTACATAGAGATTTAAAACCTGAAAATATTTTTTTAATAAAGAAAAGTGACGGAAGTGAGCAAGTAAAAATATTAGATTTTGGAATTGCTAAAGATATGAATGCTAAAGATCGCTTAACACAAGAGCATGTTGTTTGTGGCACTCCTGCATATATGTCACCAGAGCAGGCTAGTGGTAAAAAAGTCGACCATAGAACTGATATATATTCATCGGGTGTAATTATGTATGAACTTTTAGGGGGTCAACTTCCATTTAATGAAGAAGATTTCCCTTCAACAGCTCAAATGCTAACTGCCCACATAAAAGAGCAGCCTAAAGCAATTACAGAAGTAAATCCTGATGCTGATGTTGATGATGCCGATAAAATAGTAGCTATAGTTATGCGGTGCCTGGAAAAAGATCCAGGTATGCGTTTCCAGACGATGGAGGAATTAGAAGAAGCTATTAGGGCAATAAATGTTGAAATAGCGGAAGATGGTAAAATTACAAAAAGAATGCCTATTGTTACTGTTGAAAAACCTACACAGATACTCATAGTAGATGATGAAGGTGATATTACTATGTGTTTAAAAGAAGTTTTTAAAGGAAAGGGGTATGGCGTATTACAGGCTGCAAATGGTCAAGAGGCATTGGATATAATAAGGGCCGTCCGGGAAATTAGATTAATGGTAACTGATGTAATGATGCCTGAAATGGATGGGTTACAACTGGTAAGGATATTGGTAGAGGAGGGTATTAGTATACCAACTATTTTTATAACTGTTGGAGATCCGGATCACGAGCTATATCCAGGTAGGCTAGTAGAAGATGAAACCTTATCACAAAAAGACCTGCATGAAATGGATAAGCCTTTTGATAATAGAGTGTTAGTGGCTAAGGCTGAACAATTATTAGCTAAAAAATAATTATATTTTTAGTATGTTTATTTAAGAGGGTTTTTGAGGTATTCTTGTAAGGGGATCAGGAATATAATTTTGTCATTCCGACTGACATGGAGGAATCCCTTAGATTTACAGTTGAAACAAGGGATCTCTCTGCGTTGGTCGAGATGACAAAAATAAACCATTTGTTTTATGTTTCAGTCAACTCCAACATCGGACAGTGCAGATATCCTGCTTATAAATCCAGACTTCTCGAAAAATGAGATGGGTGTTTTTGCTCCTCCTGAAAATCATTTGGGACTAAACAGGATTGCATCGTATCTAAATAAAAAAGGTCATACTAGCCAAGTTATTGATACAACCGGACGTAGTGAATCAACAAGTGGACCAGAGGAATTAGGACAATGGATTAATACAAATGCAGATAAATATAAGTATATTGGTTTTCATGTAAATTCATGGAATATTAATCATATTCTCCGCATTTTGGATGAGGCGCGGGTGACTATTGGTG
>CAYWJA010000013.1:0-40866 GCA_964458485.1 uncultured Candidatus Peribacteria bacterium | reverse complement strand
ATAACAATCCTACATCCTACAGGCCTACATCCTACATCCTATCTGTTAACCACTTGTTAACCATCTGTTAATTATCTGTTAACTATTTGGAAACCACTATACCACACCTCAATTATATGCTATAAATACATCGATATCATTTTATCCACACAATTATGTTTAAATTATTTCATAAAGAAAATAACCTGCCTAAATATGTTGCAGGTGGTATTTTGGCATTAATTATACTTTTCGGTGCTTATAGTATGTCCGGAAGTAGATTTCTAGGAGATATATTAAATAGCGTTAAGGATCCGGTATTAATGACATTTATTGAATCAACTGAAAATCTACAAAAATTACAAAGTTATAAAGTAAATCAGGGTATATCAGGAAAATTTCAATTCAAAGTTCCTACCACGACCGGATCTAAAACAGCCGATGAAGTAATTGGGAATTATCGCCTAGATTTTAATGGGAATATATATAACAGTAAGCCATATGAAAATAACGCCCACATTAATTTTAATGGGAATGTTAATTTTAATATGACTGGAGATACAAAATATTTTGATTCCTTAATAGTAAATATTAGGGGGCAAATTAAATATATGATTAGCGATGGTTTTTACGCACGTATAGATGATGTGAATTTTTCCGCAAAAGGAATACCTAAAAAAGATGAAAAAGATTATAACAGTTTTAAAAAGCAAGTTGATACTATGATAAATCCGCTAAAAGGACAGTGGATTTATATTCCGGAAAGCTACCTTAATTCTTTACCAGGAGGAAGCCAGGTATATAAAGATCAAAAAAAATTAATGGATGATCTTAAAAAGAAAGGAGTCGCTAGATTATATAAAGATTTATTAAAAGATATGGTGTCGGAAGAAGAAAAAAATGGTGGGATTACAAAAGATCAAGCAGTAAAGCTTAAAAAGTTAGTAGATGAATTCTTTAAAACACAATTCTTTAGCAAAAGAGCTGTAGAAAGTGGAACCTATAAGGGATATTATTCTTTCTTTGTACACAAAGAACGTGTTATGAATTTTATTGTAAAAATAGCTGCTGTATTAGATGGTGACCTAACCCAAAGCGAACTTGCTGAAATGCGAAAAAGTTTTAATAAGTTTGATTTATCTGGAAGATATAAGGTGGATAGAAAAAATAAAATTGTAGATAATACTAATCTTAATTTTACACTTAAAAATTTATCTGCATTATCCAACTTTGAGCTTAGCTATATAAGTAAAGTTAGTGATATAAATAAAGGTAGTAAAATTACCAAGCCTGAAACCTTTAAGAGTGTGGACGAACTAGCTTCGTTGTTGTTTGGGTTTTAGTTGAAAAACGTCCAGATATCCAGATATCCAAACTTACAAACTACTACTATTTAATTAATTAGAATAAGGTCTGTTAGTTTGTAATGTTTGTAGATTTGTACATTTGTTTGTACGTTTAGGGGTTTGAGATTTGGACGTCTTTGTAAAAAGTACATTTGGCAAATTTGGAAGTCTGGAAGTCTATATAATAACCCACTTCCTATTCACCTCCCTTACCACGCCTTTTAATTGTAAATTAATAAAAACCTCTGAAAGCTTTGCAACATTATAGTGGGTTTCCATAACCAATTCGTCGATACTTTTGCCGCAATCGGCAATGCGTTCAATTAATTCGGATTCGGAAGATGAGAAAAAAATGGGCTTTTTAAAATTGGCTGGCTGCATTTTAAAATCTTCTAGAATATGGTTGATGTTTTCAACAAGCTTTGCTTCACAACATCGGATAAGCTTATTTGTGCCGCTTAAGCCAACTTTTGTAATATTATTTGGGATGGCAAAAACCTCTCTACTCTGTTCCAATGCATAGCGTGCAGTTATGAGGGCTCCTGACTTTGCTCCGCCTTCAATAATAAGTGCGCCCTTGGAAAGCCCTGAAATAATACGATTACGCAGTGGGAAATGATGCTTGCTGGCTGGCGTACCTAGTGGATATTCAGAAATAATTGCCCCACCACTATTAAGTATTTTTTGGGCTAAGTTAATATTAGTACGCGGGTAGATATGATCTACGCCAGACCCAAGCACAGCAATTGTAATGCCATTATTTTTTAATGTCATAGTATGAGCACATGCATCCACACCAAGCGCGAGACCACTAATGATCACAAAATCATTACGGACAAGATCTGATACAAATTTTTCAGTCATTAAGCGGCCATAATCTGTAATTTTACGCGTACCCACAACCCCGAGTGATTTATGAAGCAGTGGTAATTTACCTCGCACAAATAAAAAAACTGGAGGATCTGGTATGGCGCGTAAATTAGCTGGATATTCATCATCATCTATACATAAAATGTGTACCTTTAGGCGGTTAATGCGATCTGTCAATTGATGAAAATCCATCATTTTTCGAATTTTGAGAACACGCTCGGATTTTTCTAAACCAAAACCAAGCTTCTGTAAAAATGGAGTATTGATATCCCTCCAGGCACGCTCAAGGCTGCCAAATTTCTTTTTAACTATTTTATATTGTTTAAAATTTAATATGCCCAATTGGGCCCATAGGTAAATGTGTTGGTCGGTATTCATGGTTTAAAAATTATTCAAATAAACTGTCATAATGTTTTTTAATTTCAGATTTGGAAAAATTATTTATTGCATTTTCAACATCCAATTCCCACTTGAATGGATTGTCATATATGTAATTACATATATGACCTAACGATTTATCATTTCGTATTATGTGATCGTAATATGATCGTTGCCATTGGAATCCTGTGTGGGGGTTTAATTTGTTAATTATCCGTGTTACAGATGATTTGAATCCATGTATTATTTTTGGCAATAACATTTTTGAACGATCGCATCGGTTTTTTTGTTGTATTTGCAAATGTAGGGGACGCAGATCTGCGTCCCCTACCGTTTTACGGATACCAATAACAACCGTATCATGGTTAAATTGTTGTTCCAAAACCATGACCCCATGAAAATGATTTGGCATTACAACCCAATCATACAATTGTACATCGCAAAAATGATTGGGAATATCCTGCCAAGATTTTGCAATAATACAACCAATGTCATTTAATCCCATTATTCCATTTTTCACATTCCCAAAAAAACATGCACGATTTTGTGTACAAACCGTAATAAAATAATATCCATCCGATGAATAATCGTATCCGGATAACCGGAGACGTTTGCGTTCAATACTACGATGTTTCATACAAAATATTCACGTTAATACAAAATAATAAAATCTAACTTCACAAATCTAATCAGGATGTTTATATATCACGACAAAAAAGCGAATGCAAATAATTTTAATTGCTCGATTAATCGAGAAATTGTGTAATCGAGTAATTAAGAAATTAAAATTTAATATCAGTGCCGGATGTAACTTTGCCTGCCACAACCGCATCAATCCCCTCGTCATTCAAAGACGAAATGACTAGGTCGACATCAGATGGGTCGACAATCATCATCATCCCCACACCCATATTCCAGGTTTTGTAAGCTTCTTCGTTCGTGACGTTGCCAAGCTCCTGCAATTTCTTCATAAATTCATGTGGCTCTGGTAAATCTGTTAAATCAGCACCAAGGCCTTTCTTTTTTAAAAGCCGTGGAAGATTTCCTTTAATCCCCCCTCCTGTATTATGGACAATGCCTTTTATATTTACCTTTCGTTCCTGTTTATAACCGCCAATGATATTAAGAACTGCACGATGATAAATTTTTGAAGGAGTTAAAATAACATCGCCCCACAACCTGCCATTACCATAATCCTGATGAACCCAATCATCACCAAATTTATTTTTTAAAATCATACGTGCAAGGCTTAGGCCATTGGATCGAATCCCGGCCGATCGTAGTACAATAACTGCATCCCCTTCCTGAACCTCAGAACCTGTTATGATTTTATCTTTTTCAACAATGCCAACAGCAGTTGCATTCCACACAGCACCATTCAACATCCCCCCGAGTTCAGCTAATTCACCACCGGGTATCACGATCTTCTGTTCCAAGGCAGCCTTTTTTAAACCCTCCATAAGCCCATCCACTATTTCCTTGTCGAGAGATGGGCAATCGAGAGTATTTGTTATAGAAAAAATTTCTGCACCAACACAAATGCCATCATCGGCTACCATGGCGATTAAATCGTAACCCATTGTATCGAATTTGCGCATCTTTTCCGCTACTTCAATTTTAGTACCCACTCCATCATCATTTTGAATTAAATAAAAATCACCCATATCCATCATGCCGGTAAACCCGCCTTCGTCGGATACTGGTTCTCCGATCATGCCTTTACGCCCGGCAAAGGTTGCCTGCGCTGCTTCATAGGCTACTTTTGAACAATGATCACCAAGTTCGATATCTACTCCGGAGTCTTTGTAGGTTGTCATTTATAAAATTTTATGGAATAAAATTTTCATTTCGCATCTCGCATCTCAGATTTTGCATTGTCATTTTCTAATTAGCATTTTGCATTTACCAGCTAATTAATCAAATAAAATGCCAAATGAAGAATGCCAAATTTGATTGCGAAATCAGAAATACGAAATGCGAAATTTAGTTAATGTGTCCATTCTTAACATTAAGAGTTCTGCATGCCAATAACCCATGAATAAGAGGGTCATGTGTAGTTAAAAGAATAGTGGCACCTTCTTCATGAAGCTTTTTAAATAAATCAATAATTCCACGTACATTTTCTTCATCAAGATTACCTGTAGGTTCATCGGCGATCAGCAGGCGCGGATTATGAACCAAAGCTCTGGCAATTGCAAGACGCTGTCTTTCTCCTCCGGAAAGTTGACTTGGAAACCTATTCTTAAATGCAAATAAACCAACCTTACTTAATACTTCTGGTACGCGTTGTTGAATTACATCCATTGGCTCTTCGCAAACCTCCATTGCGAATGCGACATTTTCAAAAACAGTTTTTTTGGGAAGTAATTTATAATCCTGATATACAACACCTAATTTACGACGATAGAATTGAAGGGTTTTTTGATCCATTTCATTCACCACTACATCATCAACTTCAATAGTTCCGCTATCTGGCTTCTCCGAACCCATCATAAGCGCGACTACAGTTGACTTACCAGCCCCGGACGCACCATTTAAAACCACCAATTCATTTGGATGAATTTCAAAATTTACATTATCTAAAACCGTATGTCTGCTATATGATTTTGTTACGTTGTGGAAGGAGATCATTCTTTTAAAATTAAGTCTCAAGTGCTCCCGATAAGTCGGGATCAAGTCTCAAGGCTAACCAATTTACCAATTAAGACTCGCACCTGAGACTATTTTAAAGAATCCATCAAAAAAGCGAAAGAGAAATTATTATTTCAAATAAAAATTATATTTAATTTAATATATTCTTACACTAAACTTTCTAAATATTCCCTTACTTTTTCTACACAATCTTCTAATCTATAAAATTTTCCAAAACGACTTGATCCCTCATATTTTGATAGGTCTAATTTATTAAAATCCTTTAATGCACCTTCTGGATCACCACGAAGAGCCTTAGATACTGCATTTCTAATATCTACATTATATCCCACCTCACATATATCTAAACTGACTATTATGCTTGTAGCTGACGGCTCATCATTTGGGGGAGAAGCTGGATGCGGATTACTATTGTAAGATGGATACATCATAATTTATTTTGGTTAATTTTAAAATTTAGATTGTAATATGCCATATACTTTATAAAAAATGCAAGGAAAATTATATTTGCCTATTAATACTAATTTGTACTAAAATGACTGGGCTTTTGAATTTTCCAACCCGCTGAAGAAAGGCGGGACCCACGACAGTTGAAGTAAACGACGTAGCTTACGAAGTCGTTTACGTAAACTGCAGCACCCAAAAAAATGGGGACCCCGCGAAATGTGAAGCGAGCGTAGTGAGCGAATTTCGTGGGGTAAACAATTTGCGTAAGTTGAAACAAATGACGAAGTTTACGAAGACATTTGTGTAAGCTGGAGCAAATAAATTAGCGCCTGTAGCTCAGTGGATAGAGCGTCCGGTTGCGGTCCGGGAGGTCGCAGGTTCGATTCCTGCTAGGCGCACCACATCCCCAAATTGGGCTTCATATTACGAATTCCTTCGATGAACTCAGGACTTCTTCAGGTTACGCCACAATTTGGAACCCCTACCCCAGAAAATACAGTCCCCTTCGACTTCGATCAGGGTCCTTTCACATTTTCTGGGGACCCCCATTTTTTGTGCACCTGTATATTTTATGTTACCCGATCCATTAGAACCAAATAAGCTTTAAAGTTCCAAAACAGGCACACCCTCTTTACTACTGCAACAAACCGTACCAAGTTTTAAACCATTTTTTTCGAATCTATTATAGTAATATTCCATTTCTTCCTCATTTTTTAGACCAAATAAATCTATACCAATTCCGTGCCTCTCGCAGTCTCTGGCAAATTCATCAAATTTTGTAAATTTTCTAAAAAACAAATGAACTGCCCTTACTATTCTAAATAGAAAAGGAATTTTTCTTATCCATCCGTAAAAAGCTTTCTCCATTGCCATTACATTTATGCTTCCATACTTAAGAACTCTTGTCATTGAAGACATTTCAGGATTTTTTACAAATGACGTTCCGCCATAACTCATCGCATGTATGCCTACAAGCTCTGCCTTTCTTGCTTTCATATCTTTCCAATGTAAATCTGCATCAAAAACAAGACTTGCCTCCATTACTTCATCGCCATCTGAATACACACACTTTTTATTAGCAAATGAGTGTAAACGTTTTTTTATATTCTTCTTTTTTAGGCGATGTAAAATAGATGTACCACGTTTAACATACCCACGGGCCAAGGCTATAATACGATTAGAAAAATCAGAAAAAAAACGCACAACCGGTGAATAGCATAAAATATATTGCAGATCTGATCTTTCTTCATACATATATTGTAGAACCTGAAAAAACCAAGATTGAATTTTGACCCTATGTTCAAAATTATATTTATCAATAAGCTCTAATACTTCATTGATCATTGCAATATCAAAATCTTTAATTTCAATGCGAATTTTTGTTACTTTATTGTCATATTTATTTACCAACTCAAAAGCATCACGTAATGTTGCTAATTTTTCACCATTTAGTAGTTTAATTTTTGTTAATTCCTTAACTGTTAAATCTTTTATGTGGTGAGGTTGACCTGCTGTAGCACCTAAAGTTGCATTATGATGAATGATTGGATGCTTATCTTTAGTAGCCCTTAAATCAAACTCTATTTCGGATATATGACGACTTAATGCATCTTTTAATGCACCTTTGGTTGCTTCATTAAAATTTCTTTTTCCTCCAAATCCACGAATGCGATGTGCAAGTACAGGGCGAATCCTAAGCTGGTATAAATAATCAATTGCAAGATCAACTTTTTCTATGAGGTATTTTTTATCGGCTATTGAAATATTGCTATCAGCAATGAATTCTCTAAAATTTTCACGCAGATATGCATTCAAGGCTATATCAAAACCCTCTGAAACTGATTTAGATGTCTCATCTTCGAGGCATAAATATTCCTCCATCCCTTCTGTGCCATCAAATTTAGTAATATTTAATTTTTTATCTAAATACTGACTAAACTTGGTAAATTTAGCATTTGGCTTTATTGATCTTTTTAACATATCAGCAATGCGAGCTTGTTCATGTGCAACAATACGAGCCTTAACAATTGCCCTTCTTATATACTCAATCTCTAAATCAACAGACTTCTTTAGATTAACTTTCTTCTGCCACTTTTTTAGAAGTTTACCACCCCTATTTAAAACTGATCGAAATACCTCTACACGCAAAGGCAAAATACTTTGTATTTTATGATACTTATGATGAGATTTTTTATATATTGGTGTTGCTAACATCTTATAATTATATTATCTATTAATTATAACATAAAAAGAGATTGTAATCAATTAAATGCATACCGTGAATCTCGAAATTACCCCTCATTATATTATTCCTACAAAAACAATAATAATTATATGAAGGATTATTTTTCTCTTTGTCATTCCCGTCCCGATGGCATCGGGAGGAATCTAAGTAAAGGTATTATGGTTATAACACTGATTGACTCATTATCATATTTACTGATATTGCGTCTGTTGTTCGTATATTCGGTAAATAAGACTATTAGTATATTGGTAATATATCCATCACCCAATCACTAGATCTCCGACTAAATCGGGGATGACAAAAAGTAATTTATATATGGTTAACCGAACTATTCAATCGCCTTACCGATAACATGCACCGCACTTTTACAGATTCATACCTATTCGGCCATAGTAACAAAATCCACCCAATTCATTTTCATATAAACCGCGAGGTGCATTTGAGCATTGCACGCATAATAAGCTGCATCGTACTTGCGATAGCCTTCCACTTTCTCCCCGCAACCTTCCTTTGGCTAGCCATCGCACTAGGCGCATTTATGGTGTTGGGATGGTTAAGCTTGAGAAAGGGGGATCATTTGCTGTAAATCGTACACCTGAATGCAAATTGATTTAATTCCTCGGCACCTCCCCAGCTTTTCTACGAATCATGCTAACAATATTCTCTGCATCGATACGTGAAAAAAATGCCGGATTAATATCTAATGAAGCAAGTTCATCACTACTAAGTCCTCTTCGGAGTATAGGCAAGACCCCATTAGGATCATGCATTTCGCCAGTTTCAACTTTACTTATTGGAGACATTCTAAATTAATTAACTAACAGATTCCCTCAATTTTTTAGCCGCCGCCTTCGGATCATCAGCCTTTAAGATATAAGAACCAGCAACAAATATATTGGCACCAGCTTTTTTTGCATATGGGGCAGTCTTGTCATCAATTCCCCCATCGATAGCAATATCGAGGTCAGGGTATTTCATGCGAATTTCTTTAATTTTTACAAGGACTTCCGGCATAAAATTCTGACCTCCAAAGCCTGGCACAACAGACATTATAAGTACGAGATCTACCATTGGCAATACCTTTTCTATCTTTTTTACAGGTGTTGCAGGATTAATAGAAACCCCAGCAAGACAACCAAAGCTGTGGATAAATTCAATATCTTTTTTAAGGTCTTTGCTAGCCTCCTGATGTATTGTAATCCATTTTGCGCCAGCTTTAGCAAAACCTTCAATATATTGGTCCGGATTATTAATCATTAAATGACAATCCAATGGCACCGAAGTTTTAATTCTATCAACAACCATTGCGCCAATAGAGAGATTTGGCACAAAATTTCCATCCATCACATCCACGTGGAACATATCGGAAAATGGTTCCAGTTTTTTAAGATGATGATTTAGATCACCATAATCTGCCCCTAGGATTGATGGAGCTATTTTTATCTTTGGCTTAATTGTACGGAATGATACTTGCATAATTTCGTATTTCGCATCTCAGATTTCGCATTGTCATGTTCCAGTTAGCATTCTGCATTTACTAGCTAATTAGTTAGTTGATTACAAAATGTAAAATGCTAAATGTGAATCTGAAATCAGAAATGCAAAATCCAAAATGAAAATCAGTTATGATTTTCAATCTCCATCATCTCATCAATACGACGTTTGTGTCGCTCGTCGCCAGAAAAATCTGTTTCTAAAAAAGTGCGGACAATATCTACAGGGTCATCCACTGTATCCATACGACCTGCGGTAGCAATTATATTTGCATCGTTGTGCAAGCGAGACATTTCTGCAACTTTTTTATCGTAAGCTAATGCCGCACGAATGCCATGAACTTTATTGGCTGCAATAGAAACCCCAACTCCTGATCCGCAAACAAGTACACCCTGACTACCCGGAGTTACCGCGACCTGTTGTGCAACTTTTTCTGCGAAAACTGGATAATCAACACTGTCTTCATTGCCCGGGCCCATATCAACAAAATCATACTGGTCTCCCAGTTCCTTTTTAATTCTTTCCTTCATTTGATAGCCCGCATGATCGGAGCCTATTACTATCTTTTTCATATTTAATTCGGGTTGTGGCTAGGGTTGTGGCTAGGGTTGTGGACCTAGAACCACCATTCTAGCCACTATTCTAGCTACCACTCGGCCACTATTTCGTTAATCAATTAAGCCTCATCATTAAAAATAAACTTATTCACTCCTCAACACAACCTCATAATAAGAATTCATCCAATAATACAGTCTATAACTCACTTTACCGGTATTTGGAAAAGAATAATAAAGTTTACCCTTATAATTTTCCCCGCTTTTTATTCTGTATTCTTTTGTTTTAGATCCTCCCTCAAAATAAGTAGGTGTATACTGTTTCCCATCGGACTCAGTTAAAAGCATATTGTCTTTAAAAACAGATATTTCAGTTTTTGTATTATTTGTTATCTGAAATTCCACAAAATAATAAGATCTACCACTGGCCAGGCCTGAATAGTTAGTAGTTTTGTTGGCATCCAGACCATATTTAATTACCTTAAATTTAACGTCATCCAAATATAATTCATCGCCAACCTTGCCCTTTAATTTGCTTTTGGTGGCAACCATAGATGATTGTTGGCTTGGCATAGCTGTGCCGGATATCGCTGATTTAATTTTTTGATCTACACGCTTGTCGTAAAGTGAAATTATTTTAGCAAACTCAGCCCGATTAATATTTCTGGATGGAGCATATGTACCATCATCGTTACCACTGATAACACCCCAATTTTTAATTTGATTTACATACGTATAAAACCAATCACCAGATTTCACATCCGGGAAACTTACGGTAGAAGCAAATATTACTGGTGCAGTAAATGCAATGCCGCAAATAAATGATAAAAAAATTTTCTTCATGTTCCAGGTTGTAACTAGGGTCGTGGCTAGGGTCGTGGTCCACAATTCTAGCCACTATTCTAGCCACTACTCGACCACAATTCGTTAAAATTGAGTTATAAATCTCAAATCATTCTCAAAAAATAATCTTAAATTATTAATTCTGTATTTAATCATAACCATTCTATCAAGCCCCATGCCAAATGCAAAACCAGTATATTTTTCCGGATCTATTCCGCCATTTTTAAGCACATTAGGGTGAACCATGCCAGCCCCTGCAATTTCGAGCCATCCGCACTGTTTACAAAGTCGACATGGCACGCCATCCGGAAGCTTTCCATTACCGCGGCAAATAGGACAAGTGCAGTCGATTTCCATACCAGGTTCCACAAATGGAAAATAGCTCAAACGGAAACGAGTTTGAATTTCATCATCCTCAAAAATCTGCTGAAGCGCATGTGTCATAATTGCCTTCAAATTAGCCATAGAAATATTTTTATCTATCATCAAACCCTCGAGCTGATGGAACATTGGAGAATGTGTAGCATCACTATCTTTACGATAAGTCTTCCCAGGTACCACAACGCGAATCGGTGGCTTGTGAGATTCCATATACCTAATCTGCACAGGAGAAGTTTGTGTGCGTAAAACATGATTTTTAACATTCTTGATCCAAAAAGTATCCTGCATATCGCGAGATGGATGATCCTCAGGCATATTTAGCTGATCAAAATTATAATGCTCACTTTCAACCTCCGGCCCTTCTGCTAAATCAAAACCCATCTTTGCAAAAATAGTCTCAATGTCATCTATGAATTTAGAAATTAAATGCCTATGGCCAACAACTGGCTTTTTACCAGGAACCGTTACATCTATCCATTCCTCCTCCGCAATTGCGGAAAGTTTTTCATTTTCTATCTCAAGATAGCGATCTTTAATTGCTGATTCTAAATCTTTTTTAGCTAAATTTGCTGCCTTACCAACAGTTTGCTTGTCTTCAACAGAAAGATTCTTAAGACCTTTCATAATGTCGTTAAATAAGCCCTTTCTGCCAAAATATTTAACTTCAACATCTTTTATTTCCTGTTCACTTACTGCTTTTTTTAAATCCGCAAACATTTCGGATTTTAACTTTTCTATTTGGGAGTGCATAGAATATAGGATTAAGATTCGATATTTATTCTATAACACTAAAATCCCCTTGTCATCCTAAACTTTGTTTCAAGGTGCCATAAAGTTTCAACCCTCATCTGCATCAAACATTTCCTCTTCCTTAATAGGAATACCACTAGTTTCAAAATCATCAAAAAGCTTTGCTAATTCATCTGAATTTCCACCTACTGTTATGAAGGCTTCATAAGCTTCTTTTAACTGCTTTGTTAAATCCTGAATAGTAGCTATATGATCCTCAACTCTACTATGCAATTCATCATCGAATTGGATTAGCCTAAGCTGCTCCTCGGCAGAATGTTGCTCAAGTTTTTCTCTTAAAATTGTATGACCAATTTCCAATATTAATTTCTTTTTTTCATCAATCCCTCCTGATTCTTCAGGTGTACATTGACTTTTGTCTATTGGAAAATAATCTTTATTTCTTTGATCTGACATATTTTTTGAATTAACTGTCATAATTAAAAAGGTTATTGTGTAGTTTGTAAAGTGCTCATAATAATTTCTGCAATTCTGGCTTGTGGAATTTGTGACCTCCCCCATTCGGATTTTCCCGGCTGAACAATATAACTATAGTCAGCTTCATGATGCCATGGATTAGAATTGCCACCTGTTTCAGCAGAACGGCCTTCGTACCCTGGTCTAACTGTTTCTGTTCTTAGGAATTCCGGATTATTATATTTTTCAGGATTTTCAGCAGCCATTTCTCGTCTTATTTTGCTTTCTTCAATTTCTAATCTTCTATGAAGCTCAAGAGTTCTTCTGCGAGTAGCAAACTCTGGTTTAAAAAATACGGACTCTCCAGTAAAAATAACATCATATCCTCTTGCATATATCTCCATGTTATCAATGCTCTTTACCCCATCTAAACGTATACCCCTTCCTCCACCAGGTAAATCGAAAGCGCCCTCAGCTTCCACTCTTTTAAATTTATCAACTTGTTTCTGGCGTAATTTTCGATGCCCTTTAATCGATTCGCCCAAAGAGAATGTTTTTTTCTTTCCTTTTCTAAGGATTATATCGCTAAAATCACTGTATTTTAAATTTGAAGGATCCAAATGTCTGGCAATAATACGCCTTATTATCTCAAATCCTATTCTGTAATGCATTGCATTTTGACCTGGGAACTGCTCTTTGATCCTGCCAATTAAATAAGATAAATCAGGAGTATCAAAACTCATCTGTTTCCACTTTCCTAAATCAGCAGCATTCACATGTCTAACCAATCTACGGACTGCAGATTCAGTGCCAGTAATTTTACCGTCTCGAATTAATAAATATAAAGATGTTGATGCAATACTATCTGCATCAGCACTTTTATGTGAAACAATTTGCCTAATACGACCCCGACTTGATAAAATTTCCGCCCTTTGCTGCACAACTAAATCAGTAGCACTTACATCTTCTCCTGCTCTATGGTGGTGATCAAAACGATCTGAATTAACATCAAGGCAATCAACAGTTGGATCACGCCTCAATGCCTCTTTACTTTTACCCTTAGCTAATGTATCAAATGTCATATTATTGTCCTGCAGCAATGAATCAAATTGTGTAGCCTCATAAATCTCTGGTGCTTTCTTTGCTTTTGGTTTTTTAGCAGGAACCTTTTTTTCAACAATCCTTTTTTTATTTTCTATAAGAATATCTATTATCTGCTGTGCCTCAAGATCAGTAAGCTTATGTTTTTTTGTTAAAATGTTTTGAAGTGCTCTGGGATTATCAATTTTTGTAAGCAATAGATGCAAATCAGATAAAACTCCTTTTGCTTTTGACCTGAGTAATTTACCAATTTGGCCTTTTGCATCCTTTGGTAAATCAAATATTGTGCGCCCTTGAGTTTCTGCCTTTACCTTAGGTCGAGCTTCAACGGAAGGGGTGGAGGATGTCTCTTTCTTGGCAGTTTTTTGCGATGAACCTCTTTCCGCATCCGGATGTTTGACTTTTTTTCTTTTTCTAAATGACTTTCTTGTAGCCAATTGATCTCTAAATCTACCACCTAAATCAGGTCTCTCAGTACGCTTATCCCTAAATAATGCCTCCCCTCTCTGCTGCGCCGATCCAAGTGCAACATCAGCATCATCCACAGCCTGTTGAGCCCTAGCTGCAGTCCTATTCATTTTCATAGTCTTAACCATACTTTTTGCTTTCTCCATTACTTGAACAGCCTTCCTATACTTCATAAAAGTAATAACATCTTTAGGTTTTGTGATACCCATATCGGCTAAGTCCTTTGGTTTTAATGCCTTCAGTTGATCATAATTCAACCCTTTCAACTGATCAATTTTATGCAGTTCAGTTCCGTTGCTTAATTTTGCGGTTCTTGAAGCATCAGTAGCTTCGCTTAATTGCTTTCCATGTTTGGTAATATCCGCATCAAGCCTACCCAGTTTACCCATTTTTAATCTGCTATATAGTGTTATAGGAGCTTTTAATATACCAACGGCTCCTTTAGCAACTTTTGGCGCTATTAATGCCAACTCCTTAGCGACCTCAACTGAACCTGTGCCAATCCCTGTTGCAACACCTTTTGCAACAGCTGTTATCTGCCAGCTTCCAGCCTTTATTGCACCTCGGGCAGCAACCCTTCCTGCCAAAGTTCCCGCCCTCACACCATTGCTTACAGCACCACCTCCCATTATTGTCATTACAATGTTGGCAGCAATTTTACCGACACCCTTACCATATTTGCCCTTTTGAAATTCATCAACAGCGAATATAGCTTTACCCATCTCTTTCCATGCAGTGCCTGCATTTTCACGCCATGGCGCCAGTGCAGCTAATCCTTTTGCTGTTTCGATAGGGCTGCCAATTAATTGTGCAATGCCACTAACTAATTCTCCACCTGCAGTGAATGCACCGGAAAGCATCCCAATGCTAGAATGCGTTACCCATCTTAAAGCAGTACCGATTACAGGAATTTTACCCGGATAATCATCGACAAGTTTCACTATATTATCAAATACATGTTCAGATACTAAATTAAGCCCCGTACCAATTTGATTTAAAAGTAATCCCCCAGTTGCATCCCATAAATTTGGCCTATCTATACTAAGGCTTCTTATGTCTTTATTTTGTTTTTCCAGGCCATCAACCAGCTTTTGATTGTCTAAGTTAACATCTAATACAGTACCTGAAACAACTTCATCTGCTTTATCAATTGCTACTATGCTTTTGTCAATATTTACTTTTTCTTCCATTAATTGATCTAACACCGGTCTATTTGCCTTAGCAGCCTTTCTTAATACCCCCAAAGAAGAATCCAAAGTAGTAAGAGCTGGCTTTACTACACCTGTCATATGAGTATCAAGGCTTAAGCGCCCTGCACTTACAGATGACAGCTTAGATTGAGTTGCTGCAGATCTTTGTTGTGCTACTGCTTCCTGCTTACCTTTTGTAGCACCCAACTCCTGTCTCCCGCTTTCTGCAACCATTTTATGCCCTAGTAATGTTACTCTGTGTTTTTGTAATTGTTGTTTTTGATGGTCAGTAAGACCTGGTTTAGCTAAAGCATCATCAATAATCCGTATAGCACCATCCAATTTACTACCAAATTGATCTAATTGTTGACCTTTTGTATCTACTTTACTGGCAGCTACTTGCTCTTTTTGCTCGGCATCTCTGGCGTGAGCTTGTAAACTTGTTTCATAATCATCCAGATCCGCCTTACGTGCTGCAAGGTCTTCATGTTGCTGTTTTAATCTTTTATATTGCTGACGTTTTCTTGTAGTTGCTTTTGCATTTTTTTGCTGATTTAATTTTGCATCCTCAATTTTCTTTTTATTCTCTTCTCGGGCTTTTAACTGTTTTTCTTTTAATCCTTCCGGGGCTGCGTTTACCTTTTTGCCATACACTTTTACCTCTGTTTGACCCTTCTCGATTTCACCAATTTTTATAAGTAGGGTATTTTTCAGATCCTGATGCATTTTTTGCATTCTTTTAGTCTCTGGGTCATCTGTAAATGGAGACCCCCTTAAAAAGACACTCCAGCCTTTTTTGGCCTCATTAAAAGCAGTTAAGGCCTTTTGAAAGTCAGCTACGCTTTGATTTAATACATCGCCAATTTTTTGTAACCCTTTACTTTTATTAATAAGCTTGTTGGCTTCGCCCTCAATTCCTTTTGGTGTACTTAATTTAGTTGCATCAAAACGTATATCTTCAGGTTTTTGGCTTGCTGCCTTTGCCATGGATTCAGTTGCTTTTTTCCGATCTTTTTGAGCTTCTTTCTGCTTCTCTAAATCTTCTTTGCTTGGAGCATATTTTTTTATTATTTCCTCCAGTTTTCTTTTCATTGCAGTTTTATACTTCGCAAATTCGTTTTTTTCGCCCTTAGCTTCGCTCACAGTTGATAATCCCTTTTCCTGATTTGTATCAAAACGATCAGCAGATGTATTAAAATATTTTACAATATTGTTATGCATTACAAACTGGAACTTTGGAGGTAGCTTACTTATTTGATCTGCACTTTTATTTAAGATCTGATTACTTTGATTTGCCAGCTCTGCAACTGGTAATTTTTTTTGTTTTTCCCCCTTATTTTCAATAGATTTAAGCTGATCTACTTTTATAGACTTAACTTCATAGGATCGAAAGATTAACCTGCCTGATTGTTTATAGCTTTTGTACATGATTAAATACCTTCCAGGATTTTATCGGCACTTTTTTGCTCGTGAGCTTCTACGCTTTTGGATACTTCTGAAAATTGTGTTTTTAAGTAATTACTTAGCTCCTTATTAAAATCCGGATTAGCTTTATTGAGATTAGTAAGCATTTCTTCCTGCTTTTTTTCTGCATCTTTAAGTACCTTAAATATCTCTTGTAAGCCTTTTTCTGGTAATACATCCAGTTTGCTTTTTATTGCATCAACTTCCTCACTTGTAAGGAAATATAACCTTGATAATAATTTTTTTATTTCTTGTTTCATAATTTATTTTTCTTTTTTGTGGTAAATTTTGTGTTTGGCATCAGGGTATAGTTAACCTATATCAGAAGGGAAATGCTCAAAATTGTGAATAATCTGTTCTAAATTTTAATAAATTATTCGTCATGGCATATCTACACATGGGTATATATCACAGATTTTCAAAATTTTGCTCTCACTACGCTACAGACTCCCATTTGGTCATCTTTGCTACGCTCGAAACGCATTTCTCGCATCTTATTATTATATCAAAAAAACGACAAAATGTAAATATATTGCACCTAGAAAATATTAATTAAAAATAATAAATTACTATTTAACTTAATAGTACTATCTGATAGAATGAGATCTTAATTTTTGACAAAAGTAATATGTCAGAAAAATCGCCAGAGCAAGATGATGCACCAGATTCTTCTTTGTGGAATGCAGAAAGAAGGCGTAAATTACGAAGGGCTGTGCCTTATGCTGGTGCAATATTCGGGCTATATTGCGCAATACTTATTACAACAGGCATTAAGCCAAAACTTAACGAAATTCTTGAGGTCCTTGGTGTAATGCAGGACAATAAAGGTGATAAAAAACCACCCAACGATACTGCTACAATGCTACAAATGTTATTAGATAGAGTCGCAATTGCCACTAATACCACCCAATGTCCACCTGCGCCACCCAAATGCAAAGATGCAATGACGCAAATGCTAATAGATAGATCAAATCTAATGAGGCAGCTAGGTAACTTCCCAAGAGGACAAGGGGTTTACTATAAAAAAGGTATCCCCAGAATAGGTGTAGCATGCGACTTCGGCGATACTGAACCCATGGCGAAAAACTTAGCAGTAACCAGGGCTCGTAATATGCTAATGGCTGCCTTGCGTGAAAAAAGATACACTGCTACAAAACTCCAACTACCTCCACCAATAAGTATATCTAGAAAAGCCGGCTCAATGACATGTGCAAGGGCTAACGCGGTTAGGGTACGTAAAATAAGATCTGGAAGAAGGAAAAGATAATGTTAAATTTTCAAGTTAAACCTCCATCAAGCTTTCCTTCTCTTTTTTAAAAAAGCATCTGCAGCCATCTGCCTTGCAACCAATGCAACGTCTAGTTTTACCATAAGCGCTGCTACATCCAACTCCGATCCATCTTTTAATTTAATATCATATGGTATTTCAACTTGAATAGGGATACCTGCCTCTAAGTCTGTTATTGCTAACATCATTTTGTGGGGTTGGCCCATTTCCCCCAATTTAAATACTTGATCACGTATCGTAACGCAAATCCGCATCCAGTCTGGAGTATTAAATGATTCCTGTACTGTAGTCATAAATTCATTACCAAGTGCAGCACCTTGAGATTCTAATGTAAATGTTGGCATAATTTTTTAGATTAAATTATTACGATTAAGCATTATCAAAATCTACAGGATTCTTCAAGAGTAAGCACCTGGTAAATATAAGTCTTCCATTCCTTATAAATTTCCCAGATACCTCCGATCGCAATAACTCAAATCCCTCCGGTGTAGCCTTAACCCTATAGCTACATTTACCAGTCAATTGAGTTATCAATTTAACAATATATTCAGGTGTTAAGCCCAAACTTTCTAATCTATCACATTTTCCATCCCTCATTAAAGCCCTACATTGAACTCGTGTACTACAATCCGAAAGATGCTGTACAAATGGACTTGGAAATATAGGGGGTATTTTTATGCCATCTTTTCCTCCTAATGCCTCAGGGCAATTATCGCGCATATTTAAATTAGTGCTAATCGGATCCAAATCACCACCATAAATATTCTCTTCGCTCATTTCCGCACCACCCTCACCATGTGGATCTTCATCCAAGCTAAACTCAACACCAATAATTCCATGACAATCATGATTTGTAGCCCCAACGCATTTTTTCATCATTATTACATTAAAAATAAGACATTATCATATATCAAGTGGCTAATGGTAGCAAATGGAAAATTCCAGAATCTAGAATGAAGAATCGAATCAGAAATCTGAATTCTGAAATATATTTACCCCTACCCAAGATAAGTCCCATTGGTTGAATTATTATCCATTACTGTAATCTTATTTCCACTAACATTTATAAAAACATGCTCAGATGAAACTGTTTCTTTGTCTATGCGTATACCACTTCTTCCATCCCGGCCTATTATTGTTCTGCCAATTGATGACAATGTACCTACCCCTTCCCACGTACTACCATTAAAGCTGGCTACATGAAACCTTCCTTGGTATTTGGCAACTTTTAAGTGAGCTTTAGTTGTTCCAAGATAAATACTAAATGGCTCTGTGTATCTAAAGGTTTTACTTCTATGTTTTACTTCGCCTACCGGTACGCCAAATGGAGTCAATTTTATCCCTTCTTGTTCTAATGCCGGCAGTAATTTATTGTATAAAATTGTTTGCAATCTAGGATTGTCATCGTAAAAAGAAATAAATTGATCAAATTGAGAATCTATAAGGTATTTGTGATCTTTTTTTATTCCACATAAATCATATACATCTGTATGCTGCAAAAAAATATCATCAATAACCTGCTCAATATCGGAATGACTTGCGTCTTTTGGTAAGTAAAAAAGTAATTGTGCTAGAGGATTAATCTTTATATACCTAATCGTACCAAAAACATCATTAAACTTATAAAGAGGTAGCTTAAATGTCTTCGACGTATCATGCGGATTAGCTATTTCAACCATCTTAGTTGCCTTGTCATAGCCCACAACAGAATGGACATGATTGTTGTAGATCCTAACTCCTTCGACAGTCCTATGCGATTTATCTCCATCAGGTGCATTGGGTGTACCAGCTGCCACTATATATCCATCCGGGTCAAATTCATTATTAAAAAAGTCCACAGATTTTGCACCTCCTCCAACTGCAACGACTGAATTATCTTCAGCGGATTTAGGTATAGTAATTGAATATGTAACAGCAAGAGGACCCATTAAATGAGAAAGCGCCTCAGCAGTATCCCCCCCATCAATTGCTAATTTGTCATCTTCATCTCTAACCATGGTAACACCTTTTCTGCCTCGCTTTTTTCTACTTCTAAACGATGCATACGCAACCTCTAAAATAATATCTCCCTTTGCAGCCCGAACTCCTTCATGTTGACTTTGCCAAAATTGTATTATTTCATCTGTGACTTCAATCGGCTCAATATCAAGTCCCAAGAAATTAACTTCCCACTTACCGGGTGCTAATTTATGAACTGTTTTAGTTATGATTGCTCTCATCAGCTCCGGCTTACCTTTAAGGCTTTTGAATGCTGCAAGTAAATAACAATCCCCAATTTCTGATGACTGACTAAGCTCGCTATCAATTCCATTTGGATAGAGCTCTCGCATAAATTGATCTTCTGGAGAAAGATGCTCTAATGATTCTTCATTTTTACTCAGTCCAACCAAATCTAATACTCTTCCGAGTAATTTACGCCGACCACCAGCTCCTCTATTCCCCATGTCATCGGGTCTATGTGGCCAATTATGATCTTCTATAACTTCAGGCATAAAAAATAATTTAATTATTATATTATCTTTTTATTATACCATAAAAAAGATAAAAAGTAAAGAAATTTGTAAATTATTTTGTATTTAACACTGTTTTGTCATCCCGACTTGTCGGGATCCATGTAAATAATGAATTACTTTATAACTTCTTTGCTAATAATCAGATAATCTGAATATGCGAATAATAATCGCAATATCAGCAAATAAGATAATGAGTAAATTAGTAATATAATCATTAATCTAATGTATGGATCCCGACAAGTCGGGATGACAAAGGGGGTTCTAACATCTTGTAACTACTTAACCCTCTCAATTTTTGCCCCTAAACTATTTAACTTCTCATCCAACCTTTCATAACCGCGATCGATGTAATAAATATTGCTGATTTCAGTCTCTCCTTCAGCGGCTAAGGCAGCAAGTATCATACCGGCGCCAGCGCGAATGTCACAACTATTTACAGATGCGCCTTTTAGCTTAACAGGACCTTCTATTTCTGCTTGATAAGGATTGAGAACTTTTGGCTTAAGGCCCATCTTTTCAAGCTCATAAAGATATTGCAAGCGACCATCAAATAAAGTTTCAAATATAAAACTTTTACCTTCGGCTTGAGTTAAAAGTGTAGCAAATGGAGCCTGAAGATCTGTTGGAAAACTTGGAAAAATAGCGGTTTTTAATCTAATAGCTTTTAGGCCATTCGACGGTAAAACACGCACCATATCTTCGCCAAGTTCAAAATGAACACCAACTTCACGTAATTTCTGCCAAAAAATATCTAGATGATTTGGATTAACATCTAAAATATCAACAGTGCCGTGTGTTATTGCAGCTGCAAGAACAAGTGTGCCTGCCTCCAGATAATCCGGTGTTATACGGTATTCTGTAGCATGTAGTTTTGTAACTCCCTGAATCTTGAGCTTATGAGTGCCGATGCCAGTAATTTTAGCACCCATTGAAACCAAAAATTCACATAAATCCTGCACATGCGGCTCAGATGCAGCAAGGCGAATTACAGTTTTTCCTTCTGCAAGTACCGCAGCAGTTATTGCATTTTCCGTAGCAGTTACACTTGCCTCTGTCATTGTAAATGCCGAGCCGACTAATTTATCGCATACAAGATGTAAAATATCATTGCCGTGCTTAACCTTAGCCCCAAGTGACTCTAGTGCATGCAGATGAGCATCCATTGGGCGCTTTCCGAGCACACATCCTCCAGGATAAGCCAATCGTACTTCGCCATTACGCGCAAGCAAAGGTGCTAAAAATAAGCTGGATCCACGTAATTTACTAACCAATTCATGTTCAATTTCTACATTTGCCACCCCTTTTGCATTAATTTTAAGTGTATTACCAGAAAATTCAGTCTTCACACCAATAAAATGTAAAATATGCTGCATGGTGTAAATATCAGCAATGTCCGGAACATTGTGTAGGACTACTGGCTCATCTGTTAATAAGGATGCCGCGATAATAGGTAGTGCAGCGTTTTTTGACCCACTTACGCGAATCTGACCCTGTAGTTTACGCCCGCCTGTGATTATTAAACGATTACTCATAATAGTTTTTATTTTTTAGTTTATAATTTTTATTTATTATTGAGTAATAGTATTGTTTTTTTAATAAAAATATGTTATAATATAATAATAAAGAATATATTTAGTTTACAAAATATAAATTAAAAATAAAAATTAAAAATTAGTAATTATGCTAACTGCATTGTATGTCACATTATTGGTAATTACAACTCTAGTTTGGGGATACATATTCTACAAAAATGACTATCATCCGCAACCTTTCAAGGTGATTGTACAAAGTTTCATATTCGGATTTTTTGCAATGGTACCGGTATTTGCATATAAATTTATATATAAAAGTTTTCTGCCAATGCTTGCGGAACATGCAATATTTAGACCAATATTAGACTCTCCATTATTACTGGGTATAGGTGTATTTACATTAAATTTAGTGGGGCTTTCATTGCTCTTATATATATTAAGCGGAATTGTTTCAGTTGCATTAAATTTCTTCAGCCATACAGTATTAATCAATTTTAAAAACGCAATAAAAGATGAGCCATTATGTTTTACGATGGTTAGTATGCTTTTGGGTATAGTTATTTATTTGCAAACTCTAACTAAGTCTTTCTTTTCAATGCCAATGTTAAGTGCAGCATTGGGGGGTATTTTATTCTTGGCAATTATAGAAGAATATGTAAAACACTTAATGGTGCGTATAACAGATGATAAAAAAATAAAGGATATTGATGATGCTATTACATTAAGTATTATGGTCGGGCTTGCTTTTGCATTTATTGAGACACTTATATATAGCCTTTTTATTGGAGACGTAAATATAATCTTTTACAGGGCATTAATTAGCCTGCCTATACACCTGGTGGCATCTGGTATATTCGGTTATTATTACGGACTTGCTCATTTCGCCAAACCAATCACTAAGCTAGATGAAGGCAGCGATAAAACATATAAAAGTAAATGGCTTCCAAAGATACTAAGCCTAAAACACTCAACTGTTTACCGTGAAGAAAAAATGATTGAAGGCACCTTTTTCGCAACAATCTTCCATGCTGTTATGAACATTCTATTTGAATTCAACCTAGGCTTCCTGACAGTTCCTATTATAGCCATTGGTCTAATGATGATATTTCATATGTACAAAGCAGGTAGGCTGGAAAGTAATTTGATTGCTAGGCTGAAAAAGAAAGGGTTGAGGAAATCATAGTTTCATTTCGCATTTCGCATTTCTGATTTCGCATTCAAAAGTCACATTCCGTATTTGGCATTTTACTGATAATTAATTAATCAATATCTGTTAATCAGTATTTGTACTGTCTAATTAGTTAGTAAATGCAAAATGCTGATTGGCAAATAATCCCGATGAAATCGGGACGAAATCAGAAATGCGAAATGCGAAACAATTTAAGCAGCATCCTTAAATCTATCCCTATTATCAATCGGCTTATACCCCACGCTATTTGATGCATCATCATTTTCTACTGGAACATCGACTGTATCATAAATCAATCTAAGGCCATCACCGTCTCGCTCAACAGTCCATTGTAACTGATCTTTTAAATACTTAACGGGTAAAATACCATCCTGAATAAGACTGCGTACTTCATTGCAAATATTACCTTTTTCCCATTCCATCTGCAAAAGATCTCCAAGTTGACCAGCCGTTATTTTACGAGATTTTGAAGGCATATAGTTGATTATTTATGTATCTAATCATTATACAGTATTTCAGAGGGAAAAGCAAGGGGTTTAAACCTAAAATGCCTGATGTTTTAGTTTTGGTTATGTAATGCCTAATACTGATATTTTTAAATCCTAAATCCTAAATCCTAATATCTAAATTCTAAATAAACTCCAAATACCAAATTACAATTTTTTTATTTTGGGCTTAAATTTTAAAACTTGAAATAATCTCCCCTTGACAAGATTAAAAACACATGCTAATATTATTGCCTTTGTTTAATCACAAAGCACTAAGAAGCCCTAAAGTTGCCTGCCCTAACGACACGAAACGTTACTAAAGCACTAGGGCTTTTATTATTTCAGATTTCAGATCTCAGATTTCAGATTCGATTCCACATTTTTTTATTTGAATCCCGACTTTAGTCGGGACTAAATGTGAATCTGAGATCTGAAATCTGAAATCAATTAGTCTTCCCAACATAATTTATTAATAATGCCTCTCGAACATTATTATGAAAAAATATTTATGCGGGATTTTAATAATCTCTATAATTCTGATGCCCATGGCGGCGTTATCTGCGGAGGAGGTTTTAAGTATAAAATCAAAATCTGAAATCGAGAATCGGATAATAATTAACGAAGTGATGATTGGTTCAGAAATAAATCCGGAAAAAGACAATTGGATAGAATTCTATAATCCAACAAAAACAGATGTGAAGCTGGAAGATTGGAAAATACGAGGTATAACAAAAAGCGGCAGGTGGGTTGCCATTGTAAATAAGCCTGATCTGACAATTAAACCGGATGGCTATTTTTTACTTTCTTATTACAGCAACAGCAGGTCATCCGCATTAGATGTAAAACCGGATATGCAAAAATCATCTCTTGCTTTTCCGAAAGCATCAATTGAAATTGAGCTAAAAGACCCAAGCGGAGAACTTGGTGACAAAGCTATATTTACACATAATAAATCGGATGAGTTTAAATCGTATGAACGCGAATCCCCAACATCAGACGGAAGTTTATCCACAAGTTGGTCACGCGCAACCAAGCAGGTCAACTTGAAGAAGGATTTAAAAAAAACATTCGCAACACCGGGGAGTCCTATTGGGGATCCGGTGGGTGATCCGATTGGGGATCCTATTGGGAGTCCTATTGGGGATCCTATTGGGGATAAAACTGAAACAACCGATACAACCGCAACACCCATAGAAACGGAAGTAGTAGATGATGTAGTCAGCGAAAGTGAATTGAGCGAAGCCGAAAGTCACGACGAAACAGCCGAAGCCACGAGCAAAACCGACACAACCACACAAACCAATACGACAACCACAACCGAAACAAATGATGTCACAAAGAATGTAGGGGACGGACAAGTCCGTCCCCAGAATGATGATACAAAAAACAAACCCGACAACGAAAAAACCGATACAACCACATCAACCGAAATAAATGATGAAAAAAATGTTGTAGGGACAAGGCATGCCTTGTCCAGTGATGAGCCAAAGGATACAAAACCAACAACAGAAACCACGAAAAAAACAGATACAACCACACCAGCCGAAACAAATGATGTCACAAAGAATGTAGGGGACGGACAAGTCCGTCCCCAGAATGATGATGTAAAAAATAAACCCACATACGAACCTGCTGAAAAAACCGACAAAACCGACGTAACCACAGCAACCGAAAAAAAGGAATACCCCACCTACAAACTGATAAACGAAATCATGCCCAACCCGAAGGGTACTGACACAGAAGGTGAGTGGGTAGAAATATTTAACAACACAGAGTCACCGATCAATTTGAGTGGATGGTATTTGGATGACGCAGATGGCGCAAGCAGCCCATATCAGATTAAAGAAAAAACTATTTTGGAGTCGAATAAATATATGGTTTTTTCTGCACCAGATTTAAATCTTTCTTTAAAAAACACTGATGATCAGGTTAGATTACTAGCGCCGGATAAAACTGTTAAAGAGATTGTCAATTACAAAGGCGCAAAAGAAAGTTATTCTTATTCAAAAAAAGAAAATGGTGAATTTGGATGGACAAATATAGCAACTCAAAACAAAAAGAACCAATTCCCCCCTCCTCCTAAATCATATAAAGCTAAAGATATTGAATTTTTAAATGTCATTGCAAATCCGGATGGATCTGATACTGGAAACGAAAAAATAACATTCAGAAATAATTTAAATGAAATAATTAAACTAGATAATTGGAAAATAAAAAATAAAGGCGATAGACAATTTTCTATAAAAGGATTTGAAATAAAATCTGATGAAAAGCTAACTCTCAACCCGGCAAAAGTAGACTTAACCCTAACAAATACATCCGACGAATTGAAACTTATTGACCCTGCCGGCAACTTAATTGATCAAATTGATTGGGCTAATGCAGAAAGTGGTAAAAAAATTTACAAGTCGGATTTTTTTAAAGACGGAATTGCCACAAAAGTTAAAAGAGTAATTGATGGTGACACGATTGTTGCATCTGTTAATGATGAAGAATTTGATATTAGGCTGATAGGAATTGATACCCCAGAAACTGTTCATCCTGTAAGAAAAACTGAATTACTTGGTATAAAAGCTAGTAATTATTTAGACAGACTTCTTAAGGGTAAAACTGTTGTGTTGAATTTTGATAATGTAAAAATAGATACATATAATCGCTTACTTGCGTATGTATATTTGGAAGACCAATTTGTAAATGCGGAAATTGTTAGGAATGGATATGGATATGCATACACAAAATTCCCATTCAAATATCAGTTAAACTTTTCAAACTATGAAACCGATGCGATGGAGAAGAGATTGGGGGTGTGGGAAACAACCGTTACACCAACCAATACGGCAATAATATCAAATAATATTGTTGGGGATGCAGATCTGCATCCCCAGAATGATGATATTAACATTTTACCCCCTAACACACCCACTGAAAACGACGAAATCACCCCAAAAATCGATACAGTAAGTGATGAATTACAAGTAAATCCAGTAAATATAGAAAATAGTGAAAAAAATACCGTATTACATGTAGGGGACGGACATGTCCGTCCCCAAAGCATACAATGCCCCACCACTGGCCTCAAAATTCACTCAATTCGCCCAAATCCGGATAAAAATGATGAAGAATACATCAAAATAACGAATATTTCTGGCAAAACCGTATGTTTTAATGGATGGCAATTGGATGATCAAACTGGAAAAGGTTCAAAAATATTCAAAATAAAAGGCGGAGGTGTGGAGCAAGGTGCTATCCGTACATTTTTTAAAAGTGAAACCAAACTTGCCCTAAATAATATAAATGATTGTGCGAATCTGATAAATCCCAAAGGTGATATAGTAGATACTGTTTGTTACAACAAAACGCATAAAGGTGAAGTGTTTACGCACGATGGTGGAAATTGGGTAAAAAATGTAGGTGACGCACATGTGCGTCCCAAAAAAAAGAAAATAAGTAAGAAAAAAACAACCCGCCCACCAACAAACTACAAATGGGATTTAAAAAACGAAACCCTAAACGGTAAAGTCGCCTTTGTTTATGATGAAGGAAAGGTTTTATATCTGCAGAAAGATAAAAAAATAACTCCTGTCTCTTATGCAAATAGTAAGGTGGACATCAGTATGGCAAAACAAATACTGGATTTTAAATCAGAAGTAGCGCTTGATATTCATGCGACAGGGGGTAGCAAAGAATTAATAGGTATAAAACAAGTCGAGGATACTCAAAAAGAAATTGAGGATGAAAAGGTTATTAATAAGATAAAAATGCCTATTAAATATATTATGATGCTGACTATATTATTGGAGTTAGGAATTATAGGGTATATATATGTTACAAGGTTTATATTTGACAAATCTTAAATTTTGTTTACAATTAATAACCATATTTAATTTTTACCCCATGCGTCGCCCTGACAAAAAACACCATAGCGAGGTAGAGTATCAGCTAACTCATGGAAAATTCGATGGAGAATCACACAAGGCATTAGTACGAATGGGATTGACTGATCATGATCCAAATCAACTCTTTATTGTTAGGGGTATGCGTAAAAAAGTTGGTGATTTAAAAAAAGAAAAACACCCGCATAATACAATTTATTTAGATGGTGCATGTAATGGTCCATATATAGATGCCAGAAGAAGAGTTTATTCCCTCGATCACCATGGAAAGCGTTGTATACGAGATTTTACATTATCAACTTGTGAGCAGGCAATAATGCTTGTGCGTGATCGTCAAATTAGCGAAATTGGCAACAATATAATTGCTAGTCATGCTGATCTGGATTCTCTGCTGGCAGCTTGGGCACTTATGCATGCTGATTCTATTGGGTATCGTGATGTTGTTTTTAGAAAAATGATGCCTATTTTTCAATTGGCAGGAAACATCGATAGGCATGGTTTTGGCTATGAAGAATTAGTAATGCGTGATGAAATGATTCCGGAGATACGACGTAGAATTTTATGGCTATCTAACGAGGAGCGTGAGTTGAAAAAAAGACAACGTTGGGGAAATATAGACCTTGTTGAATATGCTGAACGTACATTTCAAGAAATTGATAAATATGCTTTTTACCAAGATGAGCCAGAAGAAGAAGTTTCTATTCAGGGATATGACACAGAGGCACTGCCAAATGGTGATACAATCATATTTGTAAGAGCAAGTGAGGGGGGTATTTATGGGGCAATACGCAAACTGGTAACTGAAAAAAAAGATAATAAATGTATATGTGTTGTATGTACTGACGGAAACAATAAATGGACAATAAAAGCTATTGGTTTGATTACAAAGTATAACCTAATTCCTGTTTTCAAAAAATTAACACGCAAAGAAACAAAAGCTAAAAAAAGACATGGTGTTACAAATAAAAAACTTTTAAAAACAGGCTGGGGAGGCTCTAGAATCCTAGGGGGACAACCTCGTTATCATGATGGGACAGGACCATTTATAGATGAGGCAACGATTAAAAGGGTGGTTATGAAGGAATTGGGGAAGCAGATCTAAATATTTAAAACGTCCAGATTCGCCAAATTGCCAAACTTTACAAACAAATGCCAAATTACAAACATTACAAACCAACAAACCTATTCTGAATAATTAATTAGATAGTATTTGGATAACTGGATATTTGTACGTTTGGACGTCTGTTTGTAAAGTTTGGACATCTGGACGTTTGGACGTTTTTATAATACAGTAGACATACTAATAAAAAATAAAAATGACGTATATTTTATTCATCCTCGGCTTCGTATTTCTTGTTAAAGGAGCGGATTATTTGGTAGATGGTTCAAGTTCGCTAGCCAAACGCATAGGTATATCAGATATTGTAATTGGTCTTACAATCGTATCCCTAGGTACATCTGCACCGGAGCTTTTGGTAAATGTTATTGCCAGTTTTAAAGGTAATGCGGATATTGGAATGGGTAATATTATTGGAAGTAATATATCTAACATATTCCTAATACTCGGTATTTCAGCATTGATTTACCCGCTTAGGGTCAAAAAAAATACAACATGGAAGGAGATACCAATGAATATACTAGCCGGTGTTGTACTCTTATTCATGGCTAATGATATTTTTATAGATAAAGCTAGTGCATCTGTTATAAGCAGGGTAGACGGACTAATACTTATGACCTTTTTTGTTATTTTTATGAGCTATACTATTGGTCTTGCAAAAGCACATAAAGAAAAGCACACTACTGATGGCAAACACCCTGTATTTAAAGCATTGCTTATGACAGGCATTGGTATAGTTGGCCTGGCTTATGGGGGTAAATGGGTTGTAGATGGCGCAGTAACAATTGCTAAAACCCTTGGCTTAAGTGAAGCACTTATTGGACTAACAATTGTAGCTGTTGGTACATCGCTACCAGAACTTGCAACTTCTGCGGTAGCAGCCTATAAACGTAAAACAGATATTGCAATTGGTAATATTGTGGGATCAAATCTATTCAACATCTTCTGGGTTCTCGGCTTAAGTGCAACCATAAAACCAATGCCATTCAATTTATCAATTAATACTGATATTTTTGTATTTCTACTCGCCACAATAATGCTTTTTAGTGCGAGCTTTGCATACAAAAAAGACAAAATCAGTCGTTTTGAAGGAGGGATATTTGTAACTGCGTATGTGATTTATATTATTTTCTTGGTGATTAGAGGTTAATATAAACCATCTTAAAAGCCTAAAAAGTAATATAGAACCACCTATTCTTTTGCTCTTTTTGAGTGTAATGCAGATATGACACTCCCTATTTCTTCTCTCAAAAATACTCCAAACCCCCCAACAATACCAACTGCAGTACTAATTCTTGTATACCTACCATCTTTATCTAAAGGATTATCATCTGACCTTCGTATTGATTGAAGAAGAAATTTTAAAACATCCCTTGTAAATTCAGCATTAGAATAAGATTCAGTATGCCTGCAGCTACCATTTTTTAATGTTTCTTCCGGGCTAATGCCATAACCTGTATTTGTGCCACACATATTGTGCATGAGTGTTTTGTTTTTCAAATATTACAAATACCTGCTTGCTAAAAATGTATTCGAATCTTTTGGCCTAGCCCCTTGCCCCTGCACCAACGTAGCAACATTAGCTAAAGCCCGGGACACTACACCTCTGCCTCTATCTACTTTCTTTAGTAATTCTCCAGCAATTGAGGTGCCACTGGCTAAGACCTCCATGCCTGCCAATTTTAAACCTGATGAATTAACATCTGTATCTTCTGTCGAGTGAAGTTGGGCAATATCAGCAATACTAAACCTTGACCTTTGCACATTATCACCTCTTGGATCAGCTGCCTTGCTAAGATGAGCATTGTTAACAAACCCATTCTCTGAATGTCTACATGAATGTTCCATAATTTTAAAATTAATTTATAAAGGAAATTATTCTAATGCACATAGTATCATAATGTCAAACACTGATTTTTTATACAACAATTTGGTTACAATTTGGTTACAATATGGTTACAATATGGTTACAATTTGAAAACAATATGAAAAAAACATTAAAATATCTAATTACTAAACTTCTCATTTTTAAGGCAAAACAGTTCTTAAAAAGACACCGAACCCAGGTTATCGCTGTGACCGGTAGTATTGGCAAAACCAGCACGAAAGAGGCTATTTATCATATTTTAAAAAATTATTTTAAAACGTACAGAAGCCCAGGAGGTTTTAATACAGAAATAGGACTAAGTCTAGCCATTCTGCAGGAAGAGGAATCAGGATTTTCATCTATAACTGTATGGCTAAAAATATTACAGAGAGTTTTATTGGAAGAAAAAAAACCTTTTGAAAAAGTAATACTTGAAATGGGTGCGGATCATCCGGGGGATATAAAAAGGCTTATTAAAATAGCTAAGCCAAAAATCGGCGTAATCACAAATGTAAACCCTGTTCATTTGGATAAAGGGCAATTTAAAGATTTAAAAGATATTCAGAAGGAAAAAAACATGCTTATAAAAGATATGAAATCAAATTGTATGGCTGTTTTAAATTTTGATGATGAACTTGTTAAAAATATGGAAACCAACGCTCAAAAAGTAAGCTATGGTACATCTGAAGAATGTAATATAAAGGCATCTGATGTCGAAGTATTAAACACCTGTATAAAATTTAAAGTGACCTATAAAGGTGAATCTATTGATTTTAAAGTGCCTGTGCTTGGTAAATTCCAAATATACACCATATTGCCCGCCATAACAGTTGCACTAAAACTTGGAATTGATTTAAATAATTGTGCTAAATCTTTGGAAGACTATAAAATGCCTAAAAGCCGAATGAATCCGATTGAAGGTATAAATAAAAGTACTATTATAGATAGTTCATATAATGCATCTCCAACTGCAACTGCTAAGGCATTGGAACTATTGTCTGAACTAAAAGGAAAACGCAAAATCGCTGCACTGGGTACAATGAATGAACTGGGGGAAATGAACAAAGAAGCCCATCTTACATTGGGTGAACAGGCATCTAAGGTAGCTGAAATACTAATTACAGTAGGTCCAGAAGCCGCTACAATAAAACAAGGTGCTGTAGAAGCTGGTATGAAAGAAAAAAACATTTATACCTTTTTTGATTCTGAGGAAGCTGGACATTTTCTAAAAAATGAAATAACCCCGAAAGACCTTATTCTTGTGAAGGGTTCTCAGAATAAAGTACGAATGGAACGATTAGTGAAAATTATTATGGATAAACCTTCTCAGGCCAGTGAACTGCTTTGCAGACAGGGGGATGAATGGGAGAAGGTTTAGCATCTCAGATCTCAGATATCAGATTTCTGATTCGAATCTTCATTTAAGATACTGGCATTTGTCATTTGCCAGCTATTTAATTAAATAATTAAAGAGTAAGTGAAAAATATAAGAATATTAGATTAAATCTGAGATCTGAGTTCTGAGATCTGAAATTAAAAAAACCCTTCATTAAACCGAAGTCATACGAAAGGTTTTTAAAACTCTCACCAAGAGCAAAACCAAATAAAACTTAGAAGCCAAACATCCTAATAAATTAAAATGTTAAACAACTAAACTCTAACAAGGGAAAGTGTTCCAAAAGACCGAAGTCAAAAGAAACAAAGGGTCCATACTCATCAATCCACCGAAGCAGAAAGTCAAGAAATGAACTTTTATTTTCGTCTTGAAAGAAAGGTGCAATCCCAATCAACTCGACGAATCGAGATGATCAAAATTACAAACCCCACAAACATCAAACGCCAACCGAAGTCGACAAAAGACAAATGTGAGACAAATGGAAACGCAATCAGTGAGAGAAGACTGCCTCTATATTTCGGAACTATGTAACCCCTGCCCTAGAGGCAAAATACTAAATCTTTTTTCGGATGTGAGTTTCAGGCCTGTAAAAGCTCATAACCGAAGGGTGGAATTATCGTTCACTATTTTTATATTTTATATTTAACAATTAATGAAAAATAATAAATACTAAAATATAATTCTGCCCGCCTACCAAGTAGAATGATAGAAAATCCAGGATTTACAATCATGGAAATATAGATAGGGCAGTCTCTTCTCACTGAGAGTTTTGATATATGCTGTTAAGGATCATTTCTTAGTCTTCATACTATTATAGCAAAATTTTATTAATATTGCAAGTCTTTTTTTATACTTTTTTCATTAAGACTATATAAATAAGATAAACGGCTTATGTAAAACATAAAATAATTTTGACAATACCACTTATTTTGTGTAAAATATATCAGAAACTTTTTCTGTAACTCAAGTTATACGCTTCTGCCGATTACCGTACTACTTAGAGATAATTGACGACTAATATCTTTTCGAAATTGGAAAATTGAAATTAGAAATTGGAATAAAAAAATTATTTGATCGAATTTCAAAAAATATAATTCATAGGATATTTTTAGTACACACCTAAATAGTGCGCAATACAGGTATAACTTGAGGTTAAATTTATAACCTTAATTTATTTATTATGACCATTTTATATCTAGCTATAGGTCTGGTGGTCGGTTGTGGCAGTATTTATGCCTATTTCCATATGGAAGGAGGTAAACGTCTGAAAAAAATACGCGAAAAAAGTGAAAAAGAAATTGCCAAAATCGAAAAACACTTACAAGACCTTGAGCACAAATCCGCTACGGTGGAAACAAAAATTAAAGAAAAAATTGTAGATGCTAAAAATAAGGCTCTGGATATTATTAACGATGCTAAAAAGGAGGAATCAGAAGTTAAAAAGAAGCTGGAAAAACAAGAGCAAAGATTAATAACCAAGGAAGATCAATTAGAGCAAAAAGTAAGCAAAATTGAACAAGCAAAAGAAGATTTAATCAAAAGATCTGAACAGCTGAAAGTTGATGAAGAAAAACTAGAAGCTATTTATAAAAAACAAGAGGAAGCCCTTTCGAAAATTACAAAATTGAGCAAGGAAGAAGCAAGGGAAATGCTTCTAAAAAATATCGAACGTGATTATAAAGATGACCTTGTTGAACATTACAACAAAGTCGAAAACGATGTTAAGGAGACTGCTGATAAAAAGGCAAAAAATATTATTGCTCATGCTATTCAAAAAATGGCCTCTAGTGTAACATCAGAATCCACACAAACTCTTGTACAACTGCCTAGCGATGATATCAAAGGGCGTGTAATCGGTCGTGAAGGTCGTAACATTAATGCATTTGAGCATTTAACCGGTGTTGATGTAATTGTAGACGATACACCAGGTGCAATTGTAATTTCCGGATTTGATTTGGTACGTAGATATGTTGCAAAAAGATCTCTGGAAAAACTTATTGAAGATGGGCGTATACAGCCTGCTAGAGTTGAAAGTGTGGTAGAAGAAACAAAAGAGGAGGTTAACCAGATGATGGTTGAGTTTGGAGAAAAGGCTGTTCATGAAATGGGTATTGTAGGTCTGCATCCGGATTTAATTAAAATCATAGGAAGGCTTAGATTCAGGACAAGTTACGGTCAAAATATTCTTAAGCATTCTATGGAGGTTGGATATCTTGCTGCGGCAATGGCTGCTGAATTAAAAATTGATGTACAGGTTGCAAAAACAGCAGGGTTCCTACATGACATAGGTAAGGCTGTTGACCATGAAATAGAGGGTGGTCATGATTTAATCGGCAGGGATATATTAAGAAAATATGGTGTATCAAAAGCTGTAATTCATGCCGTGGAAGCTCATCACGAAGCTGTACCTTACGAAACTCCAGAAGCAATTATTGTTCAGGTAGCAGATGCAATTTCTGGTGCTAGGCCAGGTGCTCGCCGTGAAACTTTGGCAACTTACTTAAAAAGACTGCAAGAACTTGAAGAACTTGCAGGCAGCTTTGATGGCATTGATAAGTGTTATGCAATACAGGCCGGGCGTGAAGTCCGCGTAATGGTTAAGTCAGATAAAATTGATGACCTGCAAGCTGTACAACTTTCACACGATATTGCCAGAAAGATTGAAAAAGAACTTGCTTATCCAGGCACCATTAAAGTGAATGTACTTAGGGAAACAAGGGCGGTTGATGTAGCTAAGTAATCTGTTCGCTACGCTCACGTAACCACATTGTTACCAGGCTCACTACGTTCGCGTTACCCAATTGTCACCTGCTCCCCTTTGGCTACGCTCAGGGTCGCGTTTCCAAATAGTTTCCAAATAGTATTCATAAAACAATTTGGTAACAATCTGGAAACCATATGGGAACAATTTGGTTACAATTTGCCTTGTACTTCCTGCAAAGCCTCAATTATTTGAGGAACATCTTCAGCATCCATCATAATTGTACTTTTTCGACCCTTACTTTTTTCGCTAATTTTTACAAATTTTCCATTTCTACTTTCTTTTAAGTCAACGTAGAATGTACGGAATTTTGCATGAACAGTTTTAGAAAAAAGCTCATCCGCAAACCTGCCTCCTCCGCCACCAGCATTATAGGAATTGGTTGGCTGAGATGTAGGTGGGGGTGTAGATGCAGACAAATCTATATCATCATCAAATTGATAGCCGTCATCTTTAGGTGGTTCGACAGACTCACTGCTTTCAGCAGATTCTTCTGTCTTAGGTGCTTCTTCTGTTGGGGCAGTCTCCTCTGTGCTATCAGCATCAGCTGGAGCTTCTGCGACAGGAGTAACATCTTCTTGTGGTGTAGCAGTCTCTTCTACTACATCTTCATCTTTTTTTGTATCATCATCCATTTTAATTGGGGTTAGAAAATTGCTGTAGCTATTATACTAACTTCATTTTAAATTACAACAATTTTATATAGACTTCCAAACGTCCAGATATCCAAATGTACAAACAGACTTACAAACGTCCAGACCTCCAAACTTACAAAACTAAATAATTAATCATTTAAATAAAGTTTGTTAGTTTGTAATGTTTGTTCATCTGGTATTTGTTTGTACGTTTGGATATCTGGTAATTCTGGAAGTCTTTGTAAAAGGTACATTTGGATATCTGGATATCTGGACGTTTGTCCATTACAATGGAGCCATGCTATACATCGACGCCTCCCGCTACAACAACACAAAACATATGACAGGAGTTGAAAACTACTCTTATTTTTTGATTAATGAATTAGTTCAATTAGCACCAAAAGATATTACATTAATAAGCCCTCGCAAAATCGATCTAAAAATTAAACAAATCACAATCCCCTTTCCAAGGTTGTGGACGCAAATTAGATTAAGCTGGAAAATTTTATGGAATAAAAAAATAAATAATCTATTCGTTCCATCTCACATGATGCCGGTTGTTCATCCAAAAAATACTACAATTACAATTCATGACGTGGCTTTTAAAAGGTATCCGGAAAGTTATAGCAAGCTTAGCCGATGGTATTTAAATTGGGGAACCAAATTTGCTGTAAAGCATGCAAAAAATATAATTGTTCCATCCACTACTACCAAAAAAGATTTAATTAAATTTTATAATGCTGATGCAGATAAAATAATTGTGATTCCTTTAGGGTATAACCTTCAGTGTACAGACGTGCCACGGCACGTCTCACGAATTGACCGACGCACACTTACAGCCAACAATTACTTCCTCTTCATCGGTCGCATAGAAACTAAAAAAAATGTACAAACATTAATCAAAGCTTTTAAAGAAGTAAATAAAAAACATCCAGATGTAAAACTTGTGCTTGCCGGCAAACCAGGTGTAGGTGGTAAAAATATTGTAGAGACGCGCCGTGGCGCGTCTCGAAATGACAATATTATTACCACAGGCTATATTAGCGAAAAGAAAAAATGGGGCTTACTCAAAAATTGCCTATGCTTTGTATTCCCATCACTTTTTGAAGGATTCGGAATTCCGCTTTTAGAAGCTATGGATGCAGATGTACCAATTATTACGTCTAAAATTCCAACTTCCTATGAAATTGCCAAAGAAAATGCTTTGTTTTTTAAGCCGCATGACACAAAAACGCTGGTGAATCATATGGAGACAATTATAAAAAGTGATGACTTAAGAGGCCAGTTGACAAAGCATCATGAAAAAACTTTAGGACGATATTCTTGGAAGAATTGTGCAAGGAAAACCATAGAAGTGTTGACAAACTAGGAAAAATCATGTATACAGAACTACCATATCTAACCCTCTTTAAAAAGTAGGGTAGATTGGTCTTTTAAATGACAGTGATAGTTACTTTTACAGAATCACCAGAATATTCAGGAGCCGTATTAAATATTGTTGGTTTTCCAATAATATTGTTAATCGGAATCTGAATGTTCTGGTGATCAACAGATAAACAGGAGGTTCCAATGAAAAGGAATACCTCGAAGCGGACCTTCTGGTCCACGAGCCCGGTCGTCTTGATGATGGCCATGACTTTAACCCTGATGAGCAGCGCCTGCTGCGAGAACCGCCCGCCGGTGAACTGCCCCAGCTGCAGGGAGATCTCGGTGCCCGACCACGGCCCGGATGCCCTGGCGGACAGCAACAACGACATCACGCCTGACGGCCTGGTGGACGGTCTCAAGGTGGACCTCACCTTGGACAAGGGCCCGACCAAACGCCCCGACAAGGGCAAGCCCGATGTCGCCATCACGGACAAAGGCGCCGACAAGCTCAAGCCCGACGCCGTGTTGCCCGACATGCCCATGCCGGACAAGATGATGCCCGACCTCGGCGCCACCACCATCCTGAGCATGAAGCTGGTGACCAAGGCCGACGGCGGTGCATGCAAGCTGGGCTCCACCTGCGCGGTGGTATTCGCCTGCACCGCCTGCACCAACTTCACCCTGGCGCACGGCAAGGCCAGCGGCAACGCCAAGAGCTGGGGCAAGCTGAGCGCCTCCAGTGGCACCACCACGGGAGGGACCAGCGTGGACTACACACTCCCCAAGGCCAGCGACGTCACGTTCTGGCCAGCCTCCGCCTTCATCAAGTTGACGGTGTGCAACGGCACCTGCCCCGCCAAGGGCACGGGCGCCAACATCGCCGTCAAGACCATCATCGTCCCCTTCTAGGGGACACCTCGAAGTAACTATACTGTCAAGAGCCGTGTACCCCCTGTGGTTCACGGCTCTTCGACATACTTTATTTTCAAGCCAAAAATATAGACAAAATTATGAAATTAGTGTTTGACATATAAATATATTCATGCTATTTTATGGTTTGCTCCTTTAATCAAATTGAAGGATGCAGATTCATTACAGAATTAAGGTGTCCCCTGATATGTTGCTTATATGATTTTGATTGCTGTATTTATCTATAAAGTGTTTTATTCCTTTCGTCCTTTATGCTTTAGTCCTAACCTAACTAATTAACAGAGCACTACAGGACTATATCACTACAGGACTATAGCACTAAAGCACTACAGCACTTACAAAAAGTATAAATACTTCACTATAAAATTAAACGTCATATCAGGGATCACCTTATGTTCTGGTGATCCTTAAGAAGTTGGTTCTCATCCATTTCCCCGTGCGTGAAGGAGGTAAAGCGATGGAGTTCGGCTTACGCCGAGTCGCTCTTCTATGCGCACTACTAACGCCGCAATGCACTAAGGAATCTGCCCCCCAGATTCCCGGAGGAACAAGTGTAAGCAAAGCCTCACCCGCTGACCAGGTTCTCAGCCTGGTTTCATTGAGCCTTCCCAAGGTAGCGGACTTGCAGTCAGTCGACGTCGACAACCTGATCGGTTACAAACCCGAGTCCAAAGCTGTGGGATTCGGAGACCGTATGGTGGTCACGGTGACTTTGCCGCGAAACAAACCTGCCAAACTACAGGTTCGGTGCAACAGCAGTACCGGAGTTGAAACCTTCACTGCCAATCTCACTCCACGTCACAGCCTGTCGACGTTTCACGGGCTGAGCTTTGGAGGAAAAACCGTGACCCTGACGGATTACGGCAAAGAGTTTGTGCTTACTGGAGGTAAAAACGTAGTGAAGCCGCAAGGCCTAACTACACTGTGGATTGGTAATAGGTTTGTCAAAGCGGCACGTCTGCACATCACTGGTCTACACGGTGATGGAGGTGTTCTTTCCGTAAAATGCAGTGGCGCAGTGGTGGTGCGCGGAGGGCGGCTCTTCCAAACTGAAACTGTTGTATCAGTCGGGGGCGGTGAAGACCTCGGTCTAATCGTTCCTGAGAGTCACCTACCCAGTACCATCGAGGTGACCCAGGGCAACCTGGGACACTAGATCTGGATTGAGAACCAATTAGGGAGCTATGGTTCGCCCTGGCTCCCGTTTTTATATTGATTTTTAATCTAAAAATAGTATTATTTAAATGGAGTAATATCACTGAACATGGAGCATTCTAATACAACACCAAAGAAGCCTCGTAGATTAAATAAATTCGGTTTAATGATTGGGACCATACTTGCCATGAATACAGCCGTGCCTATGGCAATAGATGATATTAATGCTCGCATCAGAAGTATTTATGGTGCAAAAAATAAGATTGGCGACTCCACAAAGGGGCACATTAAGGCTAATAATATACCTTATATAAATCCTGAAACTGGTGAAGAAGAAGGTAGCGTTGCAACAGCTTGGGGAACAAGAGGGGAAATTGCAAAACTAGGAGAATAAAAATAAAAAATAAATGTTTGATATAGTGGCGAGAAACGTGATCCGGATCGAAGAGTTTTTGAGGTCTTCCGAAAAAACTCGAAGAGGAGGATGAATCACTCAAGAAAATTCGTGTCGTTCACGACCAGAACTTTCTAAGGGATTCAAACGTTTCCCCATTCCAATATTAAAAAATTAAACGGGTTTTGTGTCTAAAGAGCTTGTTGACAAACAGCTAAAAAAATGCAATGATTAATATCTTTATTTTTTAACATATAATATGATGTCTAAAAAGTGTGCTTTTGTCGGTTTCTGCAATGGAATAGAAGCAGGTATTGCCATGCTTTTTCGGCATGCTCAATGTTGTTCCTTTCTTCTCTTTTTTAAAGAGCGAGAAGGAGCTGATCTTTAACAATGAGGCCTGCTTGCCCCTTTGGGGCAAGATTTCGGATTTTAGATTTTAGATTTCAGATTTGATTCTTCATTTTTCATTTTAGAATTTATCATTTGCCAATATTTAATAAATAATTAAGAGTAAATGCAAAATACTAAATATTAAATGTGAATCTGAGATCTGAGATCTGAAATCCGAAATATTCTTTCTTTCTAGTAATTATAATTTGATGTAAATGTTCACCAGAGCGTATTGTTTCCGAAGCCTATTAGTCCCGTAACCCCTTTGTCTGAACTGTGATTAAATGATTATTTTGATTAATTATTATACAATTTGTCATCCCGCACTTGATGCGGGATCCAGTACACTTGCGTATGATCTGGATCCCCGGGTCAAGCCCAAGGATGACAAAAAGTAATCATTTAATCAGCGTAATCAAAGTTCAGACAACTTTTTCGGAAACAATACGCTCTGGTGAACCACATAATGATTTGTGTGTTCTGTCCCGCCCAGGCAAAAAACAAGACAACACGATAAGGAGGAAGCCATGAATAGGCTCCTGACCGCGGCTCTGTCCGCAACGATCCTGATCACCGTTGTCGCCTGCGGCGACGACACAAACGACAACCCCAACCCCTGCGACACCGCAAACTGCGGGCAGGGCACGTGCAGCAACGTGGACGGCCAGGCCGTCTGCACCTGCAAGACCTACTGGTACAACAGCTCGAAGGGAAAGTGCTCCCGCGAGCACGACCCGAACAAGGAGTACCTGGCCTTCACCACCATCGGTCCGAACAGCTCGGGCAAGCTGGAGGTGAAGGGGCAGACGGGCCCCGACGTGAAGTACAACAAGTACTACACGAGTTACTCTGCTGGCGAAATCAGCAAGGGTGGCTTGTGGCTCACGCTGAAGTCCGTCAACGCCGCAGGCCTGCCAAGCCCGAGCCAGTCCGGCAAGATTCTCGACGTGGCCCACGCCATCAAGAGGGCCATCGTGGATCCGAAAGACCTGTTCAACAAGGACGGCAGCATCAAGGAGATCGCATCTCCGAAGCCGTTCGATGTCCTTTACAACGGTCACCGGGCCACGCCCATGACCTACAACAAGAACAAAAACCTGCTCACGGCCGTGCCGACCTTCAAGTTCCTGGCAACGGGGACGCTCGCCACAGTCAAGCAGGAGGACACCTTCTACCTCCTGGACAGCAAGCCGACGCTGTCCGTCACCGCAACCCACAAGGGCTCGGGGAAGGTGGAGTTCGACTTCACCGGAACCAGGGACGAGGGCAAGGACTCCCCCCACATGCTGACCTTCAGCGCGTCGGGGGACGGGACTCCCCTAACGCTGA
>CAYWJA010000012.1:0-40897 GCA_964458485.1 uncultured Candidatus Peribacteria bacterium | reverse complement strand
TGCTTTTTTTGATTTTGCCATGGTTAAATAAATTAAGGTCTATCTTATAATTATAACAAATTTTTACTAAAAAATCAAATTTACAGACTAGAAATATTGACATATTTCATATTTTATATTAAATTAATGACCTTAATTAAAAATTATGCCCTCTAAACAAATTTTATACAAAGAAATTTCTGATATATTTGGTACCCCTGAAAATGATTTTTTCATGTCTGTCCGATCAGAGCTAGTTGAAGTAAAACAAAGAATTGGAAAAATGTGCCTTATGTTTATTAATAAGGAAGGCCCCTTTGAGGTAAATATAGACAATGCCATGGCTTTATTTGGAAAAAATGCAAGATTATTAAAACAAATACTTGATGATCCTCAAATAGGCGATGTAATTCCTGCGACAGATGGTAGAACAGTAGAGGTAGTCGACCGAGATGAAGACAGGGTTTATATACAAATCCCTAAAGACTCATGTAATATATTGCCAGTCAATTTAATTGCCTTTAGGCAAATTATAGGCAGTGCTCTTGATATAAAAATTAATTAATTTGAATGTCCCCATCTAATCCACCAAAAACCACAGAGGATATTTTGGAAAATCCGGAAGTTAAAGATGAATTTATGATTAAAAATGGTTCTGTAGTTAGAATTGATAAAATTGATGGTGATAAAATGAGAGTGCGCTTCGATGATGGTAGAAAGCTTGAGGATTTTATTGAATTATCTGTTGATGGATTTAGGCATGCATTTAAAAATATAATACTCCGCACCAAAGATCAGATTATGGAAAAACCAGAAGCTGGTGATACTGTTAATACCCCCGCTTTAGGGATTGTACGTGTTGTTAATTTTGATGGAGAAATGGTACGTATGGAGCACGATAATGGTACTGAAAATGTAGCACTGAATGAATTCAGGAAAATGACCGATTCAACACTCCGAACTACAGAAGAAATAATGGAGTGTCCTAGGCGTGGGGACCAGCCTATAACTGTTACTTTTGGCCGTGTTTATGTTTGTAGTTTTGAGGATGATGTTGTGGAAATTATGAAACCTGATGGGGAACCCACTGAAATTCCATTAGATGAGTTTAAAAAAATGATTGATCCATCTTTACGTACTATTCCAGAAATTATGAAAGATCCGTGGTGTAAAAATGAAATTTTTACAAAAACACATGGAAAGATTAAAGTAGTCGGGAAAATTGGAGATCATGAGGGGGTTGTGACAGTAAGAATCCTTGATACACATGAGGAAATACAAATGTCAGTTAGGGTGTTTAATATGAGATATGGGGATGATTTGATTTAATGATTAAATTCTGTTTTCTGGATCCACTTTTTGTCATTCCCGCGAAGGCGGGAATCCGATGATTGAGGAATTGTATCACTACTCATTTACTTATATTCAAATTATCTGAATATGCGACTATTAACCGTACGATCGGTAAATAGGATAATTGGTAAATTAGCTGAATATTCATAATAACATTATTCAGATTCCCGCCTTCGCGGGAATGACAAAGGGAATGACAAATTTTTGTAATTATTACAATAGTTCTGTAAAATAACGACTGTTATCCTCTAATTATTAAATTATGAAAGTATTACTAGTAAGTAACGGAGCCCGTGAGCATGCAATAGCGGAAGCTCTTAAAAAATCACCTAAATGTAATGAGTTAATTTGTTTTGCAAGTGCTATTAACCCGGGTATACGCGATCTTTCCAGCGTCTATCACGTTGGGGATATGAAAGATATGCAGGCGATTCAGGAATTTGCCAATGAACATAAGCCGGATTTTGCTGTAATTGGTCCGGAGAATCCTCTTGCAGAAGGTGTTGTGGATATTTTGGCGTTAATCGGAATTCCTTCTGCATCCCCGACCAAAGCTATGGCACAGGTAGAAAGTTCAAAATCCTTCACGCGTGATCTTCTAAAAAAATATAATATTCCTGGTAATCCAAAATTCAAAGTATTTACAAGTGATGAAGGAATGATGGAGTATGCGTCTGAACTTGGTGAAATTGTAGTAAAAGCGGATGGCCTGAAGGGCGGTAAGGGTGTTCATGTAATGGGTGATCACTTTGAAACTGTGGAAGAAGGTGTTTTGATTGCCAAAGATTACGCGGAAAAGGACGGACAGGTAATTATTGAAGAAAAATTTGTTGGTCAGGAATTTAGTTTAATGAGTTTTGTGGACGGTGAAAATGTTGTAGATATGCCACCGATTCAGGATCATAAACGTGCGTATGAAGGCGATACCGGACCTAATACCGGCGGTATGGGTACTTATAATTATCCGGAAAATCTTCCATTTATAACTCAAAAAGATCTTGATGATGCACATCATATAAATGTGGAAGTCACAAAGGCGGTAAAAGAAGAATTGGGTGAGCCTTTTAAGGGAATTTTATATGGCGGTTTTATTGCACTTAGAAATGGTGTAGGATTGATTGAATACAACACACGATTCGGTGATCCGGAAGCAATGAATGCCATACCTCTCTTAGAAACTGATCTTGTGGATATTTGCCTTGGAATAATTAAGGGTAATTTGGATGAATTGGACATAAAATTTTCCAAAAAAGCTACTGTTTGCAAATATGTAGTACCAGAAGGCTATCCGACTAATCCGGTAAAAGGTGATGAGATTAAAATTGGCGAATTGCCTGAGGGGGTAAAAGTTTATTACGCTGCCGTGGATGAAAAAGATGGAAAACTTGTGATGACCGGTTCACGTGCACTTGCTTTTGTGGGCATTGCAGACAGTATTGAGGAGGCTGAACAGGCTGTACAGAAAGCTGTTGAGGGAGTTGAGGGACCTGTTTTTTACAGAAGAGATATCGGCACCAACTCTTTAATCAAAAAGAGAATTGAGATGATGGAGGAATTGCGAAATTAAATAGTGCTGTCGTCCTGTAGTGCTGTAGTGCTTTCGTGCTATATATCTAACACTTACGGACTTAAGCACTTACGGACTTAAGCACTATGAAGATAAGTTTAAAAATGACAGGCTGCAAAAACAACCGTTACGAACTGGATAAGATAATCCTTTGGGCTGCGGAAAACGGGGTTGAATTTGTTACGGATGAAAGTGAATCGGACTTTTGCATTATAAATACTTGCACTGTTACACATGTGGCGGATAAAAAATCACGTCAATTGATCCGCAAAACTAAAAATAGGAATAAAAATTTAAAAACGATTGTGTTCGGATGCGGTGCACGTATGCAAAAAGATGCGTTTGAAGAAATTGATGAAATCGATTACTTGCTTCCGGATCTGCCGGCGGTTTTGGAGTTTTTGAGTGAACGATTATCTGAATATACCGGAAATCAAAAGGGATCTCTTCCCGACTCAGTCGGGATCGAGATGGCAAAACAGGGTCGAAATGACAAAAGTCGTTCCCGCGCACTCGTACAAATACAGGATGGATGTGATAATTTTTGTACTTACTGCATTACTGTTCTTGCACGAGGGCGCTCCAAAAACCGCCTGGCAGATGAGATAATTGATGAAATAAATCATTACATCAAAAACGGATTTAATGAAGTTGTGTTAACTGGCATAAACATCGGGGCATATGGTTGTAGCAAGACAACAAAACCAGAAGAAAGTAAGCTGGCTGACCTTTTGCAAGCTATTTTAGATGAAGCAATCATTAAAAGAGTGAGGCTGACATCGATGGGGCCTGAATATTTTTTTAAGGTGTCAGACGGCAGGCGTCAGACGTCGGCTGATAACCTAAATAATCAATTGTTTGAGATATTGAAGAATCTGCGCATTTGTCGGCATATTCATTTGGCAATTCAATCTGGTTCGGATCAAGTTCTTGAGAAAATGCGTAGGAACTATACCGTAAAACAAATGGATGCGATTATCAAACGACTTAAAAAAGATATTCCAGGGATTGCGATAACATCGGATATTATTGTTGGCTTCCCAGGTGAGACTGATGATAATTTTCAAGAAACTGTTGATTTTGTAAAACGAAACAAACTCGCAAAAGTGCATGTATTTCCCTATTCGATCCGGGAGGGAACAGCTGCTGCTAAAATGAATCAAGTTAATGACGCGATAAAAAAAGAACGTGCTAAAAAACTTCAAAAAATTGCAAATGAACATCGTAAAAATTTTATTGAGAATCAAATTGGTAAAGAATTATCTGTTTTATGGGAAAAGGAAGTTGAATCTGGATTATGGGAAGGGCTTACGGATAATTATATTCGAATAAGAAAAAAAGGAAATTATACGGAAAAAATGGTTACTAATGAAATCTTGGATGAAAGGATGTTATCCCCATTGTCATCCCGCACTTGATGCGGGATCTAGATGAGGCAAGAATATTACATTACAAATATACCAATTATCTTATTTACTGATATTGTGATTATTATTCGTACATTCAGATTATCTGATTATCAGTAAAAGGGTAATAATTAATCTATTATTTGCTGGATCCCCGATCAAGTCGGGGATGACAATGGGTTAACTCATTGTTGGTGACACATCTACATCTGGCCTGTCTGGCCTAGCTGCAACAGCTGCAAACTGAGGTGATGGCGGTGTAACAATTATAACAGTTCCGTTTATTTGTTCTCTTTGTTTTTGTGCTTCAGCCTCTTTTTCCGCTGAAATCGCATCTATCCGTACCCACTCTTCCGCGTAATCATTATAATCTCCTGTTAAAGATGCGTAATTATCCGCAATAGATTGTGCAGTTATTTCTCTCCGGGGTACAACAGGGGCTCTCATAGCCGCCTCATATGTAGGTGAAGTTGGCATAATTAATATTTAAATCGGATGTATAAAGAAATCTATTATAATAAAGTATTTTATTTTGTCAATCTTTTTTAAGCTGGTATAACTCTAATCTTCTCATCAATCTTTTCCTGAAGGGCTTGCTCAATAAAATCAAGAGTACCAGTTGATGCTAAAGGACACCCATGACATGCGCCAAAGTATTGGATAATTACGTTCCACCCCTCAATATCCATTATTTCAATACCCCCACCATGGCTTTGGAGCATGGGTAAAACATCAGCCTCGAGGGCTTTGTTTATTACTTCTATTTGATCTTCTATAGGGAGTTTGTTGAAGGGCTTTTTCATATTGTTGCCATATTGTAACCAGCTCCCCTGAACCACTCGCTTCGCTCGGGTCCAGGATCGCGTAACCTGTTCCCCCGAAAGCTTTCGGGGTCACGTAACCATATTGTTACCAGGTGGTTGACCGTAAAACAATTTGGTCACTATTTGGTTACGCGAAGCTGGTTACTATTTGTTTACTATTGAGAATCATTCATCTTCTCCTTAATCTCACTAACTTGATCAAGCAACTTTCTAAAATCCTCTTTTGGCATAACATCCGTACCTACTAGGCCGAGTTTAAGATGGAGATCTTTCTTTTTGAGAAGATTATTAAGGAACCAGAAGCCTCCGAAGAAATACAAAAGCATAACCGGGGCTACGAGGAAGCCGAGGGATTCTATTGATAGGATAAAATCGTAAATTGCATGAACACCCATAGAAAGAGTCATTCCTATTACATACATTTCATCGTGATATACATGAGATTTCTTTAAATGTAATACCTTTTTTAAAAATACTAATATTGGATGTCTCTTCTTCTTCATATGCTGAATTTTGAGCATTGGTGAAGAGAAAAATGCCATTCCATAATAATAACCAAGAATTCCTGAGCATAACATGTGCACCATCGTTACCACAGTAACTCGCATAAGAGCAAAAACAAAGAAGTTGCCTGTGCTTAATTGGCCCCAATAATTGCTGAAATAAATTATATTTTCAAAAAATGCAAACCCAAGAGCACCAATAATTGCTAATTCAATTACATCGTCGATTGATTTAAAAAACCTATTATTAATAAGGCGCATTATCCAAAACTTCGCGTACTCTTCCATTACACCTACTCCGAGGAATATAACGAATGTAGACAGAACTGCATTTACTATGAGACCTTGTATGTTGCTGCGAAAATCTACCAGATTTAGCTTAAAAAATATCAAATTTATACTCTGATCCCAATAGCCCTGATAAACGAGTATTAATTTGGCTGCAATCATACCTCCAATAAAAGTAAAAATTACAAGCCATTTATTTTCGTGGTGTTTGCGCAAAAAAAGATAAAGCCAAACTATGGCTGGAATAATGGCTACGAGGAATACTATTAGGGTTTTCAACATAATTCTATTTTAGTTCGAAAACATTATACTACAAAATTACGAAAGACGAATTACGAAAAACGAATTGGTCATTGGTCATTGCATAGCTCCTTCATCACCTTTCGGATTCAAAATTTTATTTATATTTTTTTCCATAAAATGTCTTAAGCTTGCAAAGGTAGGATGCACTAGTTCTGCTGCTAATACAGCATTAAGTACTTCATGCTGCTGACCATCTGACAGCTCTCCAATCACCGGCGTTATAATTTTTCTGGTTATTTCGCATAATTTTTTCGGATCAGCCCCTGTTGCTAATACTCTTTCCGTGTCGGGATCATTACACATCATTGTAGGTGACATATGTTCATAACCTTCTGTAAATTTTGTGGTTATTTGTTGTAATTTATCTTCTATACGTTTCATAATTTTAAAAATTTGAAAAATGAATTCTAAGAAAACTCACTCGCAACATAATGACACCCAAGGCTACTTGTTCTTTTTATACATGTCTGGATCATTTTATAGCAAACAATCTGGCGGTGCTGAATGCGGTAATCTCGTGCAGGTATTTCTCCTATTTCTTTTAAGGCTTGCTTCAGACTGTCCGTGGTTCTTACAATGCCGACTTTTTCCCACATTATCTTCTGAATGCGCTGAGCATATGCTTTTATCTGGGGAGTTGATTCGATGACGATTTTGGGGGGTTCAATGTCAATTTTATCATTACCGGGACGCACATGTGCGTCCCCTACAGCATCATTTGATAATTCTGCTGTATTTTGTTTTGCCAATTCTTTCCCAATCGCCTCGCCAAAAACTAAACCTTCCAAAAGTGCATTAGAAGCAAGGCGGTTCGCACCATGTATGTGGGTATTTGCTACTTCGCCAACTGCGAAAAGGCCTGGTAATTTAGTTTTACCGCGGATGTCTGTTGGAATCCCACCACAGGAGAAATGCGCCACAGGAGTTACCGGAATAAGATCTTTTGTTAAATCAAAACCATATTTTTTTAAACGTTTATAAATATTTGGGAAACGTTTTTTAACTTCCTTGCTATGTAAATGCCGCATATCCAAATAAACCGGTCCATTCATTTGTTCAAAAAATATTGCACGAGTAACCACATCGCGCGCGGCTAATTCCCCCCTTTTATCAAATTCATATAAAAATTGTTTACCCTGAGAATTTAAAATCCTCCCACCAAAACCGCGCAGGGTTTCGGATAACAAAAAATAACGTCCATCGTCATATTTATCTAATGCCGTTGGGTGAAACTGGACGAATTCAAGGTCGCTTGGCTCAACCCCTGCATTTACTGCCATAGCTATACCATCCCCGCCAGCAGCAAGGGTATTACTGGTTTTTGTAAATAATTGGCCAAGACCACCAGTCGCAAGAATAGTGTTTTCAGACAAAATTGGCTTTACCTCCTCTTTGTCTGTCTTGCGTACAAATGCCCCCCGGCATTTTCCGTCATTAACAATTAATTCCACGGCATCTGTTTCTTCTAAAATTTCAATATCAGTATTTTGTACAGCTTTTATGAGTGCATTCAAAACATCCTGACCTGTAAAGTCACTAGTTCGCCAAACGCGCGCTTCACTATGAGCACCTTCCATGGCTGGATCTGGATTGAATTTAACACCAAGTGATTCTAAAAAACGAATTGCTTTAGGTGCATGCTCTACTAAATAACGTACAGAATCTCGAATATTATGATTAGCACCTGCCTCCATTGTGTCTACAATGTGTTTTTTAAAACGATCCTCTTTTGTTAGAACTGCAGCGATACCCCCTTGTGCCCAATATGTATTAGCCTGCTTAAGTTTACCTTTAGTGATTACTGTAACGTGACCGAGGTTTTTTAGATGCAGAGCTGTTGCAAGGCCGGCTATTCCTGCTCCTATGATTAGGTGGTTGGTTTTCATAGTGCTGTAGTGCTTTAGTACTCTATTATTTAGCACGATAGGACGAAAGGACGAAAGCACTAGTGGAATTATACCTTATTAAATCACCTTCTCCAATCCCTAAATCGATCTGGATGTTTTGAATTCAAGAAAAAGGCAGCTCCAGCGATCATTGCAGCATTATCTGTGCAATAGATGAGTTTTTTTGGAAAATATAGTGGAATCTGACCATCTAATTTGCGCTCAACTTCCGATCGTAACAACTGATTTGCAGAAACTCCCCCTGCCAGATGAACCTCTTTTACATTAAATTTTTCTGCAGCGGCAATGAGTTTATCGGACAAAACGTCGACAACAGCCATTTGAAAACTTGCGGAAAGATGATTAATTTCTGACGTCTGACGTCTGACGCCTGACGTCTGACGCCTGACGCCTGACGCCTGAATTTGAGTCTTCACCGCAGTTTTCAATCCCGAAAAAGAAAAATTATACGTATTATTTTTATCCAAACGAGCACGTGGGAAATCAAAATAAGTCGGATCTCCTTTTTCCGCTGCTTTCGCAATTACAGGTCCTCCCGGAAAACCAAGATTAAGCATACGAGCCACTTTATCAAAAGCCTCCCCTGCTGCGTCATCAAGAGTTTCGCCAATAATTTCAAAATCATGATGATCTTTTAAAAGAACTATCTCATTATGTCCTCCAGAAACAGTAAGTACGATTAATGGAAATTGTGGAGCGTCTAATCTTTCTAAAAAATTCGCATAAATATGACCAACAATATGATTTATCGGAATTAACGATTTTTGATGGATATAACTGAGTGTTTGCGCTGTATTTATGCCAATTAGAAGTGATGAAATTAAACCCGGTTTTTCTGTAACTGCAATTGCGTCTATTTCAGGCCAATCAGCCCCCGATTCTTGAATGGCATGATCAATAACCGGTGAAATCTGACGAATATGCTCACGTGCAGCAACCTCCGGCACCACACCCCCGGTTTTTGCATGCATATCCACAGATGTAGCTATGACATTACTAAGCACTTTCGTGCCGTCTTTTACTACCGCTGCTGCAGTTTCATCGCATGATGTTTCGATTCCTAGTATTTTCATATGGTTACTTTATTATAAGAGTGATATGAATTGCAATACCTACCCATTGTCATCCCCGATTTAGTCGGGGATCTAGTGATTATATGATGATTATATTACTAACTAATCTAATTATCTTATTTGCTAGATATACTGCCAATAATCGCAAATTCGGATTGTATGAATATGTGTAAATGAGTAATAATACAATTACATAATTATTCAGATCCTCGCCTTCGCGGGGATGACAACGAGAAAAATATCTCTTCATTAAAATTATCATGATAGATCCAATAGCAATCAAATTAGGCCCCATCGCAATTCATTGGTACAGCATAAGCTATCTCGTAGCCCTAACTGTCGGATTTTTAATAGCAATAAAACTCAATAAAAAGAAAAAAATATTTAAAAATAATGATCAAATATTCAATATGGCCTTTTGGTTATTTCTTGTTGGTGTAATTATAGGGGGCAGACTCGGATACGTTCTTTTTTATAATTTTTCATATTTTATGGCGAATCCTGCCAAAATTCCTGCAATGTGGGATGGTGGAATGTCTTTTCATGGCGGGCTTATTGGCTCAATTATTGTTCTTTATTTCTTTTGTAAAAATAATAAAATTAACTTCCTCGACCTTGGCGATACCATAGCTGTACCAACTGCACTAGCACTAATGTTCACCCGCATTGCCAACTTTATAAACCGTGAACTCGTTGGGCGCGTTATCGAAAATGCCGACTTCAAATGGCTAGGGGTAAATTTTGGCGACGGACTTTTACGTTACCCCTCCCAATTATTTCAATCCGCTTCCTCACTTATTCTAGCACTGATATTACTTCTAATTTTTTATCGTAAACCAAAAAGAGGAATTGTAACATTCAGCTATATTGGATTATACGGACTTTTTAGGTTTATTACCGAATTCTGGCGCGCTCCGGATGTACAAGTGGGGTTTATTTGGAGCTATTTTACCTTAGGACAATTACTTAGCCTCGGAATGCTAATTATTGGCAGTATAGGATTACTTATTATAGCTAAAAAATAACCTGTAATAATTCTACCCATTAACAGCCTGCCTAACATTCATCCTGGTTAAAACTGTAGCCATTGCCTCTTCAGTTAGAACAAACTTTCCATCAGGGTGCTTTAAAATAACACCTTCTACAGCACCTATTCCCTCTAAGGTATCTGTATGGAATGGCTGATCAGATGCTAAAATTGCCTCAATAGCTTCCTCTGGGGTTTTTTGTGGTGGTACAACTTCAGGCATATAATATTTGTTAAATTATATTTATTTTACCCAATTTTGAAAAAAAGTCAAGAAAATACTTGCATTATTTATTAAAATATGTTATAATATTATTAAGATTAAAAAATAAACCTAATAAAATAAATACAAAATGTCACAAACTCAAACTTTAGACACATCACACGAATTAGCAGAAGCTCCTGCCTTACCTGAGATAGAGCACAATTCCTGTCCGGAACTAAGCGGATATGATGGTTATTTAATGGAATTAGAAACAATGCTTCAGAAGCATGATAAAGTTTAATATTTCGCATTTCGTATCTCAGATTTCGCATTGTCATTTAGTATTTAGTATTTTGCATTTACTAACTAATTAAATAGTACAAATACTGATTAACAGATATTTGTATTAATAAGTTACAAATAAAATGCCGAATACAGAATGTGACATTTGAATGCGAAATCAGAAATGCAAAATGCGAAATATCCTACCATCCTCTTTCTCTTTCGACTTTTTTGACAGCCTTAGGCTTTGGAAACTGGCTTTTTTTGCCAGCTCCTTTTTTTGGCCTTTTGCATTTTTTACCGTTATCATTTCCTGTAACACTAATTGGTCCTGTAGGTCTTTTTCTCTTTTTTTTCTTCTTCTTTTTCTCCTTCTCTTTTGTGCCATTATTATGTCTCATAACTACTACGGTTGACTCACTCAATGGAGCGTCTTCATCAATTATAGATACTTGGAGGCTTTCATAGTACTTAACTAGGTATTGTGCATTGCCTCGTTCAAATATAAACCTTAACCCATTCAGTTTTTCAGTTATGCCACCTATAAAAAGGTTACTATTATCTTCGTCATAAGCCATTAAAATGTTTATCATTTCTGAAATCGTTTCAATTTCTTTAATAGCTTTTGGAAATTGTGCCTTATATAACTCCGGCCCCTTAGTCTGCCCTCGTGTATCTTTAAGTATACTGTGGTATTTGTAAACTTCTTCAGTCATCTTATGGGTATAACTAGATATATAAGCTAGTACCTCCATCAATAATTCTTTGTATTCTTCATTACCATTCGATCGAGCCAGCCTTAGGACTATATTTTTAACAGAATCCAAATCAAAACTTCTAATTAAAGCTATTGCCATATTAGGATGTGCTAATGGATGTTTTATGATTCGGCTTTTGATATCACTAAACTCCACATTAGCAATTGCTATATCTGTATGTTCATTGTTTAAGGCTTTGGCTAACTCAATAGCAATATCCATATCATCTTCTGCTGCATCGACTACATTTTCAATAATAGATTTAAAATCAAATTGATCCGCAATTTTTCTGGCTCTTTTGCCTGGCTTGACCAAAGAAAGATTATTCAAAAAATAAGCACCTATAGATGGATCTGTTACAGCAAAAGAGTGGATAGCCTTCATAACCTCTAGACTCTCAACTGTTTGTGCCATATTTTGAATCCCCCCTTTTTCATCTTCTCTCAAGGTCATTTTTCTCTGGAATAATGCCACCAAAACTTTCTTAATAGCTGCCCTGCCTTGCCTTATAGTTTTCTTTCTTGCAGCCTCTACATTTAACCTCCCTCTGCTGTCCTTTATCATGCCTGCCAAATAATATGATTTAAGCCAATCTATATCGTCAACCTCTCTGTCCATTGGCAATTCATCCATTTGCATAACATCTGCAATTCTATGTCTTCCTTTCTCGAACATATCGAGCAATACGTATAAAACTGTGGATGGTATACGGCCAGTTTCATCTAGCTGCTTTTTGGCAAAACAAGCCAATTTTTTATAGTCAAACCCATGCATCCATTTCCATTTATCAGTTTTTTCATGCAGCTTTTCTTCAATATGGCCTTCGGGGGTTAATAAAACATAAGCAAGAATGCGTTCCATTTGCACCATATCTTCTTCGGTCGCTGGCCAGTTTGGCAATGTGGCAGCTGGAATATCACCAGCCTTAAGAGGTAGTTGCACATTAGCCTCTCCTGTTGTAGGAGGTAGATCAGGAGCCGTTGGTTCTTGTTTTATTAATTCAGGCATATTTTATACTAATGTAGCATATTTTATATATTTGTCAATAAAATATATTCTATCTAACAAAAAAACCTCATTTTCTCTGAGGCCTTAATCTTGATAAGAAATTTTTACATAAAAACAGGCCTCAAATGTGAGGTTTAATCACGAGGAGTGATGTAAAAATTAATTCTTTCATTTTTCGAGGGGTGACTTCAAGTGTTATTTTACACACTTTTTTGAAGAATGCAAGGTTTTATTCTGAAAAACTTTAGAAAAGTTTCTTGAGGACTAAGAACTAAGGACTATGAACTAAGTAGCCTGCAGGCAGGGATTAAATAATTAAGTAGTAAGCTTATTCCTTAGTCATTAGTTCTTAGTCCTGTTTAATGAAAAAAAGACGTGCCCACAGATGCGGACACGCCTTGTTAAGGTTTAAGGATCCCCCCTATTACATATTACTTCTTGAAGATGAAGGTGTTCAGCGCGTCAGCGCCGAGCAGGTACTCGTTGGTCCAGTCCAAGGTGCCCGAGGCACCGATGTAGCCCTTTCCAGCGACAGAGCTGCCCTTCACGTTGGGATAGCTGTGGATGGAAGCCACGGCCGAGCCCGAGGCGCCAGAAGCGTAGGAGCCGCCGGACCTATCGGACCAGATGATATTGCGGTACTTCACCCAGCCCGTGGCGGTGTCGGCAAAGTACTCGTTCATGTTGGTGCCGCTGCTGACCGTGCTGTCGAACAGCGAATCACCAGCCTTGGAGTAGTAGCCGACGACGGTTGACGTGTTGCCGAAGCCGTTGTCGTTGTCGTAGGTGGTGGAAATGGACGGCTCCATGTTCTCGCCATCACCGACCAGCCTGACGCTCAGGATGTCGTCGGTGGTAGCACCCACGATGGATGCACGAAGGGTGAAGACCTCGGTGGAGCCCTTAGCCACAGTCACCTCGTTGTTGAAGGTGACGACGACGTGATAGAAGCTGTCACCCACACCAGTGGTCGTGGTGTTGGCGTCCTGCAGACCGAAGCCATTAGGAGCTCCCTTGAGGTAGACGGCAACATTGCCCGTGGCGCTGGTTCCCTGGCCCCAGATGTGGTGACCATTGATCGCCCCGGTCTTGTTGCGGAAGCTGAAACCGTAGATGTCAGCCGCAGGCGGGCTGCTCAGCCCCTTGGTCTGGAGCTTGAACACGAAGCGAGCGAAGCTGACGTCCCCACCCATGGCCGTGACGGCGAACCTGTAGATATCGCCGTCCATGGTGGGCATGGAAGTGCTGATCTGCGCGACGGATGAAATCTGCGGCTTGGACTTGCGGATGACGAAAGTGCCGACCTTGTTCTGGCCGAGCACCTTCATGGAGCTATCGAGGATGCCGAGCCTGACCTTCTTGCCCGAGAGGGTGAAGGTGCCAGAGGTGATGTAGTTGACGTTAAAGACCAGCTGTACCGTCAACCCTTTACCAGTCAGATCGTAGCAGCCCATGTTCTGGAACTGGTACTTGCCCGACACAAGCGTGCCGGAAAAGCCGGTATGGGTTCCGCTACCCGAAGGTGGCGAACAGGTGACGGATACCGATTTCACCACGTTGGTGTCCTTGGCCTTGTCGAACGGTCCGCTCAGGTCGTTGATAACCGTGAGGGTGTTGAGTGGATTGACTTTGGAGGTGCCATACACGAGGTATCTGGCGGAGAGAATCTCCGTGGCACCACCCACCACGATGCCACCCGGATGAGCGGTGATGACGGAAGCGGAGATGGTGGTGGGAGTCGGGGTGGTCTTCACGTTGCTAGCAGCACGCCACATGACGTTGCCGATCCAGCATTCGTCAGCGACCTTGATGGGACCAAAGTAGCCAGTGAGGATACCCTTGCTGTTCTTCTCACCCACGAAGATGCCGAGCTGGACGCCCGCCTCGATGTAGTCGTAGTACCACGTGTTCTTCTTGACGTCGAAGAAGGTCTCGGTGACCGGCGCCTTGTAGCCAGCCAGACCGCCGATGGTGGTGATGATGACCTTGGCGATCTCAGCGCGGCTCATGGTGTCGTTGGGGCGGCACTTACCAGTAGGCTGCCCCTTGGAGTTGATATCACTCCCCATGATCTTCGCCTGCGCCAGCATAGTCCACCTGCACGCGGACATCTTGTTCGTGACATCGGTACAGATGTTCTTGGCAGCGAGGGCGGAGTTGGGACAACTGTTGTACTGCATGAGGTAGTACATCTCCGCGACGAACTTGTCACGGGTGACGTCAGCGCACTTCTTGGGAATGGTGGCGCAGTAGCACACACCAGCCTTGCAAGTGGCGACGTCGGTCTTGGCACAGCCAGTGCAGTCCTTGTCGGCGCTGCACTTAACCTCCTTGATCACCGGCTTCTTGCTGCAGTAGCAGACGCCAGCCTTGCAGGAGTAGGTGTCAGAACCGGTGCACCCAGAGGCGCACTCGGCGTCGGCGGTGCACTTGACCTCCTTGGTGGTCTTCTTGTTGCAGTAGCAAGTGCCGAACCGGCAATCGAAGGAGTCGTACTCCTTGCAACCGTCGGCGCAGTCGTTGTCCGCCTTGCAGGGTTCGGGCTGAGGTGACCGAGTCACCTCTCCGCACCCGCTCATCGCTAGGGTTAATGTTAGAACACATACGATTCCAGTGAACAGTTTTTTGTTCATGGCCTGTTTCTCCTTTCTGGAGGTAGCTAATGAACCACGCCGCCCGGCCAAGGACGACAATGGCGTTGTCTTGAAAGAAATGATCTGAGCCAGAGCCAAAATAAGCTATTTTATGTTGTAAAACACCTGCTCCTTTTTAGCTAAGAATTTGTTTCCAATTCTTTTTCCCAGATACACATTTTTATTGTACCGGGAGAATCCTTTTCCCATCGAATCTCACATCTAGATTACTCTTAACGAAGATTTGATAAGGGATGACCCAGTACAACGAACGAATAGGGAAATGCTTAAAATTATGAATAATATTCTTTGCTCGAACCAGTCGAGGCGTCGCAGATTTTCACAATTTTCTCCTTCGCTTCACGCCTTTGGCGATTTCGCTTCGGAACGCATTTCTCGCTATTGCATGATGATATTAAAGAACAAAATCACAATGCCTGACTAATTTAGAACTTTCTCTATCGATTTCGCATTTCTGATTTCAGATTTCTGATTCAAATGTGACATCTTAAATTTAAGACTTCAGAATCAGACGACCATTCTACCATCTTCTTATATTTTTGTCAATTCATTTTCACTCTATTTATCGCCAATGCAAATATGCCTTTTTTCGCATTACTGAACCATTTTTTTGTTCATATTGGACAATGCGTCGAAGTTGAACACAAATTTTGTTATTGACCAAATTTTGTATACACATTAAATTGGTTATGTAAGCTAAAAAAATACAAATTTAGTTGTGAAAATAAAAGAACAAAAAAATAAAAAAATAAATAGAAAAAAGGCAAAAAATACAAATTTTACAGAATATTTATATTCGATTTTTTTGGGGTTTGATCTAAAAAAATAGGCGTCAGAACTCAGGCGTCAGCCTCCATTCAATTACTGACGTCTGACGTCTGATAGCTGACGTCTTAAAAAATTCATGTCAAAACAGTTACACACTCCAGTATTGCTAGATGAAACACTTGATCTTTTAAATCTTCGAAAAGATATGAATGTGGTGGATTGTACTCTTGGGCTAGGTGGGCATAGCATTGAAATGCTCAAGCGTATCGGAGCTAAGGGGAGGCTAATGGGGTTTGATGCGGATGAAAATAATTTGGCTGAAGCTGAATCAAGAATTCAGGCGTCAGGCATCAGGCGTCAGCAATTTATACTTATTAACTCAAATTTCGAACACCTGAAGGATGAGATTGAGGAAAATAAATTCCCCAATCCAGATGCGATACTGTTTGACCTTGGCTTCTCATCGCCTCATGTAGATGATCCGGAGCGTGGGTTTTCCTTTCAGAAAAAAGGACCGCTAGATATGCGTTATGACCAAAATCAGAAATTAACTGCTGAAATTGTTGTTAATTCTTATAAAGAAAAGAACCTTGCAGATATTATTTACAAATATGGTGAAGAAAGGCGATCGCGCGTTATTGCCAGGAGAATTGTGGAATCGAGAAAGAAAAAACGTATAACAACCACTCTGGAGCTAGCTGAAATAGCTTTCAGTACAGTAAAAGGTTATCAAAAAATCCATCCAGCTACTCGAACCTTCCAGGCACTCCGAATTTACGTTAACCGGGAATTAGAAGTTTTGGAAAATGCTTTACATCAAGCTATTGATATTACTGCTAAGGGGGGAAGAATTGCTGTTATTTCATATCATTCACTCGAAGATCGAATTGTTAAAAACATATTTCGTTACTATACAAAAAATTGTATTTGCCCCAAGGAATTACCAGTCTGTCAATGCAATTTTAAGAAAAAACTTTATCTCTTAACCAAAAGACCTATAATACCATCAGGTATTGAGGTCGAAATGAACCCAAGATCACGTAGTGCCAAATTACGTGTTGCGGAAAGGATATGATTAACCTCAACTGCCCAACACAAACACATAAATTTATGTCAGCGGCTTTATATTTAAACAATAATCCGACAACCAAAGTGCGGAAGAATACTCTGTCCCATAAAGTTGAGGTGGGTGTTAATGCGGTGGTGTTCATTATTATCGTTCTTGTAGCGTTAATAAGCCTTGCGTATCTCGCCAACTCAAATAGAAATGCGACTAAAGGTTATGCCTTAAAAACTTTAGAACTTCAACGTTCTAAGCTTCTTACAGAAAACGAAGTTTGGGATATGGAAATCGCACGCGTACAGGCTTTAAGTAGTATTCAGAATGATCCAAAGGTTAAGTCTATGGTTAGTATAGATAAGCCGTTGTTTATCCGCGGAGATACTGCAATCGCTGCAAAATAGTCTCAAGTCTCAAGTGCGAGTCTCAAGTGGTTTTTTTGGTATGTCTATACCACCTTTTGTCATCCCGGACTTGATCCGGGATCCATATGATGAAATTATGATTATATTACTAAAATACTAATCATCTTATTTGCTGATATTGCGAAAATATTCGCAAGTTCAGATAATATGATTATCTGATAAATAAGTAATAATACCAATAACTAATTAGCCTGGATCCTGAATCAAGTTCAGGATGACAAGGAGAAATTTAACCTTGAGACTCGCACTCGCACTTGAGACTTTACATAAGTAGGGTTGAAATCTGCAGATAAAAAAAGTATCGTAACAGCATGGAATTAACCTGGCTCGAAATTTCCAAATCGGCATTAGTCCACAACCTCAAAACTTTTCGCAAACTTGTCGGAAAGGATGTTGTTCTGTCGCAAGCCGTTAAGGCCAATGCCTACGGCCATGGTCTTGTTGAATGTTCTAAAATATTAGAAAAAGGAGGAATAGATTATTTATGTGTTAATGCTTTTTTTGAAGCTGTTACACTTCGTAAGGCAGGCATAAAAGTGCCTATCTTAATTATTGGCTATACTCCCCTGTCGGATTTAGAAGGAATTACCAAATTGAAAAATGTAGAATTAATTGTTTATAATCTGGAAACTCTAAAAAAATTAGGAAAATTAAATAAAAAAGTAAAAATACATCTAAAGATTGAAACCGGCAGCTATAGGCAAGGGGTTGAAATTAAAGATATTCCAAAATTTGTAACTGAAATAAAAAAATATCCAAAAATAATCCTGAATGGGACTTCTACTCATTTTGCTAATATTGAAGATCGCATTAATCACCAATACACTTTATTTCAACTAAAAGAATTAAAAAAAGCTATACATTTATTAGAAATTGAAGGTTTGGCTCCACATTATAGGCATTGTGCCAATTCTGCTGCGACACTTGTTCTGCCTGAGTCTTATTTTAATTTTGTTAGAGTTGGAGTGGGTATGTATGGCTTATGGCCTAGTAAAAAAACAGAAATAGCAGCGGAGAGAACTGGTACTAATATTGAATTAAACCCTGTAATGACTTGGAAAACAGTTGTTGCGCAGATAAAGGATGTAAAAAAAGGTTCTTTAGTGGGCTATGGATGTACTTATAAAACATCAAAAAACAGTAAAATAGCTGTTTTGCCTGTTGGATATTATGATGGATATGTAAGACTACTGAGTAATCGCGGGAATGTATTAATCCGTGGAAAAAAATGCCCAGTTGTTGGCCGTGTCTGCATGAATATGATTATGGTAGATGTAACTCATGTTACAGACATTAAGCTGGAAGACGAAGTAGTATTGATTGGGAAGCAAGGACACAGTATTATAACTGCCGAAGAAATGGGTGAACTTTCAAATACTATTAATTATGAGGTGCCAACGAGGATTAATGAGAGGATTCCTAGAATTATTAAATAAGTTTTTAGTTTTTATTTTTTAGTTTTTATTTTACTAACTAATTAGTAATTCAATAAAAATTAAAAATTATAAATTAAAAACTAAACTATGAACTTCTACGAAAACACCCTAATCAACATGCAAAAGGCAGCTAAGGTTATGAAGCTAGATAAGGAAACCTTAGATGTACTTTCACACCCAAAAAGAACATTGATGGCTACACTTCCTGTTAGAATGGATGATGGTCAAATGAAATATTTTGATGCTTTCCGCGTACAGCATAATGACATAAGAGGTCCTTTTAAAGGAGGTTTCCGTTATTTACCTGAGGTTGATGTAGATGAAATCAGAGCCCTTGCAACTGAGATGACATTTAAATGTGCAGTAGCTGGTATACCTTATGGCGGAGGTAAGGGTGGTGTTGCCTGTAATGCGAAAGAGATGAGTGAGGGTGAGCTTGAAAGAGTTACAAGAAAATATGTTCAGGCAATGCATAAAGCAATAGGGTCAGAGGTTGATATCCCAGCTCCAGATATGTATACAACTCCGCAAATAATGGCGTGGTTTATGGATGAATACAGCACTCTTGCGGGAAAATACAGCCCTGGCGTTGTAACCGGTAAGCCTATTGAAGTTGGCGGTTCTCTTGGCAGAGGAACAGCAACTGCACAAGGCGGTGCTTACGTATTGGAAGAATATATGAAGCGTAATAATTTAGATCCAACAAAAACTAAAGTCATAATTCAGGGATTTGGTAATGCCGGTAGATATGCAGCTGAAATCCTCCATAGTATGAAATATATAATTACAGGTGTGAGTGATTCTAAGGGCGGACTTTATAATGAAAAAGGCCTTGATCCAAATTGTGTTATTAAGGCAAAACAGGCAAAAGGTTCTGTAACAGAATGTAGTTCAGGTAAAAAAGTAACAAATAAAGAAATTCTGGAAAAACCTTGTGATGTACTTGTACTTGCTGCTATGGAAAACCAGGTTACTAAAGAAAATATGAAAAATATTAAGGCAAAGATTATTCTCGAGCTGGCTAACGGACCTACAACTGCTGAAGCTGATGAGCACTTGGCTAAAAAAGGTGTTGTGGCTATTCCGGATATTCTTGCGAATGCAGGAGGTGTAACAGTTTCTTACTTCGAATGGCTGCAGAATCAATTACAATATTACTGGCCTATTGAGGAAGTTAATACAAAGCTAAAACGTGCAATGCTAGAAGCTTTAGACAGAGTTCTTGACCTACAGCACAAACATAAAACCACAATGCGTATGGCCGCTTATATTTCTGCTTTTGACAGACTTGAAAAGGCAATGAAGCTTAGGGGTTCTGGTGCGCATCTTAGATGTAAATTGTATCATTAATATCCGAATGGTAACCAAATTGTGACCAGCTTCGCGTGACCAGCTCATTTCATTCGCGTCACCTAATTGTGATTTGATTTAATTAAAACACTATTAGGTTACATGAGCGAAGCGAATAGGTCACTATTAGGTCACGTGATGCCGAAAATTCGGCAAAACTGGTTACCATTAGGTAACAATAAAACTATGCTCAAGAAACAAATAACCACGGATTTAATAGAGGCAATGAAAGCACAAGATGCAATGAAGCTCAGCGTTCTTCGTATGCTAAAAGCTGACATAATGAAATATGAAGTCAGCGGGGCAGACAAAGTGGCGGATGATGATGTTGTGCTCAAACTTATTAAAAGTGGAATAAAACAGCGTAAAGATGCTGCTGAAGGTTTTACAAAAGGTGGCAATGAAGAATCGGCCAAAAAAGAGCTAGATGAAATTAAGATTCTAGAAAAGTATATGCCGGAACAAATGAGCGAAGAAGAAGTTAAAAAAATCGTTCAGGAAACAATCTCTCAACTAAATGCCGGCCCATCTGATTTTGGCAAGGTAATGGGAATGGTTATGGGGAAAACAAAGGGAAAGGCGGATGGGAATGTGGTGAGTAAGATAGTAAAAGAATTACTGCAATAATACTAAATTAATAAGTACCTAATAATTCATGCTTTGGATCCATTGCCTCTAATTCCTCTCTTGTCCCTCTTCTGATGTTATATACATCTTCAAAAAGGTTTATTTCTACAATGGTTATCCTGGAGCCTATTTTTACAAAGCCAAAACTTTTTTCTACGATCAATCCTATTTTTACTCTATTGTCAGGCAAAGGTTGTGTAGGAAGCTTAATAGCAGTTGAGCTTTCTCCAACTATGCCAGCAATCTTATTGTGTAATTTACTAGCTATACTATCATCCCCTTTAATAGCTATTGATAATAGCTTAGCAAAATAAGCTACACTATTACGGTAGCTATGGGCTAGTTGTATTAATGCCCTTAGTTGATATGCTTTCTTAAAAACATCTGTCTCATTTTCTTCTGTATTTGGTGTATCTGGTGATCCCATATTAATTAAATTATATTCCTATAGTAACAACAAAATCAATTTTGTCAACTAATTTAATTTACTAATATATCTTAAAGTTTATTTTTTGATTACAATGTTTATAAGTTTTTAGTTTTTATTTACTAACTAATTAGTAATTCAATAAAAATTAAAAATTAAAAATTAAAAACTTAATTATGTTCATAGCATTCGAGGGCCTTGACGGCTCCGGCTCATCCACACAATCACGGTTACTTGTAGAAAAACTGGAAGCAAGTGGGCATGCAGCCCTGCTCACCAAAGAACCTACAAATAATACGCCGATAGGGAAATTAATCCGCGAAGTTTTGCAGCACAAATGGGATTGCAGCCCGAAAGGTTTGCAGCTTTTATTCTGTGCGGATAGAGCAGAACACCTAAAAACTATCATAGAGCCAGCACTTGCAAACGGGCAATTTGTCATTACCGATCGCTATCTTTTTTCCACAATAGCCTACGGCGCATTGGCAGTTGACGATGTTGGATGGCTAGAGGAATTGAATAAAAAATTTCGTATTCCTGACATTACTTTTTTATTTAAATTAGATCCAAAAACCTGTATTGAGCGCATAAAAGGTCGTGGAAGTGATTTTGAATTATTCGAAAAACACGAAAAACTAGAAGTTATATGGCAAAATTACGAAAAAATCGCTGAAAAATACAAAAATATTAAGGTTATTGATGCAACAAAAAGCATTGAGGAAATTGCTGAGGAGATTTGGGGGGTTGTTGCAGAATTGATTTAATATCATTGACCGAACATCCTGAATCTAAAGGCACCTAAAACCTGTCTTAAATTTTTTGTTGTAAAAGCTTCTAGCCTCTGACACACATCCTTAGGTAATTTCTTACCCCTCTTTGAACATTCAAAACTACCATCTCCCCTCTCGCCTACTGACACCCATGTATTATCAGATTTTATAAATGCTCGATCCATTGATGGATCTGTCTTAGCTGTTATATCAGGATCTTTCTTATTAAAATCTTTTCCCACTATACATACAATTTTACGATGTGACTTAGTACAAAGACAACGAACTTGATCTGTACGAGCATCAAACCGATTATGTCCTGTGTTTGCTGTTGATTCAGTTGTCACTGCTCCATTCTTAATGGCATCTTCACATTTTTTAACAAGCTCTGAAACCTCGCCCCTTACATCGCTCATTTCATCATCCATTTTGTCAGAATCATATCCACAACCAGCTGCCATAGCTGCCATAGCTAATACTGCTAATGCATTAGTGTTGTTATTCGGTAATCTATTCATTATTAAAATAATTAAAATATAAGGTTTATATTTAATCATAAGATGTTCTTCTTGTCAATGTAAATCTCGCATATAATAATTGGAATGTTTGGTATAATATCGTCATAGGATTAAGAACTAAGAATTAAGGATTAAAAACTACCTATCTTACTGACTTAATTCAGCTTAATCCTTAATTCTTAGTTCTTAATCCCATAAAAAATGCTTGAAATACTAAAAGCCATCCCATTCTTCAATTCATTAAATGATGAAGTTCTGGGGAAAATAGCTGAAAAAGTACAGTTGGAATACTTTCCGGCTGAACATACCATTTTTGATCAGAATGATGTTGGGGAAAAAATGTACATCATCAAAAACGGTAAAGTTCAGGTCATTCGGAATGAAGAGTCTATTAAGGAGCTTGAGAATAATGCATTTTTTGGTGAAATGGCGCTGGTTTCCGATGAGCCCCGCAACGCAACCATCAAAGCTGTTACCGATGTTGAACTTCTTACTTTAAATAAATACGACTTCAAGATGCTCATGGAAACTGAAGGTTCAATTGCTGAAATGGTGAGTTATGAGGTTGTAAAAAGATCTAATGAGATCTTTTAGTCTCAAGTGCATGTCTCAAGTCTCAAGGATGATACTTAACCATATGAGGCCTGCACTGAAGTCTTGAGGCTATTTTTCATAAAAAAATAAACTATGTATCTTACTCTACATCTCCTGGCAGCACATTTCATTGCTGATTACCCACTACAAAGTAATAAATTAATAAAATATAAAAGGAAAAGGATATTTGGCGTTGTGTTGCATAGCCTTATCCATTTGGCAATATCCTGTTTGCTAATACTTCCATTTATCTCATATAAAGTATTTTGGGGAATTTTGATTATTTTTGCTGCTCATGTAATTATCGATGAAACCAAGGGGCTACTTTGCAAATACACAAAAATAAATGGATTTTTACTTTATATCGTAGATCAGATAGTTCACGTTGCCGTTATTTACCTTGTTGCAGTGTATTTTATTGGGAGGGCTGGCATTGTATACACCTGCCCGTGGACTAACTTGTGCACAAATAAATCTGTTATTAGTTTTATTTTGATACTTACACTTGTTACTTATTTTTACGATGTATCGAAGTGGACATTTTTTACCCATAAAAAAAATCAGCCATATAAAAAAGACTATAAGGGGATGGCTAGGAATGGGTTGATAGTACTTATTGCCTTTTCTTTATACTGGTTTTTTTATTAGGTTTATATTTCTGATTTTTGATTTGTGATTTGTGATTCGAATCTAGATTTAAGATTCTGGCATTTATCATTTACTAGCTATTTAATTAAATAATTAGATAGCAAATGATAAATATCAAAATGATAGATTGAAAAATTGAATCTGAAATCTAAAATCAGAAATCAGAAATCTTTTAACATTACTTAATGTTAAAAGTATACACCCCATCCCACCCTTCTTCCGGTGGGTTTTTTAGGAATTCCGCGCACCTGTTGGCGAATATTTTTGATGGCGGATCGTCTGTGATCGCCTCGAATGCACTTTTGGCAGCTGTAAAATCGGATTTACGATAAAGTTCAAGGGCTTTTGTGTAACTTTCGATTACTTTTAACTGATCTGCGGATGCATCTTTTTTTAGTCCGATAAGCTCGTAAACGCGAACCGGCTTCTTCTTTCCTTTAACGCGAATCTGATCTAGCTCACGACAGATAAAATCATTCTTAACCTGTTCGTAGGTATTTTCGGATATCATCATATTTGTGTCGTATTGTTTATTAATGCTTTCTAGTCTAGATGCCAAATTCACATTATCTCCCATAATTGTGTAGTCGAAACGATTCTCAGAACCCATATTACCGGCAATCACTTCACCGGAATTAATACCGATTCTGATGTAAATCGGCGGCAGCCCTTGTTTTTCACATTCTTTGCGGAAAACTTTTAATTTTTCCTGATTACCCAAGGCTGCTAAACATGCATTTTTTGCATGATCCTCAAGTGGTAAAGGCGCACCCCAAAATGCCATAATCGCATCTCCTTCGTATTTATCTAAAGTTCCTTGATTTTTTAAAATCACTTCTGTCATCTGGCTAAGGTAGCGGTTTAAAAAATCGACCAACTCCCCTGGTTTCATTTTTTCGGAAATTGATGTAAAGCCGGCAATATCAGTAAAAAAAGCTGTGACCTCTCTTTTTGCACCACCAAGCTCCAGCATTGAAGGATCTTTGATAATCTGCTCAACTACAGTTTTATTAACGTAATGGCCAAATGCTCCTTCAATAAATTTACGTTCGGATTGTTCCAATAAGAATCTAAGTACAAATGTTCCGACAAATGAAAAGAAGGCTGTTAAAATTGGATAAACCACATTCAGGAAGATCCTTACTTCATAAGCTATGATACCGGCTACAAGAAACCCGATAACTTCCAAAAATAAAATCGGCACTGCGAATCGTACGCGCAATTTTGAAAATATAAAAATATTACCTGCAAGTAGTAACAATAATGTGATCCACATGCTTAATGCAGACTGATCACGCAAAAATTTTTCCGATATAATCGTCTGAATATTATTTGCATGGATTTCTACGCCAGACATCTGGACACCCTCACTAACAGGAGAATTGTATTGATCCTGTAAATCTTTAGCTGTAGGACCAATTAAAACTATCTTATCTTTAAAATTAATTTCGTTTTTACTCTGGTCAATAAAATTACTTTTCAGAAGATCTGCCATTGATATCTGTGTAAAACTACCAGGCTTGCCAAAATAATTTACATGCATGAAATGATGTTCTTTTTTTTCTTTTGCGTCCATTAACGTTACTGCTGGAATTTTTACCTTATTCGAAAATTTAAACATTCCATTTTCAATTGTATAACCAACAGGATTATCCCGTGTATATCCCCTGGCCATTTGGAGTGAAAAGGCCTCAATTGTTTTACGTGTTAATTCAGAAAAAATCGGAATTTTACGCACAAATCCATCTTCATCCAGGCTAACATTTATGAGTCCCATTTTCGGATTTGCGGACATAAGGGTTTCGTTTGGATACTCTGTGATTTGCTTGCCATTTTTATAATAATACCTGCCTGCAAGGACAACATTCTTATGTTTTTCAATTGTATCTGCAAATAACTGATCATCAGCTTCTCCGTATGTTGATTTGTCTGGGAAAGTCATATCAACTCCAATAACCGCTGTCCCTTTTTCATTAAGAATTTCAATCGCATCCGCATAATTCTCCCGCCTCCACTTCTGCAGAGGTCCAAGTTCTTCTGCTTTTAAACTTTTTTCATCTACTGCCACAATCACAATCTCTGAACTTGCAGACTCCGTATCGTAGAATTTATTCTGAATACTATGCTGCACACCCATGAAGAATCCGCGATTTACGAATAGGGCGATTAGCAGAGCTATGCCGAGGCCGAGACCAGTGAATTTAAAAATTTTGTTTAGGTTTTTCATGTTGATTCCAAATGGTTTCCAAATGGTTTCCAGATGGTTTCCAGATGGTTATTTTTAGTAAACAATTTGGCAACTATTTGGAAACGGCCTGAGCGAGTATAGCGAGTCGAAGGCCTGGAAACAATTTGGTTTAATCGTCCTCAAGCGTCGCAGCTATTATATAAGCAACTACTGTGATGATGAGCCATTTTAGGAGTTTTTTCATATTGTTGGGCGGGTTGTAGGGCGAATGGTAGGGCGAATGGTAGGGCGAATTGTGGAATATAATAAGTCCACTACCCGCCCTACAATACGCCCCACAAAGTGAACTATGAACTCGAGCTTAGCGAGTAGTTCAGAGGAAGCGACGCCCTACAATTCGATATATCTTATTATTATACCAAAAATCACAAAAAATAGCAATGGTATTGACCTGAGGCAAAATTGTGATAAAATAAATGACCTATTAACCAAATAATACTATGGGCTTAAATAAACCAACTGAACAAACAGATAATCCGGAGTTATACGCTTTATTTGAGCGTGCACGAGTTATATTGGATGCAGAGAAAAAGCAAGTTTTTAGAAGAGTTGCACAAATTATTATAGAAAAAATTGATAGTGAGGAAGCTGATGATCGTAGACGATTTTTCTCAGGAGATTCAGTGTCATCATGCCACCCCCCTTTAGATAGAGAAGATGCGGATAGATTAAATTCTTATATACAAATGGCTGGGCAATACGTAAGAAGAAACATTGAACAAAATCCGGGTAATTCATTTCGTGTAAAATTATCTTTTTTAGCAAATCAAATTTGTGATGACAAAGTATTAGCATTGGTTGGCTTATTAAGTAACAGTATTGCATTAGAAAGTGGATTAACAGATGAGGCAAGATTGTCAAAAAGGGGGTTAGCTCCTGCCGCAGAACTCACCAGTCAGCTCATAATTGGGAAAGACATCACAAAAAGAGAGGCTAACATCTTAATACTTGAATCATGCATTAGGACAATTGAAGATTTGGAAGATGGAGGTTTGGAGCATCATATAAAGAGATTACAAGATAAAATTTCAGAAATTTTACCATCACTAGAACTGTCTGAGCCTGAAGTAATACTTGAACGTGCACAGGTAATTTTAGATGCAGAAAGATCCGAAATACTAAAAAAGGTTGCACAACTTATTTTAGAAAAAACCGGTGATGGACCGATGACTGCAACTTATAGGGATATAAGACAAAGACCTTTTCAGGCCGGGCAAAGTGTGTGGGATGCTGTTATAACCCAAGAGCAGGCTGCGGAAATGAATGCTGATGTTGTGGAAGCTGAAAAATGTGTAAAAGAAAACATTGCAGCAAATCCTGAAGATTCATTTTGTGTAGATTTGTTCGATGACAAAGGTGAATTAACAGATGGAAGTGACGTACTTATATTGCTTGGCTATTTAGATGAAGAAATGGTGCGTGAAAAAGGCCTATCTCCTTCAATGCAATTATGTGCACAACTTAAGATTGGAGAAGATATTGACGAAAGAGAAGCTAATATATTAATACTTTCATCATACATACTGGGCTTCGAAGATTTAAGGGATGATGATGGCTTCAAAGAGGAATTTTTAAAAGCACAGACTAAAATTGCTACACTTTTAGTTCTGCTGGATGTATAAATTAATTATTTCGAATTTGTTATTAAATGAAAAAAAGTGCCGCTTTATACATGGGGGTTTCGCATATTCAGTAGATCAACATTAATGATGGATATGTTTTAGGGGGGTGAATTATTCGATTCAATTTTGTTGCTAACTTTATTACAATCCTAACTCCTCTTTAACTTTTTTAGCATAAAATTCAAGAAGTATTCTTGCATCCCCTGCTCGATCAACTGAAAATTCAAGAGATTCTATCTCTCTGGAAAATGCTTCAAATATTTGTGCCATAACTCTTCCAGAAGGCGTTACGGGTTTTCCATTAGCATCTTTTGTATATTGCATACATGCGGATGCTATAAGAACGACATTTCTAATTTCATCAGCATGACTGCCATCTTCTTCTAAGGCTGTACTTCTTACCTCAAGTTTAATGCCAGGATGTTTATCGTCTAAAACATCAAGAAGTGAACCATCAGCCCATCTTCTAGTGCTTCCAAACCCACCAGCATAACCACCTCCCGCACTCACACCTCGTGAAATAGCAGCCGCCCTTAAAACTGGTCCTAAATATCCTTGAATTTGTGCTGTTGGAATATCTAAATCCCTGGGGACACCTACATTAATATGTAATGAAGATAATGGCACCCCATCTTCTTCTTGTGCTGCCCACATACGATCAGTATGTATATAGCCATGCTGCGGATCTGTAATTATCCCCATTAATGCATTTTGTACATCTGGGCTAGTTGAAGGATGACTTAAAATTTCATTACAGCCAGTGTCTCCTCCTTGTGGTAAAACATTAAACAATTCAGCAAAATGATTAGTTAGAATCTCAGAGCCAACCTTTCCGCCTACCTGTTCCCACTCAATCCCACTTGTACTTATTTCAGGTCGCATTTCATCTGCTGTTTTTTTTACTAAATTATTTATAAGAGATAAAATATCTTCTCGGGAATATCCCAAATACATTAAAATTGTAGACATCGATAGAAACAATAAGAGATTTGGTGACTCACCATAATGCCTGATAATTTCAAAGTTTGGAGCATCAGGAAAAGGAGAAACTAACTCTGCAACATTCATAGTTTTACGATTTCTCATCAAAAATTTAATAATTTCATCAGCCCCTCTCACACCCCTAAATGCACTTACAATTAGTGCTTTTTCCGCCATTTCAGACAATCTACCAGCAATTGGCATTCTTCTCATTTCTGATGGTAATGAACTTATAGCAGGTAATGCAGATACTGGATCTACTTCTTTGCCATGCACCATATCTACCAAAACCTCTATATTTACATCCTTACTTAAAGCTTCTCCATAAGCTTTATCTATAAGTGTAGTAATTAATTCTTCCAATTTAGCTCTCATCCTTGGGTTTTCTACATTTGTTACAACTGCATTTCTAAAAATAAAAAGATTAGATAAATCAAATTCATCCAACATTTTAATAACATTACTCCTTATGCCATCAATTCCCCATGCTCTTATACTGCCATCTAAACCAGCGATGGCTAGCGGATCTAATAACTCAAATCCCTCATAAGCCTCCCATTCACCCATATCTACATCTGGCTCATTAAAAACATCTACCATCATTTGTATCGGATTTTCATGCCATCGATCGTTATTATAATCAGGCGTAACATGATTTGCTGTAATTTTTAAATGTTTAAAATAATATTCAGCCCATTTTTTATATCCTTCATTCTTACTTTTGGTAAAAATCTGTACAATTTGTTTACCAGGAATTATTTGCATTAATGTTTGAAAATTTGGATCATCTGGATTTTCTATTAAATTTTCAACGGCAGTAACTAAAACCCCAAATAAACTGCCAAGCTCTATTACATCTACAATCTTTCTATCAGCAGCCTCAAATATCCATGGGTATTCTTGTTTTAATATTTTGAATATATAACCTTCAATAAACCCAGCCTCTTCTTCGAATTCAGTCTGTTGAAATCTTGCCCAAACATAAAATGCTACTTCTAACGGCGGATTATGTATTCTAAATTTATCACTTAGCCATTCTCCTATATTCTTTGGGTCAATAGAATTTAAATATATAGCATCATCTGTTTCGCAAAAATACTCAGCACTTATTGCTAGGCTTGAGCCAATACAAGGTCCAGGCATCATACGATCTGCAATAATACAATCTTCAATTTCAGGCATCTGAAGAAGTCTGGCAAGTTTGGCTTTTGTCATTCGTTTGGCTTCAGGGGTTCTCCTTTCAATTAATTCATTACCATAAATACCATTATGATATACTTTGGCGGGATCTGCCATTAGCATGTAAGCTCCATCATAAAATGGTTCACCGGAATATCTCCGTATAGGACCTTCCGCAAGGCCATGGCTTACTGTATCTAGGATTTCATTACGGCCATGTTTATTTAATGTACGAAATTTTTGAGGTCCAAAATCTTCTTCCAGAATTGCCATTTTTTTCGGCCCAAAACAAGACATATCAATAGTAGCTACATCAAAATCATGCCTCATTTCAGACAATGCAGAACTTCTAAATTCTGATTGTCCACATTCTCTTACACAAAAAGCAATATAGCCATTCACCATATTTTCTATTTGCTCTACAGTTCTTGAGTGCTTTAGCATGGTTTCAATAAGAAACCTAAACTGCACACCTTCTTCCTCATCTACATACAAGGGATCTCTTATGTGCAATTCAGCAATTCTTTGTCTTACCAGGCTTATTGCCAATTCTACCGCATCTTCCAATCTCCACTTTTCAACAAAGCCAAGCTCCTCCTCAGGTACTACAGAGCCCATTATAGGCCAGTTATCAATTTTATCCTCCTCCCTTGTTCTTCTCGCCTCCTCCTGCATTTCCCTCAATGCGTCAAGCATAAATTTTTGTTAAAAATGAAAAATATTCTACTTGACAGAGTGAAATATGTCAAGATAAAATATATTCTTAGCTGTCCATAAAAAACTTAATTGGACACTAAAGTTATAATCTAACAATTTATTATGAGTAGACCTTCAATCAAATGTTTAGGCGACGACAAAAAGCCATTACTAGATACCTTAAGAGCATATCCGGAAACAAAAACCGATAGCGATGTTGAACAAAAGCTTGACGTTTTTAATGCCTTTCAATTAAAAGCATTACAAGCATTCTTGGAAGATAGCAGTAGTGGATGGACTCAGGAATTACCAAGTGCAACATTAGATAAGCTCAAAATTCTTGTTGAGGCAAGACTAAGAATAAAAGGAGCTTTAGATAAGACGAGTACTCCTGCAGCAGCTCATTCAACCTCTGATGTACAAACATATCCAACTGCAGGTGGCCGTAGTATAACCCCAGGAGAAGGTCAAACTGGTTCTGGACTACCACCTAAACGAGCAAGAACAGTGATTCCTTCTCAGGTAATATCGCCAAATCCTGATCAACCTAGGCAAAAAAGAACAAGAAGATCTCCTCAGTCACCACCAAGAGTGCATGTAGCAAGAAGTACAAGGAGAACTGCGGAGGGAAGAAGATATCATTAGGCTTTATGCAGTAGGTACATTGGCCTGATTAATAAATTACCAAAAAGAGGCAATACAGAAATTCTGTAAGTGCCTCTTTTAAATTTGAAAAATATTACGCCAACATTGCATCACAGACTTCCTGTGTTCGTACAATAAATGGTGTTTCTGCTGGCATAATAATAAAAATTAATAAATAAGGAGATCTTTATAACAAAAAGCTGCAATGAGGTCAAAAGTATTGCCTTTTAGGATTTTGAATTTGGTTTAAAATATACTTTCTTCAATAACTTTTTTGGATTACTGCTAACGCTTCATTCTGAATGACAAGACTTTCCCCTTGATTTCCAATCTTTTTTAAGGTATAATAACGACATATAAACGACATTTTAAACGACATTTTTTTATGTTTAATCCGCAATTCCAAATAACAGCATCCATGCTCAATAATCTTAATCGTATTGAAGTTATCCGGGAAAAGATTACTACTTGCCCTATTCACCCAAAAGAGGAATACAGGATGAAAAAGGAGGCAATACTTTCTATGGTACATCACTCTACTGCAATTGAAGGTAATACTCTGAATGAATTTGAAATCAAAAAAGTGCTGGAAGGAAAAAAAATTGATGCAATTCCCCGTGAAATTTATGAAGTAAAAAATTACAAAAAGGCACTGGATTGGATTTCAAAAAAAATATCTACAAATATTTCAGAAAAGGATGTTTTAAGAATTCATGCACTTTTAAGTGTCAATATTCTGCCAAAAAATCGTAGTGGTAAATATCGCAAAGAACCTGTATATGTCGTATCCAGAACACCAATATCTCAAAAAATTCGTTACACAGCTCCTGATCATAAAAATGTCTCTAAACTAGTTGCAGGATTGTGTGAATGGATCAAGCTATCTAAAAAGAATTCACTATCCCCTATTATCATTGCCGGTATTGCTCATGCAGAAATGGCCGCGATTCACCCATTTATAGATGGTAATGGTCGTGCTGCCAGACTACTTGCTACCTTGATTTTATATACGGAAAAAAATGATTTCCGCAAATTACTCGCTTTAGAAAATTACTACAATACGAATCGTCCTGCTTACTACGATGCCATTCATTTAGGCAAAAATTATCAGGAACGTAGCAGGGGTAATCTGACATACTGGCTGGAATACTTTACAGCAGGTTTTCTTTCAGAAATGGAACTTGTTATGGATAAAATTAAACCCTTTCTTTATAACAAAAGAGTAAGCTCTAAAAAGAAAATAATACTTTCTAAGGCAGAAATAAAAATACTGGATTTTCTACAGGAAATGAATCATATAACAAGTTCGGATATTGAAGATATATTAACTGTTTCTAAACGCACTGCTCAGCGTTACCTAAAAAAGCTAATCGAAAAAGGTTTGGTCAAAAAGCGTGGTGATAAAAAAGGGGCAAAATATACATCACCTTAGCATAACAGTTCCAAATATGATGTCTGGACGTCCGTACGTTTTTATAATAAAGTAATCACTGTAAATAATAATGTTTAACCCAATAGGGAAACGCTTAAAATTGTAAAAATCTGCTTTATACATTCATAAAATAATATTCGTAAAAAAGTAAATTTCGCAGATTTTCACAATTTTATCCTTCGCTACACGCCTCTGGCGATTTCGCTTCGGAACGCGTTTCTCGCTACTTAACATGGAATACGAACCAGTAATAGGAATAGAAATTCACGCGCGCATCAATTCTCAAACTAAAATGTTCTGCAGATGCAGTAATAATATTTTTAATGAAAAACCAAATAGCCATGTTTGCCCTATTTGCATGGGCTTCCCGGGTATGCTGCCTGCGACGAATAAAGAAGCTGTACAAAAAGGGATAAAGGCAGCGCTTGCACTGGGGTGTGAGATTAAGGAATTTTCTAAATTTGATCGTAAAAGTTATTTTTATCCGGATCTTCCTAAGGGTTTTCAGATATCACAATTCGATAAACCAATATCAGAAAATGGCAAAATAGTTATTACATTCCCAGATGGGACAACAAAAGATATTGGGGTAACAAGATTGCATTTAGAGGATGATGCGGGGAAGCTTACACATACATCCGGCGGAACGCTCGTTGACTTTAACAGATCCGGTACACCTTTGATGGAGATTGTAAGTGAACCGGATATGAGGAGTACCGAAGAAGCGAGCTTATATGCCCGCCAAATTCAGAAAATTGTGCGATATGTAAATTCATCTGACGCTAATATGGAAAAAGGACAGATGAGATTTGATTTGAACGTATCACTCCGGCCGAAAGGACAGGAGAAGTTTGGTATACGGGCAGAAGTTAAAAATCTCAATTCTTTTAGGAGCCTTGAAAAGGCATTGGAATATGAAATTAAAAGGCAGACTGAATTACTGGAAAAAGGCGAAGAAGTGGCTCAGGAAACCCGTGGATGGGATGACAATAAAGAAGTTACAATGTCTCAACGAAGTAAAGAAGAAGCTGCGGACTATAGATATTTTCCCGAACCAGATATTCCACCTTTAGTTATAACAAAAGAGGAAGTAGAGAAATTAAAATCGGAGTTACCTGATTTGCCAGATATTAAATTTAAAAAATATGTAGAAATGGGGCTTTCCGATCAGCAGGCACGAGATTTAACCGGTGATATTGAAATGATGGATTATTTCGACAAAGCAGTTAAGGTTTCAGGGACTCCAAAAAAGACGGCGAATTGGCTCCTTTCGGAAATAAAACCGCTCATGACCAATGAAGATTTTTCTGCTTCACCAGAAGATATTGGAAAGATGGTGAAATTGATCGAGGATGGTGAAATTACTGGCAAGATAGCTAAAGATAATCTGGATCAAATTTGCAAAGGGGTTTCTGATATTGAAAAGTTCTTTGAGCCATTTAAAGTAATGAGCGACACAGGCGAACTCGAAAAAATCTGCCAGGATGTGATTGATCGCAATCCAAATATTGTGGCTGACTTTAAGGGCGGTAAAGAAAAAGCAATCGGCGGTTTGGTTGGCCAAGTTATGGGCGCCACCAAAGGCTCGGCTAATCCTAAGATGGTTAATGAGATATTACGAAAACTGCTTTCTTGAATATGGAATTAGGTTATTGTCATAAAAAAAATACTTCAGTTCCGTTTTGACAGAGTGATAGATATTGATTTAATGAATAAAAGATTTAATAAGCCTAAAGACTGGAAAGAAGAATATGAAGACGGAAGAGAATATTTTTAGTTGACTGGTAAACAAATGTTTACTAATATATTTATACTACTTTTAAAATTTAAAAATATGCCTGACAATAAACCGAAAATATCTGATTTTATTCTTTATACAACTCCAAACGGAGATGTAAAACTTGAGGTTTTTTTATACAACGAAACACTTTGGCTGACACAAAAAATGATGTCAGAATTATTTGATGTAGAAACCAATACTATAAATTATCATTTAAAAGAAATATTCAAAGGTGCTGAATTAAATGAAAAATCAGTTATTCGAAAAATTCGAACAACTGCTAAAGATGGTAAGGAATATCTAACCAATTTTTATAATCTTGATGCAATTATCTCCGTTGGATACCGCGTAAATTCTACGCGAGCAACCCAATTTCGAATTTGGGCTACACAAACTTTAAAAGAATATATTGTAAAAGGTTTTGTATTGAATGATGATCGCCTTAAGCAAGGTGAACGAATTTTTGGGCAAGATTATTTTCAACAATTACTAGAAAGAGTTCGTTCTATCAGAGCAAGTGAAAGAAGAATTTATCTGCAAATTACAGATATTTTTGCGGAATGCAGCACTGATTACAATTCGAATTCTGAAACAACCAAAGAATTTTTTGCGACAGTCCAAAATAAATTCCATTATGCCATTACCGGTCGAACAGCGGCAGAAATTATTCACAAAAGTGCTGACAGTGAAAGGGGTTATATGGGTCTTATAACCTGGAAGAATGCGCCAAAAGGAAGAGTGCTTATCTCTGATGTAAAGGTGGCTAAAAATTATCTTTCAGAAAAAGAAATAAAAAAACTGGAACGGACTGTATCAGCATTTTTTGATTATATTGAAAATCTTATTGAAAATTACCAAACTTTTACAATGGCTGAATTTGCTGAAAGTGTGAATAAATTTCTTTCTTTTAATGAATTTAGGATTTTAGACGGAAAGGGTAAGATTTCCATGCGACAGGCAGAGAAAAAAGCTTTAAAAGAATATAATAAATTCAATAAATCACAAAAAATTGAATCGGATTTTGAAAAAGAAATGAAAAAAATTCTAAAAAAACTTCGATAAAAAACAAATTTATGTTTATGTTTGTTTAGAGAAAAAACCATCGGTGGTTTGGTTGGCCAAATAATGGGCGCTACTAAAGGCTCGGCTAATCCGAAGATGGTGAATGAGATATTGAGGAAGTTGCTGGGATAATATTCTCTATTTGTCATTCTGAACTTGATTCAGGATCCATACAATGGATGGATGATTGTATCATTAATATACTAATTATCTTATTTACTGATATTGCGATTATTATTCGCTTATTCGGCAAGTCTGATTATTAGAAAAAAGGTGATAATACAATCCACTAATCACGTGGATCCTGAATCAAGTTCAGGATGACAAAGGGGATCACATCCCTCCATTCCGTCAACTTTTTTCATTGGATTTCTAGTCTGAAAAATGATATAATTATCTAGAAAATACAATTTAAAAATTAAAATAAAAAATCATGCCAATCATCCCAACAGTAATAGATAAAACCCCACAAGGTGGTGAAAGAGTTTACGACATCTATTCCCGTCTTTTAGAAGAACGTATTATATTTTTAGCAGGACCGATAAATGATGAAGTTGCGAATACTGTAATTGCGCAGCTTTTATTTTTAGAGAAAGTGGATCCTAGTAAGGATATTACAATTTATGTAAATTCTCCTGGCGGATCAGTTTCTGCAACACTTGCAATGTACGACACTATGCAGCTTATAAAATGTGATATTTCTACAGTTTGTGTAGGTATTGCAGCTTCTGGTGGTTCTATAATTCTTATTGGAGGAACTAAAGGAAAACGCTTTATACTCCCCCATTCCGAAGTTATGATTCATCAGCCACTTGGTGGTACGGAAGGGCAAGCAACAGATATTGCTATCCATGCGCAACATATTGTACAAACAAAAGGACTTTTAAATGAAATGATCGCAAAGCATACTGGGCAATCTGTTAAAAAAGTAGAGCAAGATACCGAACGTGATAAATTTATGCTTGCAAAAGAGGCTTTGGATTATGGATTGGTGGATGAGATTATTAAGCCTAATAAATAGGTTTTAAAGTCTCAAGTGCAAGTGCGAGTCTCAAGTGGTTTTATAGAGTATTTAGTCCACCATTTGTCATCCTGAACTTGATTCAGGATCCATAGAATTAAAGGATGATTATATTGCTAAAATACTAACTATCTTATTTGCTGATATTGCGATAATTATTCGCATGTTCAGCAAATCTGATTATTAGTAAATAAGTAATAATACAAAACACTAATCACGTGGATCCTGAATCAAGTTCAGGATGACAAAAGGAAATATAGAATTGGTTATCCTTGAGACTCGCACTCGCACTTGAGACTTTTCTTTAAATATGCTATAATTAAAGGATAATATCAAAATAAATGTTCGAAAAATACAAAAAATACATCATATATTTTGGAATATTTGTAGCAGGAATGCTGTTTTTTTACGGTGCGACAAATATGTCCACAAGTACATTAAGAGGATCTTTATTGGATAGTAAAGCCACCCAAACAACATCGGATACGGGAATTAAAGTCATTAATGATCGCATAGTTGAAGTTACACCTGAGTTTATGGAGAAAATGAAAAAACGTGATGATGTTGAAATAATTGATATGAAAGATGTTAGGAAAAAAATTTGTGAAGGTGGCAAAATAACAGTCAATCAAATCGGCGGTACTGGTACCGTGCTTCTTAGCGGATCGGATTCAAATACACTTCAGGAATCTGCCACTATTCAGGAGACTTTTTATACCAAAGAATGTGCAAAAGCCGGGAGCTACATATTAACTGTAAATGTGCCAAAAAATCTTGTATTAGATGCTGTTATGATGGGTGACATTACACTACGCAGTCCCTATGCTCAAAATCTGGAGAAAGGAAGTGGTATTACATATACGGTTAAATATAAACAAAATACAGGTACTGTAAGCATCGCAACTGATAGCAGTCAGGGCTCTTATGTGATTTACAGCGGAGCAACCGCACTTGGTAATGGCAAAGGTGCTGTTAGTGCAACTCATACATTACCTGTGGGAACTAATTATAAAATTGCATTTGGGGAAGTATCGAATTTTATAAAACCTGCTGATGTAAGTTTTGACCTGCGAGCCGGGGAAAATAAAATTTATGTTGGGCAATATACAAAAAATCAGGTATCGGTTGATATAAAAATGGATAATCCCAATGGCTCTTACATAATTTATAAAGGTTCTACTGTTGTAGATAGTGGAAGTAATTCGACTACAAAAAAATTGCCGGCAAGTGCGAATCCTGGCACTGAATACAAAATTACATTTAATTCGATAGAAGGATATATTACGCCTGCTCCGATAAACTTTAATTTGATTACGAATGAAAACAAAACGATTGATGCGAAATATTCAAAAATCCAGGGCATTGCAGTCGTAAGTACAAATAACCACAGGGGGGCTTATACAATTTATAAGGCAGATGCTACTATTGCCGGAAGCGGTAGCGGCACCAATGCAAAAAATCATCCTCTTACGGCAAGCAGTTCGCCTGGTACTTTGTATAAAATTGTATTCGAAGGAATTGATGGTTATATAACCCCTGCTGATATTAGCTTTAAATTAATTGCCGGTGATACTAAAACCATTGAAGGTAAATATACTGAGCCAAATCTTGGAACTCTTGAGGTAAGCCCTGTAAGCAGTTCTATATTATCTGATATTGTGATTGGCGGAACGAAAGAATTGCTTGCGACGCAATATACTTTTACCGCTAAAAAAGATGCATATACAGTTAAGAAATTAACGATAATTAACGACAACCCTGCTGATCCGAATTTTGATGATCCGATATATACAAATATTATTAGTTCTGTAAAAATTAAGTATCCGGATCCAAATAACGCAGGTGCAATGAAGACCGTGAAAGGATCGCTTACTGCTGGTAAGATAAATTTTAGCGGACTTGATTTTTATATACCAAAAGACAGTTCCGCAGTATTAAAAATTTATACTGATGTGGCGAGTATTACTGTGGATAAATTTAATTTAAGCGGTAAAAAATTCTCACTCGGATTAAAAGAAAGTAATAGCAAAACTGAATTTGAAGCAGTTGGAAAAAATTCTCTTCAGTATGTTTATTTAGATAAATCCGGAGATATAAAGAATAGTGAAAAAGTTCCAACTTATACTGTCCGCAAATCCAAACCTATATTCGAGATAGAAAAACAGGAAAAAACAGCTATGCCGACATCAGGTGATCTTTTTAAATTCAAAGTATCTGCAAATGGCGGTGATGTAAGCCTTGCGAGGCTTGTATTTGATGTAAAAGCTACTAATTTTTATGCGTCTGGCAGTGATATTTATAATTGGAGTTTTGAAAATAGCTCAGGACCTGTTAAAGGTGTACATATTTGGGGGCAAGGTGCGTTAAAATCCGACAACAAAGCTGTTTATCTAAAAGATGCTTTATCTGGTTCTGGTTTGCAGGATTGCAATACAGGCGGTACAACAAATTCCATACAGGAAGGTTTGTATAAAGTAATCGTTACATTTGATAAAGAACAAAAAATCACCGTAGGAAAATCCGAAACCTATGCTATTAAGGCATCTATTTTTGAGGCAAGGACAAATGACAAACTCTACGTCAGTCTTGCCGGTGCGGATGAGCTAAATGAAGTAAATGTATCTTATAATTTTGATAACGATAATGGATTTGGTAATACTACTCAGCTAGTCGGCAATCCATCTGATTATAATAGTTCATTATTTAGTGATGCCTCTGGATACTTTGGCGACAAAGTGTCTAACTTCACAAAATTCCGCAACATCATTTGGTCCGATGCATCTGGCGGCGATTTCGCATCCGATACTAGTGGCAACGCAGCTTCTGGTAAACATACTTATCCGATAGTAGTTGGCAATGCAACCAGTGGCGCTGGATCTATTACCGCATCATCCGGAACACTGGATTGGATTAATGGATATGAATTAGAGGTGAATAAGTTAGGGGTGTATAAATTTGTTAAATAAACCAATAGCACATTTCGCATGTCGCATTTCTGATTTCGCATTCAAAAGTCACATTCCGTATTTGGCATTTTACTCTTTGTCATCCTGAATTTAGTTCAGGATCCATCGTTAACGAGTAAATCGTGGATTCTGACCCCGATGGAATCGGGACAGAATGACAAGTTAATTGCAAAATAACAATGCGAAATATCACTTATCCCCCTCCTGTATCTCCTTCAAATGTTGAGCAACAGATATTTTTAAACGTAATTGCTCAAAATCCTCTTCCGGAAGCTCCCTTGTTCCAACCAGGCTATAATTTAATTGTGTACTTTCTAAATTTAGCAAATAAACAATAAACAATGAAAAAATACTAACAAGAACTGCGACCAGAATTTTTAGATCTAACAGTAACAATAAATTAAATCCAGCATGTATAAAAGCCACGATGAAGAAGCCTTGAGTGACAGAAGCTGATTGAAAAACTGACTTTTTCTCCATTCCTAATAACTTTCTTAACCATGCCAATGAATTGTATTGACTCTTTTCTACTTCGTAATTAACCACTAAAGATTTTGAAAAATATGACATTCCGTAAAAATAACCAAGAAGGCCTGATGCACATACATGCAAAAGTGTTGTAAATATAGAGCGATATAAGTAGACAGTCATAAACTCCGGACTGCCCTTTATATAAAAGAAGAACACAATATTTTCTATGAAGGCAAAAGCAAGGCCTATATATAAAGCATTTACCACAGCCGATCCGATTGAGGTAAGTTTTTTAAATGCTAAAAATGGATTAATGATATATTTGAAGTATTCTTCTAATATTGCGAATAAAATCACACTTCCTGTAATCGATAAAATAAAATTTTTATTAAGAGTAAAATTAAAAATAACTTCTACAATTATAAAAAGTAGAAAAAAAAGTAGTAAAGGTGTGAGGTTGTACAATTTTTTATAAATAGCTTTGAAATTTTCTTTAAAAGACAACTTGTGAAAAATCTTTACAATAACAGACTGTATTAGGGCAAAAAGTAGTATAAAAAATATTATAAAAATTACTGTAATAAAAAGAGTTATAATCGATGGCACGACTGCAATATCTTTTACGTGAAGTAGTTCTGTTAAATAATTTGTCGCCGGTTTAGCAAACGATTTATGAAACAAAATAACCGGAAATACTGAACCAGTTCCTATAAAAAATATTTTGATAATTTCCGTAACAGGCTGCTTGCGTGGATTTTTGAAATAAAAATAAACTCCCCAGAGGAGAATTGGAATAAGGGTGATTAATGATATGAAAATTAATTTCATGTTTGCTTTTTTATTTTAAATATGATATAATAATTAGATTGCTAAAATAATATTGTTGATTGTTAATTGTTGATATAGCTCAATAATTAACAATTAGCAATTGAGTAATCAGTAGTTATATCTTAACACAAAAAAAAATGATTAATAAATTGTAAAGTTCCCTGGGGCAGAGACCCCAGGGCGTTCGGAGCTCATTTGACTGGGAA
>CAYWJA010000011.1:0-41733 GCA_964458485.1 uncultured Candidatus Peribacteria bacterium | reverse complement strand
CGGCAGCTTTGCCAAATCCTTTCGAAATACCGTTAATTAAAAGTGACGGTACTCCCATCTCGTAAGCCAGCTCTCCAATTGAGCAGAAATCATCTTCATCTTCTGGGTCATAAATATCAGCAGAATAAATTTCATCTGAAATTACAAAAAGATCATATTTTTTAGCTATTTCCAGCGCCTTTCTCATATCATCTTTATTAAAAATAATGCCAGCTGGATTATTTGGTGAATTCAAAAACATTACCTTAGTATGAACATTAACCTTTGCTTCCAAATTATTAACATTAAATTTCCATTCCCCATCACTACATTCCATAGGTGCTGTATTTAAATCTTTTCCAATCATCTTCATGATTGAAGGATAAAGTGGATAAATGGGTGAAATGCCAACAGCATTATCACTATTACTAAGTGATGCCAAGATAAACATTTCAATAATTTCACTAGCACCATTTCCCATTATTACATTATCAGCTGTAATAGCACCCTCGGGTATATTCGCTCCTTTATTTTTAAAATATAAACTATAATATTCCGCAATCTGCTTACGATAAGCAGGATCACCAAGCTGATCGCTATATCCGGAATTCTCAGTAATCTTGGCACGAACTGCTTCCACCATTTGCTCCGGAGGAGTTTGGCCATATAAACCTGGATTCCCGATATTTAATTTAAATATATAAAAATGATTATCAACAATTTTCAAAACAGCATCTTTGTCCAATTCTTCTGCATCTGAAAAAGCTGTGTGTAATTTATCTGACAATTCCTTAAAATCTCTATCCATTTGCGGGACTGTAAGCTTTAATCTTTTTAAACCTAAATCACGTACACTTGTTCTCAACTCACCTACAAAATCATCAATATCTTCTTCTTTAAATGATGTCTTGTTATATTTTTCAGCAGCCCCTTTTATCTTTCCACATACAACTCCCCAGTCACCTACAAGATCCAATCTTTCCTGATCCCTCACTGCATAATCCGCACGCAATGCCCTATTTGTAGGCCCTATTTTTTTTCTGTCTATAAAAGTTTTAATGGCTAATTTCAATCTAGCTAAAAATTTTACATTTTTACCTCCTGTTGTATCTCCTTCTTCCTCACTATCAATCTTAAACTCAAGTTCTTCATAGAGGCGTTCTATTAGAACATCATCAGACATTTCATTAATTGGGTTTTCTTCATCGCCTGAAAAAAATCCACCAATACCCACATGTGCTAAATAAGAAGCGGCATAAGGAATGCTATCTACATACTGATCAAATCCTTCTACGGTTTGCCTCATGCGCTCAAGCAGTCCTGTAAAAACTAAACTTCTCTTTTTCTCCTGCGAAACAATCTCACTAACTCTTTGTTCACCTCTTGTAACCCGAACCACCTCTCTTTGAAACATTAAAGCAAGTTCAAATTTTTCTTCGCCAGAAAGTGTATGCAGCCTGATCGCTAAGTCTGGGTCAGCAGGATGCAGTCCAAGTAATTCCTGTGCTAATTCCAATGCCTTTGCGCGATCAGCCTTATTGGTTCCAACATCAATAATCCCCTCTCTTTGAAGAAAAATCATAAGCCTGTGACTTGCGTCATGCAAAGCATCTACTTCATTTGTTTTTTCTGGTGACATAGGCAACTTTAGTTAAATTAGAAATTATCTTAATATATTAAATTTCAAATCTCAAGCCCAAAATTCAAAATAAATTTCAATATCCAAATTACATACTTAAAATTTATGATTTATAATTTGGATTTTATTTTGGATTTAGGATTTGAAATTTGAGATTTAAAAAAAATTTTCACAATTTTTTTCTTTATGCTATATTTTGTACCAACGACTATTTAACATTAAAAAGTATGTTCAAAAAACTATTCAAACGCTTAAGTCCGACCAGGAAAAAAGCGCTCATTCTTTGGTTTAAAGAATTAGGCATTAAAGACGTGCCTTTAGTTGGGGGCAAAAATGCTTCACTCGGTGAAATGTATCAAAAACTTACACCAAAAGGTGTGGCTATACCAAACGGTTTTGCCGTTACAGCTTTTGCTTATCATCATCTTTTAAAATCTGCTGGGATTAAAGATGATATCCAAAGAATTTTAAGGGATTTAAACGTAAAAAAAATTGCTAATTTAGAAAAAAGAGGAAAGCAATGTAGGGAAACTATCAGAAATGCCGAGCTGCCTGAAAATCTTGTAGAAGCTATTACTGAAGCTTATAGAAGAATGGAAAGAAAATATGGTAAAAACTGTGATGTTGCCGTTCGTTCATCTGCCACAGCTGAGGATCTTCCTGATGCTTCTTTTGCTGGCCAACAAGAAACATACTTAAATATAAGAGGTGTAAATAATTTACTTGCTGCATGTAAAAATTGTTTTGCATCTTTATTTACGGACCGTGCAATTTTTTATCGCGAAGAAAAGAAATTTGATCATTTTGAAATCGGGCTATCTATTGCAGTTCAAAAAATGGTGAGGTCAGATAAGGCAGCATCTGGTGTTATGTTTAGTATAGATACAGAAACAGGATTTAAAAACGCAGTTCTTATTAACGGAGCTTATGGCCTTGGTGAAAATGTTGTACAGGGCGCGGTAAATCCGGATGAATTTTATGTATTTAAACCATCTTTAAAAGAAGGTTATAATTCGATACTAAGCAGAACCCTTGGGGCAAAACATATCAAGATGGTTTACGATACTAAGGGTAAAAAAAGTCCTGTAAAAAATGTTAAAACAACCCCAGCTGAAAGAAGGAAATATTGTATAACAGACAGTGAAGTTCTAAAGCTTGCCGAGTGGGCAATTATTATTGAAGAGCATTACAGTAAAGAAGCTAAAGCTTTCAAACCTATGGATATGGAATGGGCAAAAGATGGCAGAACAGGTGAGCTATTTATAGTTCAAGCCAGACCGGAGACAGTTCAATCCAGAAAAGACATGTCAGTTCTTGAAGACTATAAACTAAAAGAAAAAGGTAAAATTATAACAAGCGGAGCTCCTGTTGGATCCAAAATTGCATCCGGAGTAGCGCGCGTAATAGATAACCCAAGTCAGATAAAACAATTTAAAAAAGGTGAAATTCTGGTTACAACAATGACAGATCCAGACTGGGTGCCAATTATGAAAATTGCCTCAGCTATTGTTGCTAATAGAGGTGGAAGAACTTGTCATGCAGCAATTGTATCCCGGGAACTCGGCATACCTTGTGTTGTAGGAACAAATGACGCTACAAAAAAAATCAAAACAGGAGATAAAATTACAGTTGCTTGCGAAGGTGAAAGCGGAAATGTATATAAAGGTGCATTAAAATTTGCCATAAAAAGGACAAGCCTTAAAAATTTAAAAATGCCTAAAACGAAGATAATGATGAATCTGGCAAATCCGGAAGTAGCTTTTGAAACTTCCATGATACCTAATGCAGGTGTCGGTCTCGCCCGCCTTGAATTTATTATCAATTCCTATATTAAAATTCATCCATTAGCACTTGTACATTACAATAAAATTACAGATAAAAAGGTAAAGGCAAAAATTGATAAGCTTACTGAAGGATATAAAGATAAAACTGAATTCTTTATAGATAAACTTGCCCAAGGAGTAGCTACTCTAACAGCAGCTTTCTGGCCAAATGATGTGATTGTTCGCATGAGTGATTTTAAATCAAACGAATATGCAGAATTAATTGGAGGAAGGGAATATGAACCGAAAGAAGAGAATCCTATGATTGGATGGAGGGGTGCAAGCAGATATTACGATCCAAAATATAAAGATGCTTTTGCTTTGGAATGCAAGGCTATGAAAAAGGTACGAAATGAGCTTGGCTTAAAAAACCTTAAGCTAATGATACCTTTCTGCAGAACTATACAGGAGGGTAAAAAAGTTATTGCAGAAATGAAGAAGCACGGATTAAAACGGGGGCAAAATGGTTTGGAACTATATGTAATGTGCGAGGTGCCAAGCAATGTAATACTTGGAGATCAATTTGCTGATATTTTTGATGGCTTCTCTATTGGTTCAAATGACCTTACTCAGCTTACTCTTGGTGTAGATAGAGATTCTGAATTGATTCGTCATATATTTGACGAGAGAAATGATGCCGTAAAAGATATGGTTAGTGTAATTATAAAAATTGCAAAAAGGAAAGGAAGAAAAGTTGGCATCTGCGGTCAGGCCCCAAGCGATTACCCAGAATTCGCCCGCTTCCTGCAAAAAGAAGGGATTGATACGATGTCGCTAAATCCTGATACCGTTATTAAGACGATGATTGACCTAAACAAATAGTAGGGCGAATAGTTGGGCGTGTTGTAGGGCGAATTGTGGAATATAATAAGTCCACTACTCGCCCCACAAAGCGTAGCGACGCCCTACTACTCGCCCCACGACCCGAAACATGGCAATCGGGTCTTTTTGTATTTACAAATATGCAGAATTCATTTTATAATTATTTCTAATCTAGAAAAACTATGCCCTATAAATATGCAAGACATGCACAGCCTGAAAAATCATATACTGATGTTGATCTGACATTAGAGAACGAATCTCTTCCACTTGGCCCTGAAGGATTTGGCCAAGCAAAAACATTAGCAATAAAAGAGCAAAGAAAGCCTTTTCAACTTATTTTAAGTAGTCCTTTTATAAGAACTAAACAAACAGCAGAAACTGTACAAAAGGAGCAAGACAATACTGCCAGTTTAGTGCTCGTACCCGAATTACACGAAGTGCATTTTGGGAAGCCAACAAGGGGGGAACTTAAAGGCTGGATAACTACAGGACTTAGTACAAGTGGGGAATCTGTAGCTCAGGCACGAGAGCGAATAAGAAATTTTATAAGTAGCTTAAAACAATATGGAGATGTGCATGGCTTAATTGTTGCGCATAAACTCCTCTACTCTGTTTTTCTTTTGGAATTTGAAGAAAAACCAGACGACACTCCTGTTTCTCAACTTGACAATAATCACAAATTAGATTTTGCGGAATGTGTGCAATTGCCGGAGTTTAAATAGCTAATCGCACACCTCTTCTGCCTCGGAAAGTTCCTTTGGTGCTCTTTTTGCCACAAGTAAATCTTTATCGCAAGTAATGGATATATCCTCATTGACAAGCTTGCTCTGAATTACATAAAGCTCATCCTCTCTTAAGCAATGTCCATCTACACGCACCTCACCATCTTCCTCAAGAATTTCGAAACATCTACTAAGCAACCTTACAACAGCATCTGTTAAAGGTGATTCTGTGTAATAATTGCCATGAATTCGTTTAAATGCCAATAAACTAGTAAAACTTTCCGGGAAAATAGCAAAATTAAATTTCCTTCCAAAATCTGGCCACGCACCATGCATATCAAATTGATGACATTTTAAGGATTCCGGTGTGTTAAGGGTAGTATTTTTATTTGTTAAAGTTACTTGATCAGCATTCACACCTAAAGCCTCTACAAGAAGTTGCTCTAAATGTGCCACACCAGCTCCAAAGCTAATTAAACTTGCACCTTGCTGCAAACTATCCAGAACTTCCCTATTTATCAACCCTTTGAAAAAATGATGATTTGGTGCAAAATAAAAATTACATTCACTATCTCTACTACCGTAACCATAATCCTCATCTCTAAATTCCGGAAACATTTCCCTCTCTATCCCCCTTACTAAAACAGTAAGATTCCTAGGGGCTTCTGGCTGTGGTTCAAGTTCTGGTCTTTTTTTCATAATCCAAGAAATAAAAAAGTATTTAATTATAATAAATGCTTATTTTTTATGCAATAGATAGGTAAAAAAAATATTTTACCACTCTATAATATCTATTTTTCACAAAAAACCTTGACATTTATAAAAAATCGTGTAAACTAAGGGCAGTACTGTGAGCTAGTAACTCCACAATTCGCGCCTCGGTACCAGCGGTAATTCTCTATTAACCATACAGAGAAAATCCGTTTCACAAAACCAAACCACATCATAAATGGGTATTTAGGTTATATTCGCATATCTACCCCAATTGGATCCCCTATCGGATCACCAATTGGATCACCTATGGGAATAAGCAGGAATACTCTAGTAAAATGGTCCGTTTTGTGCTATAATATTTAGATAATCTTATACTCTATGTTATTTAGGAAAAATATACATTCACACCAATGGCAAAAAAATAAAAAAATAAGCTTATTTGAAGAAAGATTTATTTACGCAAACCAGGCCAGTACTGCAGAGGTTCAAAGAAATGACCATAACTTGCCGGATGAGTATGTAAAGGGTCAGGATATCCTGGAAAATCGAGCAAGGCAGATAGATGCTGAAGTAAATGCTCGTAAAAAACGTGGTAGGGCAAGAAGAATCCTTGCTGGAGTATTTAGGAAGGGTGAAGAAAGCATTGATGAATTAAAAATAAAAAGAGATGTATGCGGAACAAAGCTGGATTTACTAAAGGCGCCAATTCAAAACACTGAAGACTTTCAGGTGGCTTTGGAGGACATTGGATCTTTTAATAGATCTCTTTCAGTTTTGAGAACTTCAGAATTAGATGATGCATCGCTTTCTGACTTAACATCAACCGGACTTGGTTCATTTTTGAATACCCGCCTAAGAGACAGGCTCGAATATTCCAAAAGTAAAATGCAGGCAAGGCAAATGCTTCATAATGCTCTGCTACTAAGTAAATCAGAGCCACAACTTACAAATCAAGCCAGGGAAGATTGGGAAGAACACAAAGCCTTATTGCAAGAACAATTAAGAATAACTGACAATCTTGGTGAACGAAGAAGTATAAAGGCAGATTTAAATAATCAGACAAATTGGATTAATCAAAGAGTTGCGGAAATTAAAGCTCAGCAACGCATTGAGGCAGAAGATGCGGTGGCCCCCGCTGAATTTTTAGATTCAGACAATGGAAGGTGGCTTAGGGAGCAAAATCCAAATCTATATGATCATATATTACATCTAAAAAACGACAATGGGGAAATTGATGAATTAAGACTTAGAAGGGCTACCAGGGAAATTGAAGCAGATCAGCAAAAAATTAACTTAAATTCGTTTTTAAATCAGGACGATAAATTAGAGCTTAATAGTATTTTACTGGAAGCAAGAGAAATGCGGGAATCTCGAATTAGGAAATATTTGGAAGGTCAATTTAATACTACTAAAGAAAAACTCATTGCAGTTCAATCTAAACAACCGCCCAGATTTAACGATATTGAGCTTAGGCAATTTGTAGAAATATTTGACTTCTTCGAAGGAGGTATACTTCAGCAAGCTCAACTACTAAGAGAAGGTGGCACCATAGAAATCCCTTCATATGGTGATACAACGGAAACTTTTGCATGCGGCCCGGATGCTGCAAAAAAATTATTAGATGGCCTTCAGTTTGCTCAAGCATCTATTGATGGACTTGATGAAAGATATGATGAATTTGATGAAGAAATGAATAAAGATCCTGAATATTTTAAAGATCAAATTCGTCAAAAATTTCAAAGCCTAGAAGAAGCAACCGCAGCATTTACACCGGAGCGGATTGATGAACTTTTAGCTAAGCTTGAAGAGCCTTATTTTAAAGAAAGGGATGATTATGAAGAAAAAAAAGCAGGACTAGAAGCACTTAAGGGTGATGATAATGCGCTAAATCAAGCAATGAATGAAACAAGGGCTAAAGTAGCAAATTTGGATCATCTTTCACTTTCTGAACTTGCCGGTATTTCCGGGAGTCTTACAGAAATGGGGAGAATGCTTGCCAGCTTTTCTGGTGAACAAATTGATACAGCACTTAGCCCTGATAAAGTTAAAGAAATAGGTAGTGCCAAAATAATTTTAACAGAAGTTTCACAACTGGATGATCCAGTAAAAATACGAGCAGTACTGGAAGCGAATTTGGAGTCTGAAAACCTTGATTTTGTTAATGCGAATAAATTTGAAAATTATCCGGATCCTGTAACAGGCAATCCTAAAAACTTAAAAGATTATACATCTGAAGGAGGTATGGTTTTTTATGAGAGTGCTGATAAAAAGAAATGGAAAATTATTGTCAGATGGCCTGTTGATAAAACGGATATAGCAACATTTAAAGAGCAAATAATGCATGAAACAAGGCATATGCTTTTTGAAAACGATCCAAAAACCCGGCAAAAATGGCACAAAGCATGTGTAGAAAATCATCAATGGCAAGATATTAAAAATGCATTTATTACAGCAGTCCAACCTAAAAAACCACCTACAGGTGATATATGGGGTGATGATGAAGTGATGGGTGAAATGTATGCAATTGGTGATCCTATATTTGAGGGTAGTGGTAAATTTGAAAATCTAGGAAAATTGATGACAACTTCTGGCGCGGCGGACGCAATACTTGGCACCAAAATGCCAAAGATTAAGGACGGAAAAGTGGTGGAAGACGGATCATATCATGGTTTTGAAAATCCTGGAGATGCTCAATCGATTATAGATAAAGACCCAGGTGCAACATTGAAAAATATGGATAGTGGTAATGAAAGTGAAGATGATGACTCCGAAGGACTTGGAGCGTCAGCCAGCATGAACAAAGAAAAAATAGATATAAACAAAGAAGAAATTGATAGAATGCTTAAGTCTAATTATTTGGGATTTGTTCCGGGGTCAAAACCATTACTTAAGTTATTAAAAGATTATAACAATGTTACAGAAGACCTAAATAAATCTTATGCAGAAACCAATAGTAAGTACTTATCTTTAGAGATTAAAGATCGTATTGAATTAGTAGAAAAAGAATTAGTAGGTATAAACAGAGAAATGGCTGAAGCCGGAGACTATATGCCGCATGAAACTATGGATCCGATAAGAAATTTATGGAATCACACTACATTTCTTGCGTTGGATGACATAATAGCGGTCGGCTCTAATATTAAAGAATGGTGGGAAAGGCGCCATAAACGTCATATAGATAACAACGCAGCAAAAGTAGGATCCGCATTATTCGATAAGCTCGGAATTCCTATAATTGGTGAATTCGGCCAGGAGGCTGAAGCACGTAAAGAAAAAGCTGAACAGGAAGAAGTTAATGAATGGCAAAATCGTTGGGAGAGTAAAGACGCATGGGAGCTTATAAAGATAATGGAAGGAATGGCAGGCGAAATTGACCCAAACAAAGATGCATTAAAAGCTGTACTTAGATTGCTTGCAAAAAAGGGAAGATTGGAATGGAGGAATGAAAAATTATGGGAAATATTAAATAGACTTCAAGATTCGGCATCTTTAATGCCTGGAGACGTTACACTGCTTAAAAATCCAATACTTTTAAGGCAAAGGCTTCATCAGGCAATTGGTGAAATATGGGACTTCGACGAATACTTAAGCTTGGAAAAAGATAATCAAAGTAGCTGGGATAGCAACATACAAAAATATGAATCATCTCTGGATAAAATTCAGGATCAGCTTACAGAACGCATGGATCAGTTACTTAAAAAACATAGAAATGGAGAAAAGGTGGATCCAATGGAATACGAAGGCATAATGGAATACTCTATTAAAAAAGGTAAATCCTCTGCAGAAGCTGTGTTTTTTCATTTAATCGCAGGTATGGCGTATGGCTTACTACCATCCGATAGAGGTCTAGCTCTGGATAAACACTTAAACGCATACCCCTCCTCACAGTGGATTTATAGCAAGAAGCCACCTTTAACGCGTGCGGATTATATACGTATTGGAAAAACAAAATTTAAAGACAGTTTCGAAAGGGGTAGTATTAGCCATTCTGGCAATAGTGATTTTATGAATTTTTTCTGGACAGAAGTACAAAATGACCCGATGACAATACAGCGTGTACGTAAATCGGTGTCAGAAAGAAGCTGGGATCATGACTGGGGACGCTCTATTGCGTGTTTGGGTGATGCCAATACAGCAAAGCGTTTTCTATCTGGTAGATCTGGTCAGCAGGAAGTTAAAGATACTGCTGTGGAAAATGCATATGTTGGTGCATTAATGTGGCTTGAAAATAATGCCAGCACACCCCATAAAATTGATGCACGCAAAGAATTTGCAAGACAGATGTCGTGGGTGGCCATGGCCGATGGAATATTGGACGATGTAGCGTTTGAGGGCGAAAATTTTACTCGCGCCGGCGCAGGTATTTTACATGCAGAACCAAGAGAAGGACCTCTTAGTGGGCATACAGGATGGAAAACAATACAATTCAGAAATAAAATTAGAGACTTTTTAGATAGATTCGATAGACCATTGTTTGAAATGCTACGTGATCAAAAAGCCGCCAAGGAGGATAAAAAAGCTCACGGACAAAGAGTAAAAAACTATTTAATTGAAAGATATCCGTCTTTAGCAAGTGAAGTCGATAGTGTGCAAAGTATAAACGATATATTCTCAAAAATGGACGCTATTATGGGGGTAATTGTAAATAAAATTCCCCCAACAGAGTTTAATGAAGCGCTTGCCTCTATTGCTAAATAATTCAATTGTAACCAGCTCACTACGTTCGCGTTACCTAATTGTGACCAGCTCATTTTTATTCGCGTTACCCATAGTGATCTAATAATGCAAAACAATATAATCACCATAGGTCACGCGAAGCTGGTCACGTGAGCAAAGAGAACAAGGTCACGCAAAGCTGGTCAAGTAGTATGTACCGGATCCACATCAATCCTCCACCCCTTAGGTGGCTGCCAATGCTTAAAAATAATATTCGGATTATCTGCACGAAGAAGTACATTGTAATAATGAAAATTCGCCCTTTTCGAAAGCATGGCAGGCGCACTCATTATTTTTACCTTTAAATTATTTACTTTAAAAATATCTTCCAGCACTTCCTGCTGAAACTTAATATGATTTGTTAATTTAGGAAGATCACTGCCGACAACTGTAAATTTAATCATGCGGTTATAAGGCGGATAACTTAATTTATTTCTTACCTTAAGTTCATTTTCAATAAAATCTTTATACTCATAATTAACTACTTTTTGGATAGTTCTGTGGCTTGGATTATAAGTCTGTAAAACAACTTCACCTGGGGTATCCCGGCGTCCACAGCGCCCCGATACTTGTGTGAGAATCTGAAACAGCCTCTCGGAACTTCTAAAATCAGGAATATGCAAACCAACATCTGCAAGTACAACACCAATAAGGCTCACATTTTCAAAATCCAAACCTTTGGCAATCATTTGTGTGCCAATAAGAACATCGTATTTTCTATGTGTATAATCGCGATATATACCAGAAAAACCATTATTATTTTTTGTCGTATCACTATCCGCTCTCACTACACGCGCATTTGGAAATAATCGATGCATTTCCTGCTCTACGCGCTGTGTGCCAACGCCAATATTTTTTATATGCGACGATTTACATTCCGGGCAAACAAGCGATGGATCTTTTTTAAAATCACAATAATGACATATTAATCGATCAGTAGCGTGAGACTTGAGACTTGAGACTTGAGACTTATGTAATTTCAAACTGATGTCACAATTAGGGCACACCTCCGTATGCCCGCAATCACGGCAGGTAACTGCATTTGCCATGCCTCTTTGATTTACGAATAATATTATCTGCTCCTTTTTATCCAATCGATCTCTTATTTTATTTTGCAGCTGAAGTGAAAAAATACTAAAATTACGTTTTTTGAATTCCTCTCTCAAGTCTACAACATGAATAAGGGGCATATCATTTTTGTGTATTCTTTCCGGTAGATGCATGTATGAATACTCCCCTTCTCTGGCTTTTTTATAACTTTCAGCCTTTGGTGTAGCACTTCCCAAAATTAATCCTGCATTCCATATATTGATCATTTTTTCTGCAACTCTATGTGTTTCGTAATAAGGTATAGACTCCTGTTTATAAGTCCATTCATGTTCTTCGTCCAAAATAATCAATCCTAAATTAGATACAGGCGCAAAAATCGCAGACCTAGAACCTATAATTAATGGAGAATGGCCAAGTTTAACCTTCCACCATTCCAAAGCCCTTTCACTATCTGTTAATTTGGAATGAAAAACAGCAATATGATCCTTTAAATAATCTTTAAAATAATTAATCATCTGCGGTGTAAGGGCAATTTCCGGAACAAGTAAAATAACCTGCTTGCCATCTTTAATAGTATCCAGAATTTTACGCAAATAAACCTCAGTCTTCCCCGAGCCTGTAACACCATGCAAAAGCACCGGCTTATCTGATTTATTAATTTTGCCCAAAGCATTAAACTGATCTGCATTAAGTGTTATATCAGGTTCTTTATATAAATTTTTATTCGAATCAAAGGGCTCAAATAAAGGTTTTGAAATTTCTTTAACAATATCTTTTTTTACAAGTGATTTGATTGTGGTCAAACTAAATTCACCAGGATGACCCCTTAGTTCAGAAAGGATTATACTACCACCATTTTTTTGAATAACATCAAATAACTTTTTTTGCCTATTACCTCTTAGGGAAGCTTTGTCATCAATTAATTTAATAATTATCTGGGTAGGCATGCTTAAATTTCCATTCCACAGCTTCTTGGGTAACATCAATCGGATTGCCCTACTAACAGAGGTTTGATAAAAATCAGCAATAAAATAAGATAAATCTATATTTTTTTGATAAATTTGTATATTTTTTGTTACATTTATAACATTTTTAATCTTTGAAATATTAATACCTGAATCGATTTTATCTATAATTTTAACAACAATGCCCTTCAGTTTTTTATTATGAAAAGGAACTTCCACAAAAGACCCTGCAGTGCAACTTGCATTTAAAGAATCTGGAATACAGTAAGTGAGTTCGTCATCAAACCCGCCCAATTTTTTTAAAATTACAACCTGCGCGTACTTCATTTATAATATGTTAATTTGGATGGATATAATAGCATAATATATTAAGAAACGTCCAAATCCCAGATATCCAGACTTCCAAAAAAATGTACAGACTTACCAAATTACAAACATCTCTATTTTATTAATTAGCTAGTGTCTGTAGGTTTGGCTATCTGGACGTTTGTAAGTCTGTTTGTACATTTGGATATCTGGACGTTTCGAAATCTTTTTATAAAAATCATATATTTATTGTTTCTATACACGGTTATATGATAGAATAATTTTAAATAAAAATAGATAATGAAGTTCGAATATACCGCACTCACAAAAAATAATAAAAAGATAATCGGCGCTTTAGATGCTGAAGGTAAGGAGGCTGCCCATGAAGAACTACACAAAATGGGGCTGGCTATTATTGATGTAAAGGAGATATCAGATGAAGAGTATCAACAAATTCAGGAAAAGCAGGAAAGTATTAAGGCTGAAAAAGGTATAAAAACTTTCTCTTTTAACGCAATTGACGGCAATGGGAAAGAGGTCGACGGTACAATTGATGCAATAGATGATTTTTCCGCATTCAAAAGATTAAAAACTGAATATAGCCTAAAGATTAATAAACTTTTTCCAACATCTGCTACTGATGAAGAAAAAGAAAAAGCCGCATCAATGCTGGAAACTTTTGAAAAAAAATTAAAAGAAAGTGCCGGGCAATCGGATAAAGGAGGAAGCCAAAAAGAAAAAGAGTTAGAAGAAAAAAATGCGGCAATTGAAAAAAGTTTCATTTCTGAAATCGATAATATTATTAGTCATACAAAAAAAATTCTTGAAACAAGTAAAAATCTTTTTAGTAATGCAACTGTACAGGAAATACAAAATACACTCGGTGAATTAGAAAAAATAAAAAGTAGTAATAATATTAAACATATAAAAGAATTAAGCGATAAACTTTATGACTTAATAAGCAATCCGGACTCTGATGAAGGGAAAGCTGATGAAGAGTATCAAACTATTATTAATGACCTTGAAGAAAATACCGCATCTGGTGCTGATGATGCTATTTATAAAAAAGCCGTAAGTATTGCTGGTATTAAAAGTATATTTAAAAATATCACTACCCGTTTTAAAAAGCTCAACCAGCCACAACTAGGCAAGCCAAAGGAGTCAATAATAAATAGAATAAAAACAAAAATTAATGATATTTTTACAAAGTTTAAGAAAAAGGAGCCTGAGACACCAGCCATTCCCGCTGACAGGCAGACCGATACAGCAACAGCCGAAGGAGATGTTGCTGTAGGGGACGCACACGTGCGTCCCGAGGATGAAGATAGGGATACAAAACCAACCGACACACCATCTGACCAGACAAATGTACAACCCGAGAAATTTATTGAGCAAGAATCGGAAACCGAGGATCATGAACCGAAAAAAATGAGCTATATAACATATATATTGTCTGAAATAGATAGTTTTATAAGTTGGTTGCTTTGTTTTTATATTATTTACTTCTTTTTGGTAAATTTTGCATTAGAAAAAAACATAGGTCTAAATAGCGAATTTGTAATTAAAACGTTCAAAACACCACTTATTTTAAATATAACAATTTTACTTTTAATATTTCATTTTGCTTTAAGAGTTAAAAGTATATATTTACGTGGTAACATTCTTGCAAGTTTATTCCTGTTATTTTTAAGTATTGGATCTTATATTATTTTGATTGTTAATTTCTGATCCAAATTGTTACCAAATAGTTACCTGCCTTTAGACAAGCTCAAGCCGTTTCCAAATAGTTGCCAATCCCGATTTTACATCGGGACTGGAAACAATTTGGAAACAATTTGGTTACAATCTGCAAACAATATGAATCAACTAAATAAACCAAAGGGTAAAATTTTAAGCTGGATAATTATTATCACTATTATAGTAGGTTTTTTTGGCACACTTGTATATTTTCAGGGAAGAAAAACAGGTGAAACTCCTGCCGGTAAAACAATTATAAAACAAACAAAAAAACCAAAGGGATTCGCAAGCCCGAATCTCAGTGCGGAAGAAAAAGTAAAAACAGATAATCTTGCTTTAAATCAGGCCCTTATAGACGGAAAAAACTGTGAACAAATACAGTACGACTCAAAGGTAAAACAGTCTTGTATGGATGCGTTGAATTATAATTCTGCAATTCAAAAAAATGATGATAATTTGTGTAAAAAAATATCAGATACCCAATTGCAATCAAAATGTCTTGATTTAGTTTATTTGAATATAAGCCTAAATACCTTAAATACGAATTTGTGCAGTAAAATTACAGATTCAAAAGTAAAACAAAATTGCTCAGATCAAATTCAGGCAATGCTCGGTAAAAATGCAAAATCAGCAGGCAGTTGTACAACGATTAAAAATTTAACATTAAAACAAAATTGTCTGGATAATTTTTATCATTCAAATAGTATTAATAATTTAAAAGTTGAAAATTGCAGTAAAATTAAAGATTCTGATTTAAAAGATCGATGTACTAAAACTATCAAAAAAAATATTGAAGTAATAAATTTAACCAAAAAACAAACAGTAACGTATAAATCCAATACAAATAAATTAAAAACCTGCGATAAGTTAAGTGGTGATAGTAAGAATGCATGTAAAGACGAAACTTATTACAATTTAGCTGCAGAAAAAAAGGATCTTTCTTATTGTAATTTTATTCAGAATAATACAAGTAAAACCAAATGTATTAAAACTCAAACGGCCAGTATTAACAGCTATTATTTAAGGCAAGCTATATTCAAAAAAGATTCTACTCTTTGTGGTAAAGTTCTTGACGCAAGCTTGAAGGCTACTTGTATAGCTAATGCTAAATAGTGATCCAATAGTGGGTACAATTGTTGGCCGAATAGTGGACCCTATGGTGGCATCCACAACTTGGCCCACAACTTGGCCCACAACTTGGCCCACAATATGAAACTTAAATTCCTCACAGCAGCAGCATTCCTAACATTAATCCTCTTTGCAGGAGAAAGTTATGCTGCAAAAATTCCTATAACCGGTACTGCATATAGTGAAGAAATGGGTATTTTGCATTTTGATTATAAAACCGCTGTTAATCCCGGAGGAAGTAAATTTAAGAACCCCAGTTATTACAAAGGTCCAAAAAAACAATTCTATATCGATCCATACATTGACGCTAAAGCATTTGGATCTCCTAGTGTCAACTCCAGAACGGTAAATATAAGCACAGACGATGGTGACTGTAATGAAGATAGATGTTTTATTAAGGGTTTTATATGGAATGATTCAGTTGGATGGACTGCATTAGATGGTAAAGAAATCGGCAGTGGAATTAGTGACCCAAATGCCTACACAGCAGAAATGTATCCACAGATTAAAGTAAAACCAGCTACTGGCACTGAAAAGCATGCTATAACTGGTTATATATGGAATAAACATACTGGCTGGATACGGCTTTCATCTAATAATAATGGAGTAACCAGAGAAGCAAAAACCCAAAATCAGAATCACTGGGGTATATGGATTGATCTGAAAGACCCTGTTGAAAAAGTTGTAAATGAATATGGAGTTGAGGTAAAAAAAGGCCGTAAAATCAAAGGATATGCATGGAGTGAAAAATTAGGATGGATTAAATTTTCAAGAGGTCCTATAGACAACATAGGATTTCATTTTGGTGCATACACAACATGGGAAATAGATAAAACTGCACCAATATCATTAATGCCGGCAAAAGTATGGTTTGCTGTTGGCATAAACACCGGATACACAAATGGAGATCCCACAACAATAATATGGAACAATGTTGCGTTTGATTATGAATCCGGCATTAATGCCTCAAAAACAAAAATTCATCTGGATAGTAAAACCGACGGCTGCCCAATAGCTTCAACAATCATTCCGACTACAGGCAATGGGGGTATTGTATTAAATTTAACTATGCCTTCGGTTGGTATTGTTAAAACTGCACAGGGATACTGCCATTACCTATTGCATGCAGAAATAGTGAATAATAATGATAAAAAATTATATATTGGTGATAAATTCACCTCTAAACCAAAAACTGAGCCCGTAGAAGTGTTTGTACGTGCGGGATATGTAGATAAAGATAAGTCAAAAATTTCATGGGGTAAATCTGGCAGCTCGGCTATTGCAGACGGAAAAGATCCTGTGCAATACATTGTTGAACCAAAAGATATTGCAGAGAATCCGATTTTAAAAATTGATTGCCCTGACCCTGACTGCCCCAAAAGAGAAATCACTTTAAAGGCAAATTTTGACAATGATATGGTTTTTGATCTTACTCAGTCGCCACCACCGCCAAAAGAACCGTCATACCTTACTCCTGTTAAAGCATTAGGTCAAAACTTAGAATCAATAAATAGCAATATTAAGCTTAGGCTTAATAGGTTAAGACTTTCCTATCCTCTTGAATTTACATCTTACGCACCAAGCTCAACGTACTCTTCTGTGTCGGAAGAAATTATTATAAAGCAGCTTAAAATTAATAATTTTAATTATATTGATGAAAATGGAGATTTACCTGCAACATCCAAACATGTTGTATTGCTCGATCCACTCAAATTTGGCATGCAAGAAAAAGCTAAAATAAAGGATGAGACAGGAGAATTAGATATGAACTCTGTCCTTTGTTCAGGTGCTAAAAATGAAGAAAAATATTCCTGCCCAATCTTCACCCCTGCTATAACAACCAGTGACCCGAAATTAAAAACCGGTGGCCTTGAAAATGTACTGTCTTTAGGTACACCAAGTGACTTGGAATTTACAGTTAATAATTTTAGTACAGCACAAAAACCTACTGATATCTCTATAGATAATGTATTTTCTTATGCATCGCTTACCGGCTCTAGTGATTCGATTATGGAAACTCGCAGAATAACCAATGCAACTACAATAGACGGCACTGACAATGATCTTGCATGGACTAATCCTTTTGAATTAACAGAAAGTACTCGCTATGAAATGTATATGAATAGTGGTAAAACATTTAAAGTGAATAGTACGCCTTTCCATGGGTTTTACAAACAATTCCATCCTAGTGGTAAATTTTCTTATTATTTTGATAAGTTCAAAGATAAAATTTCAGGCACCGGCACTTATATAATTACGGGCATGATGGGCATTCCTAAAAAATATGACCTAAAAGAAGGAGGTGATCCGAGTAAGCCCGAAGATTATCCTGACGGTCAAATAGATAGAAATGATGCCGTTAATTTATCTTTAAAAAAAGCTACAGAAGAACCCTCTGAATCTGGTATTATTATAAAACCTGCTACACTTGATAAGAAAATCCAATTCACACCTCAAAAATTCTTACCAAGCCCAATTAAAGATGTAAAGCTCGGTATTGTTCAGGATGTTGCTTATCGTTTTGGAAATTACCCAAATGGATCTATTTCAAAAACAACAGCTATTTATCGCCAGAGTCCGCTTATTTCCCTTGATGTAAGGGCAATTGGAATGGAGGCAATTGGTACTGTATCTGGCAGTAAAACTGTAATTGATAGAAAATTTGATACTGTAAACACTACCGGATCGTATCAGATTAAAGAGCAAATGAGGCGCAATATTGCAAAATTAACAGCTAATATAAAAACAGGTGATTGTAAAATTGATAAAGAATTAAAATTATCATCCCTGCCTAATCCTGATGGCAAATGTAAAATAAAAGATACTGTTAATAACACTATGTTCGCTTATTATGAAGGCGATGAGAAACAAGAAGTTATTTTGTATGATAATGATGGTACTTTTGACTTACCAGAGCTACCTTACACGCTCATTATTAAAGGTGCTAATTTGGCAATCAAATCAAACCTTCATGGCAAATCTTCTTTTGGAATTATTATGCTTCCGGATGACAAGGGAAAAGGTGCTAATGTTTATATAGATCCAGAGCCAACCAATATTAAAGCCATTCTATATACAGAAGGTAGTGTTCTTAGTCGCAACGAAAAAGGGCACCTTTATTATGGTGGCGAAGATGGAAAAGCTAAAGAATTAAAAAATCAACTATACTGGTTTGGCAGCATTGCCTCTCGTAATACTATTGCCGGCACTGCCCAAAAGAAAAAACCTGAAGGTATAGATTGCCATGCAAATGATTCTGAGTTAGACTGTGCAAAGCGTTATGACTTTGATTATTTAAGGCGCTTTACGGTTTCTGATACATATACAAAAATAGCTAACGATGGTTTGTTTAGTGGGGGTGGTGAATGTAAAAATGGTAATTGCTCTGCTGGTAACGAAAGCTTACCTCCTGCTATAGTATTAGATGAAAATAAGATAGATAAAGATAAGTCTGAGCTAGCCCCATTCTTTGTTAAAAAAGATCCTGCGTCACTTACTAATCCCCCACCTGGCTTTACGGTTACAACTGGGTTAAAATCTAAGCAGGAAATTAGATAAAATTCCAAATTCCAATTCCAAAGCACAAAATAAATCTCAATATATAAATCTCAATTTTAAATTTTAAATTTGAGATTTGAGACTTGAATTTTATTTAGAATTTTGTGCTTAGAGTTTGAAATTTAAATTGATATGTACGAAATTCTTCTTCAATATGGCCCATTCACTATCACTGCTATTAGCGTATCAATTCTAATAGCCTTTATGGTGGGTATTGTTTTTTTAATCAGATTCATAAAATTAAAAAAAATTAAACTTAGTTTTTTTGTTAACAATTTTATCTACTTTATTATCTTCCCGTTAATTGGAGGTAGATTATTTTATGCCTTTGAGCATTTTTCTGTTTTCCAGAAAAACATATTGCATATATTTATGGTATGGGATCTGGGCCTTAGTGCATTTGGCATTTTTTATAGTTTTATAATTACATTATTCATTATCAGCAGAAAAAAACGTGAAGATTTTTGGGGATGGCTGGATGCATTTGCACTGAGCGGGCTCGTTGGTTTATTTTTTATACACATAGGTCATTTCTTTAATGGGTCACATTTTGGTATGCCAACAGAACTGCCATGGGGTATTGCATTTGATACCTTCAATATTCCATTTATAACCCCTATTCATCCAACGCAACTATATTCAGCACTAATAACTTTTTTTGTGTTTGGTATAGGTATGACAATTGCAAAACGCACACATTTAAAAGGTATGGTTGGAGCACTGACTGTTATGCTATACTCAATTAGTGCTTTTGGAATTGATTTTTTACATGGATCGCCATCGACTTATAATAAAATAAACTATTTACTTATAATAGCATTTGCTTTTATATTTTATATACATTGTTCACATAAAAAACTCTTTAACTAATTTCGCATTTCGCATATCAGATTTCGCAATGTCATTCCTGCATTTTACATTTAGCAATTACTAATTAGCTAATTAATGCAAAATGAGCAAATGCCAAATATGAATGCGAAATCAGAAATGCGAAATTCTAAATAAAATTATTATGCCAGATATAAATTCACTACTTACAAACATTGATCTAAATGCAATTGTAAATTTCGCAAGCACACCATCTTTTAAAAATATTGGACTCGGTGCCTTAATATATGCGGGATTACTATGGCTTTCCACTATTGTGTGGGTTACAAGAGATGCAATTAATAGATCTGATAGTATTATATTTCAGGTTATTTCTATTTTCTTAAATATTGCATTTCCTGTGCTTGGGGTGCTTTTATATTTAATAATTAGACCTAGCAAAACTACTACCGAGCGTTATTACGAAGAATTAGAGCATAAATTAATTATGGAAAACATTGAGAAAAAGAAAACAGTACGACCTCGAAGGAAGGTGACTATTAAAAAAATCAGCAAAAAACCTGCTAAGGTAAAATAACTTTTTAGTGCTTTAGTCCTATAGTCCTGTGCTATAGAATTTGATCAGTAGGCACTAAAGGACTACAGCACTACAGCACTAAAAAAATGGATAAACTACTAACATTAAAATATTATCTCAATACACATCCGAATCCGGATTTTCAATACACTCAATTAACCCTAGTGTTAATAGGCCTTCTGTTAATACTTGGGATAGCCCTAAAAGTATACCGTACAAAATTTACCAAAGATCCAATTGTAAAAAAAATAATAAAGCGATATCCGGGTAAATTTTTTACATTTGCAACTATTCTCCTCTTTTTATTATTTGTTCGTGAAGCCGGGGTACCGTTTATCTCAATGAGAATCTGGTGGATTATACTATTTATATATATAATATACTGGACAATTAAGGTAAGCATTTGCTTCGGCAAAGACTATAAAAAAAGGAGTAATCAAGCGAAATATAAAAAAATAAAAAATAAGTATTTACCTAGGAAAAAGAAGTAATCCCTATAGGGGATCCAATGGGTGGATCCAATAGGAGATCCAATAGGGGTTTACCAAATTTTCCCCAATCGGGTCACCAATCGGGTCCCCAATCGGGTCACCAATCGGAAACATGCCTAAAATTACACATAACGATAATCACTGGCTAAACCTTGTTAATCCAAACGAAGAAGAAATTCTTTCTCTTAAAAAAAAGTATAAATTTCATACTTTGGATTTAGAGGATTGTCTATCTGAAAGTCAAAGGCCTAAGATAGATGAATATGAAAAATACCTGTTTATTATACTTCAGTTCCCCTACTACAATCGCAGAACGCGACATATTGCAACTGAACAGGTGAATATTTTTATAGGACAAAACTACCTCATAACAATTCACGATGGGCATTTAGATGAATTAAATAAAATATTCGAAAAATGTAAAAAATCACCTAAGGCAAAAAATACTTTTTTTGGAGAAAGTACAGGTTATTTACTTTACTCTGTAATAAGTAATCTTTTTAGCTCGTCTTTTTCGATAACAGATAAAATTCAAGTTACCTTGAAGCATATTGAGCAGGCAATATTCGAAACTTCACATGTTAAAGATCAGCTATTCGACATAATGGTAACTAAAAAGAACATTATAACCTTGCGTAAAATCCTATTGCCGCAACGTACTGTAATTGCAGCATTAGAGCATAAGCAAAAAAGATTTTTACCAGATCATCTGGAGATTTATTTTGATGACGTAGTGGATCAAATAGAAAAACTATGGAATATCATGGAAACTCAAAAAGAAATTATTGAATCACTTGAGGACACAAACGAATCATTACTATCGCATAAAATAAATAATACAATGCGTACTCTGACGGTATTTTCTGTGATAATGCTACCATTAACCTTTCTTACAGGTCTTTTTGGAATGAATGTGAAATTGCCTTTTGGCCAGGCCATGGGTAGCATTGAACATTTTTGGAGCATAATTATATCTATGATGATTATAATTGTGCTTATGTTTGGAGTATTTAAATGGAATAAGTGGTTATAAATCTCAAATTCTAAGCCCAAAGCACAAAATAAATCTCAATATCAAAACAACAAATTTAAACTTTACTAACTCAATAGTAAGTATTGTTATTTGAATATTGGAATTTGGAGCTTATTTTGAATTTTGGACTTGAAATTTGGTTTTTACCTAATAAAGGTCTTGCTTTAGTTTTTTAAATCTGATAAAATATTCCTGCTATATTTTTAACTGAAACCCCTTAATATGCAACGAGAAAAGAAGAAAAAAATAATTGCAAAACATGCAAAACATAAAGATGATACTGGCTCAGCAGTAGTACAAATCGCTATTTTAACAGAACGTATCAATGAGCTTACTGAACATTTAAAGGAGCATAAAAAAGATGCTCATAGTAGGCGTGGTTTACTTGCAATGGTTGGTAAACGCCGTAAACTTTTAAACTATCTAAAAAAGAAAAATTTAGAACTTTATCAGGAAACTATTGAAAATTTAAAACTTCGCAAATAAGTAAATAAGCGCCACGGCGCATCTCTACTTATTTGTTTTTTGGAGTCATTTTAGTAATGTTTCAAGTTGTAATTTATTTTGGTAGATACGCGCCGCGGCGCGTATCTACCAAAATAAATTGTAATTTGGGACCTTACCTTGTGGCTCCAGGTAATAATATTATTTATTAACTTATTAATTATTATGGAACCACAACAATTTAGTATGCCACTAGGCAATAGTGAACTAGTCGTTGAGACTGGTAAGCTGGCTCAACAAGCCAATGGAAGCTGTACTGTACGTTTTGGCGATACAGTTATTCTTGCTACAGCAACAATGGGTAAAGAACCACGTGCTGGCGTAAACTTTTTACCATTAATGGTAAATTATCAGGAAAAAATGTATGCCAGTGGTAAAATCAAATCCAGCCGTTTTATGAAACGGGAAATGCGCCCTAGTGATGATAAAATTTTAATGGCAAGAGTTGCAGATAGAACTTATAGGCCACTTTTTCCTAAAGATTTTCACAACGACATTCAGGTTATGCTCACTACCCTTTCATATGATATTGAAAATGAGCATGACATGATTGCTACAATAGCAGGTTCTGTTGCACTTGCCATCTCCGATATCCCATTCGAAGGACCAACAGCTACTGTACGAGTAGGAATAATTGATGGAGAATTCATTTTAAATCCAACACATGAAGCACGCGATAAATCAGATTTAGATTTAATTGTATCCAGCGACCCAAACAACATAATAATGATTGAAGCTGGAGCAAATGAAGTTACAGAAGAAAAAATGCTGGAAGCAATTGCTTTTGGCAAAAAAGAAGGTCAAAAAATCGCCCAATTCATTAAAGATATTCAAGATAAAATTGGTAAACCTAAAATCGAATTCACTCCACCAGAAAAAAATAAAGAAATATCTGAATATATAGATACAAACTATGCCGATAAAATAATGACTGCTTTGTACGAAAAAACTAATAAGTTAGAACGTTTTGGATACTTCAGAGAACTAACTAAAGAAGCAGAAGAGCATTTTAAAGATAAAGTGGAAGAAAGTGATTTAGGTCAAATTAGAGGTGGTATGGAAAAACTTGTAAAGAAGATTGTTAGAAAAAATATTTTAGAAAATGAGAAACGTATTGGCGGAAGAAAAATGGATGAAATCCGCCCACTTTCTGTTGAGGTAGGATTATTTCCTAGAACTCATGGTTCCGGATTGTTTAACAGAGGTGAAACACAAGGATTAACTCTTTGTACACTCGGGTCTCCTGGGGATGCGCAAATTGTAGATGGTATTGAAGGTGAATATAAAAAGCATTATTTCCATCATTATAATTTTCCACCTTTTTCTGTAGGGGAAACCAGCAACCGATTATTTACAGGAAACAGAGAAGTTGGGCACGGAGCACTAGCAGAACGTGCGATTCAACCAATGCTTCCTGCAAAAGAAGACTTCCCTTATACAATAAGAACAGTAACAGAAATTTTGGCATCTAATGGCAGTAGCTCAATGGCTGCAACCTGCGGATCTACACTTGCCCTTATGGATGCTGGTGTACCGCTTAAAAAGCCTGTTGCAGGTATTGCCATGGGCCTAATGACCAGCCACGATGATCCAAGTAATTACAAAGTACTTACCGATTTACAGGATGAAGAAGATATGGGTGGTGATATGGACTTTAAAGTAACAGGTACTCGCGACGGTATTACAGCTATTCAAATGGATATTAAACTAAAGTGTATTCCAGATATCATCTTTAAAGAAGCACTTGAGCAGGCAAAGACTGGTAAACTTGAAATATTAGATGCAATGCTAAAAGTTATTCCAGAACCAAGAACTGAAATGTCTCCTTATGCACCACAATTAATTAGCATGAAGGTACATCCAGATAAAATCCGATTCATAATCGGACCAGGAGGTGAAATGATAAATAAAATTATTGATGAGACCGGTGTTGATTCTATTGATATAGAAGATGACGGTAGTGTTATTATTACAACAGTAGGGGCAGAAAAAGGTCAAAAAGCAAAAGACTGGATCGTAGGTATTACAGCTGATCCGGAAGTTGGTAAAGTTTACGAAAATGTAAAAGTAACCAAAATGTTCGAATTTGGCGGCTTAGTTGAATTTATGCCAGGCAAAGAAGGTATGATTCACGTTTCTGAAGTTGCTGACGAATATGTAGAAGATGTAAGTAAATTCTTAAAAGAAGGTCAAATAGTAAATACCAAATTACTTGCAATAGACGAAAGAAGCGGTAAATTTAAGATGAGTATGAAAGGAATTAAGCAGCCGGAAGCTTAATATCTCAGAACTCAGATCTCAGATTTACTTTTTTTCATCCCGATTACAACAGAGAGATCCCTTAAAAAAATATATTTAAAAAACCCTATCTTATTAATACAGATGGGGTTTTTGGTAATTGGGTTTATTATTCAGGTCTAAATACTGGATTAAATTGTGATCCAATTGCCCTAGTTACCACATCATCCATTTCCTGATCTACTGCCAATCCCGTAAAACATTTTAATAATGCTTTTCTCTGAGTTGCCGTTAACCCTTCTTCTCTAATTCTCGCTAATACCCGCCTTGGGATACAAATATCATGAAATTGATCTACAGTCATTGGTGGTTTTTGAGTTCTTGCCCTTAGTTGTAACCCTGCTTGCTTAAGTGACCTTTGTGCCATTCTTAAAAGTGTTCTTGTATCTAAAGATCTAAGTAATGTCCTATCTATATCTTTTTCAATTTCACCTGCTAGCACGCCAGCAGTCTTGGCATGTGTATCTCTAATCATACCATCTAACCCAGGCAAACTTACTTCTACGCTAGTAGGAGATAAATTATTGATGGGTCTTTTATTGACTAAACCAGGATGACATCCGGCAGCTATTGTTGCTGGTATAGATCCGATTACTAATGCTTCTTTTAATCTCATGTTTAGGCAACTTTAAATAATTAGAGGTATATTGTAAATTAAAATAAAAAAATGTCAATATGTATCTTAAATATTCTATTTGATATACTAATTACTACAATGTTAAATGTTAAATAATAATTAAACAAAATATTATGATCACATCACTCTCACCATTAGATGGCAGATATGCTGGTAAAGTAAAAGATCTTTTTCCTTACTTTTCTGAATACGGGCTTATAAAATACAGATTAATTGTAGAAATAAGCTTCTTTATGATGCTTTCTGCAGAACCAGATATAAAAGAATTACCGCCTTTTTCTGATAAAGAATTAAAATTACTGGAGGATATTGTAGAAAAATTCGATGAAAAAGAGGCAGAAAAGGTAAAAAAGATAGAAAGGGTAACTAATCATGATGTAAAGGCTGTTGAATATTATATTAAGGATAAACTTGAAAAAACTTCCCTTAAAAAACATTTGGAATTTATTCACTTTGCATGCACCTCCGAAGACATCAATAACCTATCGTACGCACTGATGCTAAAGGGTGGCATAGTAGATGTACTTTTGCCGGAAATGAACACATTGAACAAAAAAATTACTCAACTTGCAAAAAAGTGGAAAAAGACTCCCCTACTCTCCCTTACTCATGGGCAGCCTGCCTCCCCTACTACCGTTGGTAAGGAATTAAAAGTCTTTGCAAAAAGACTACAACGACAAATTGATCATTTAAAAAAACAAACATATTTTGGAAAATTAAATGGTGCCACAGGAACATTTGGGGCGCATCTATCTGCTTACCTAAAAGTAAATTGGATAAAATTCAGCCAGAAATTCGTGAAAAATTTGGGGCTTATATATAATCCGATTACAACACAGATCGAAGAGCATGATTATCAAGCTGAGGTATTTAACCATATAGCATTATTTAATACTATTCTTTTAGATTTAAATCGTGATATGTGGATGTATATAAGCCGTGGCGTATTTAAACAAAAAGTGGTTGCTGGAGAAGTAGGAAGTTCCACAATGCCACATAAAGTTAACCCAATAGACTTTGAAAATTCTGAGGGAAATATTGGTCTTGCTAATGCACTACTTCGACATTTATCGGATAAATTACCAGTAAGCAGAATGCAACGAGATTTAACCGATAGCACTGTTCAACGCAATAATGGTGTAGCTATTGGCTATAGTTTATTGGCTTACAAAAGCGCTTTAAAAGGACTTAGTAAGCTTGACTTGAACAAAAAAATTATTCAACGGGAATTGGATAATAATTGGGCATTACTTGCAGAGCCTATCCAAACAGTAATGCGTAAACATGCAGTTCCAAAGGCTTATGAAAAACTTAAAGAGTTAACTAGAGGTAAAGAAGTTAATCAAAAAACAGTTCAGAAATTTGTAAAAACTTTGGATATTCCAAAAGAAGATAAGGATAGATTGCTTAAATTAACTCCTACAACTTATATTGGAGTAGCTGATACCTTATAATTATTTAACCCTATGGAAGAAGAAGCATTTATAAGTTTTTTAGCAGAGGACCCTCGTAAACCTGAAGTATTATCAATGGTACAAGCGGCACAAGGTAAAATTAAGCGTCTCAGGCGCACGTTTAGGGCAGCATTTGGTTATGATCCCATTTTAGTTTCCGGTACAGAAGCAGAGGCATGCAAAAAAAATCCTGGATTAGAATTATTTCCAATAATATAAATAGTGAATTTTCAACAAATAATCAAAAAACTAAAATCCCTCAGTAACCTAAAAGCAGTAGAAGGGATGGCACGGTTTGGTATTAGTTCAGATAAAACCCTCGGCATTAGCATGCCGGTTTTGAGGAAACTTGGTAAGAAAATCGGTAAAAATCATCAACTCGCAATAAAGCTTTGGGATTCTGGCTATCATGAAGCCAAAATTCTTGCGAGCATTGTGGCAGAAATAGATAAATTGGATGAAAAAACAATGGATAAATGGATTAAGGGATTTGATTCGTGGGATGTATGTGATCAGGTTATGATGAATCTATTTTACAAGTCCCCTATCGCTTATCGCAAGGCTATGGAATGGTGTGATCTTAAGCCAGAATTTGAAAGACGAGCTGGCTTTGCACTCATGGCAGTTTTGGGATGGAAAGATAAGAAAGCTGATGATAAAAAATTTGATCAATTTATTCCTGCTATTTTAAAATATGCTACCGATAATAGAAATTATGTAAAAAAAGCAGTTAATTGGGCCATAAGACAAATAGGAAAAAGAGCTTGTCATTCCGAGCAAGGTCGAGGAATGAACAAAAAATTTATTCAAGTAGCAGAAGAAGTGGCTAAATTAAATAATAAAACTGCTAAGTGGATTGCTGGGGATGCCTTGAGGGAATTGAAGAGCGAGGCTGTGCAGAAAAGATTATCCTAGTTCCTCCTCAATTTTATCAACAATATAATTAACTAAATCTGACCAGCTATTTATTTCTCTATCTGGCTGCAATTGCTCTTTTATTGCATCTAAATGTCTGACAATCACAAAGCCTATCCTCGACCATCTACCTAATTGCCCCTCTCTATAGCTCAGCAAAAATTCTTCCCTATGTCTATTTAAAGCAATCCTATAATCATCCTCCATTTCTTTTCTTATAAAACCAAGTAGCCTAACTGGATCACGCATGTCTTCTATTTGCCTTACATATTGATCTTTATGCAATTCAAGCAAGGCTGATCTTGCATCATCTGAAGCAGTTAATGCACTTAATATAGTATTCATTTGAAACTCCAATGATGTAGTATTAATTGAATCATCTGAATCAACCTGCTCCAACATATCCCTAAGATACTGCTTGGCTCTAATGCGTTGCATTAAGCCCCTCTCAAGTTTCTGCACTTCAGCCTCAAGCTCATCATCTATTTCAAGATCATCTGAAATATACTCCCCTTTCTTTAGCATGCTTCTACATCTCTCAATATAATAAGGTAGGCGCTCATCAGAAATATGCTGATCGAATATCAAATCACCATATCCAAGTAATGCGATCACTGTTCTTCTAAAATGCAAAATAGAATCTTTCTCCTCAGATTCTAGCTTATGACCTACTACCTCTAGAGCAGTACTTATTGTGGTAATAATGCCAACCTTCCACCTATCTAACATAATAACAATGATTAAAGGATATAAATCCTATCATAAAAAACACTATAGAGTAAATAATCAACATCTGATAAAATACAAAATAATAAATAACTGAAAGCGGACAATAGTTTGTCCGCATACAAAAATATGACAAACCGTTCCGCCCTCAAAGCCGCAGGCCATGAATTTCGTAGTCACAAGATGAGTAGCCGTGTGAATAACATGGAAGTTTCTACTATTAAAGAAATGATGCTTTTAGCAGCAAAGCTAGAAGAGCCTTATTTGCTTGCGCAAGGAATCCCTGCAGAAGATACACCGGAAAACATTAAAAAAGCTATTATAGACGCTGTAAATGGCAATATGGCATCTAAATATTCCCTACTTTCCGGCATGAAAGAATGCAGGCAGGCTGTATCAACAAGGTATAAAAGAAAATATAGGGCTGATTACGATCCTGATTTAAATATTGGGATTACAGCAGGTGCAATGGAAGCTTGTATGATAACCTGCATGGCAATAATTGACCCAGGTGATGAAGTGATAATGATTTCCCCCTGTTTCTCATCTCATATAGAAGAAGTTTTAGCATGTGAAGGTAAGCCTGTTTTTGTAAATACTAATGAAGAGGATGGATGGATTTTAGATATGGAAGCTGTTCGAAAAGCTATTACACCAAAAACAAAGGCAATTATTATTACTAATCCTAGTAATCCAACAGGTGCGTTGTTTCCGGAGCATCAGATTAAGGAGCTTTGTAAAATCGCATTGGAGCACGACTTGTTTGTGGTAGCAGATGAAACTTATGATTTTTTAACTTTTGATAACGAAGAATTTTTTAGCTTTTCTCAAATTCCTGAAATTCAAAAAAATCTATTACTGATCGCCAGCAGCTCTAAGGAATATCGAATGACTGGATACAGGCTTGGCTGGGTTATAACTGCACACGATATTTTGAATCAATTATTTAAATTACACGATGCAACTACAGTTTGTGCATGTGTAGCTTCGCAATTTGGATTAATTGAAGCAATTAATGGACCACAAGATTCTGTAAAGGAGCTTGTTAATAACATGGAAGAACGTCGTGATTTAATATGTGAGCGAATTGATCGTGTTCCGCATTTATTTAAGTACTACAAAAAACCACAAGGCGCTTATTATATTTTGCCTGAGATAACTTTTCCGCATGAAAATTCTGTTAAGGCTGCAATGGATATTCAAAAAGCCACAGGAGTAGTTACTGTGCCAGGTTCTGCATTCAGTCCATCTGGAGAAGGTCATATTCGTATGTCCTTTGGTGGTGGCGCAACACGTGGACCTAAGGGGAAAGATTTGATTAATCAGGCATTTGATAAATTGGAGGATTGGGGGAAACAATTTTTATAATTTGACATTTAATCATAATCACCTATAATCAATAACCTATTTTTAACCAAATTATTATGTGTGATAAAGCTGACCACAAAATTGAACCATGGCCAAACACTGAGGAATTACTTAGTGCACATGAAAGAGGCGGGGAAATTAAATTCAAAGTAATAGAGCCTACAAAAAAAGATATAAAAAATTTAATAGCCCAATTTCAACCAGGCTTAGTACAAAAAGTTGAAAAATAATTTTAAATATTAAATCTACAATATAAACACTATGTGCAATATAATATCAGAACAACCATGGAAAAATAGATCAGATATGGATGATGATCTTGCTGAAGACCAATGGCAAGATTTAGAAAGAAGATTAAATGCCAGGAATGAAATTAAAAAATTAACATTAAGCGCTGGTAACAATGATACTAAAAGAGATAAGCAACAATAAAATATTTCTTAATCAAAAAACAAAAATGATAATCGGACTAACCGGCCCAATGGCCTCTGGTAAAAGTACAATTCTTGATGTTCTAAAAAAGCTGAGATATAAACATGTAACTTTATCTGACATGGTTCGTGAAGAAGCGCGGAATCTTGGTATAAAAGAGAAACGTGAAAATTTAATGAATGTAGGGCAAAATTTAAGAAGTAAGTACGGCGCTGGAGTTCTTGGTTTTCGGGCTCTTGAAAAAATAAAATTTTCAGGTAGTGATATGTGGGTTATAGATGGCATAAGAAATCCAGCAGAAATTGATGAAATCCGCAAAGGAGAAAATGTTGTGATTATCGCAAATACAGCACCAGAAGAAATGATTATTGATCGTATAAGATCCAGAAAACGTGCTGATGATACTTTTGATGAGCTATCTATTCGCCAAAAACTCCGCCGGGAAATGGGCGAAGGCGAACCCGAAGAAGGACAGCAAGTTGGCAAATGCATAGAAATGGCTGATTATGTATTCGAAAACATTGTTGCTTTTGAGGAAGTTGAAAATGAGTTTATGAAACTGTATAAACGGATTAAGAAGAAGTGCTAATGCACCCTATGTCATCCTCGGGCTTGACCCGGGGATCCAGATCACACGCAAATGTACTGGATCCCGCATCAAGTGCGGGATGACAATCGGTAGACAAACCCTTCTTAATCCATTACATTAAAGAGTACATAAATAACCAATAATATATGTCCGACCAATACGATCGACCCTCCAAAGACGAATACTATTTAGATATTGCAAAAGCAGTTTGCAAACGCGCTACTTGTACTAAGGTTGAAATTGGAGCAGTTATTATTAAAGATGATCAAATCGTATCTACTGGCTACTGTGGTGCACCAAGAGGCACAAAAAGTTCACAAGATCATGGCTTTTGCTTGCGAAAGCAACTCGGTATTCCATCCGGTCATCGTTACGAAATCTGCCGATCGGTTCATGCAGAACAAAATGCGATAATTAATGCGGCTCGCAGCGGTACCTCACTACTTGGCGGAGACATGTATATTTACGGAAAAATAGAAGGTGATGACAATACAGAAGTACTGGATGCATTCCCCTGCTTCATTTGCAAAAAAATGCTCATCAACTGTGGCCTCAATCGCGTAATTTGCTCGCTGAAAGACGGTGGTTTTAAAGTATTTAAAGTAGAAGAATGGCAAGAAGATTGGAGGAAGGGAGATATTATTGATGATAAATATCAGTATGGGGTGGATAGCGAAAAAAATAAGAAAGTAATTAAAATTTCCCCAGTTATTGAGAAAAAGATTAAATCTAGCTAGTAGCTTTTTAGCTTCTTAGCTTTTTAGGTAAGTTTTTTAAAGTTAACATTGCATAAAATAAAAAAATACAGTAAAATCTCATCATCAAAAGCACCTGAGTTTAGCAATCACTAAACGAGCTAGCCGAAGAACATCCTATTGGATTAGTAGAACGGCTCGGAGTCAAGCCTCCGTCATCAAAATAAATTAAGTATTGGTTTTCGGTGGTACCTGTCCTGATGTAAATTGGGGCCCGAGACGCTCATTATTTTATGAAGCGTTTATTTAGACGTCTGACGCCTTACAAAATTATATAACCTAAACCAACTAAAAAATGTTTAACCCTGTAAACCCCAAACAATCCTTCCCAAAAATGGAGGAGGGGCTAATAAAATACTGGAAGGAAAATAAAACCTTCGAGAAGTCTATTGAAAAAAATGACAAAGACTATGTCTTTTACGATGGACCTCCATTTGCAACAGGTCTTCCGCATTACGGCCATCTGCTTGCAGGTACATTAAAAGATGTAGTTCCTCGCTACTGGACCATGCAAGGATATCGTGTAGAGCGTAACTGGGGATGGGACTGCCATGGACTGCCGGTGGAAAATATTGTTGAAAAAGAATTAAACCTTGGTAGCAAAACTGATATTGAAGAATATGGAATTGATAAATTCAATGAAGCTTGCAGAGGAGTTGTTCTTAGATTTACAGAAGAATGGAAAAAAACAGTTGAAAGAATGGGGCGTTGGGTTGATATGGAAAATGATTACAAAACTATGAACCCGGAATTTATGGAATCCATCTGGTGGGTGTTTAAAACACTTTGGGATAAAGGGTATGTATACGAAGGGCATAAAGTTGTTCCATACTGCCCACGTTGTGCTACCCCTCTTTCAAACTTCGAAACCAATCAGGGATACCAAGACAAACAGGATCCTGCTTTAACAGTTAAATTTGAATTTGAAGATGAACCGGGAACTTACATACTTGCATGGACAACAACTCCTTGGACACTCCCAAGTAACCTCGCACTTGCAGTTGGGCCAGAAATAACTTATGCAAAAATTAAAGATACAAATGGGGAAACTTACATAATGGCTTTAGATAGAGTTTCAAATTATTATAAAAACCCAGATGAATACGAAATTGTTGAAGAATTTTTAGGTGAAAAAATGAAGGGGTGGAAATATAAACCACTACTCCCCTACTTTGCGGACAAAAAGGAAGAAAAAGCTTTCACTGTTACGCTTGGTAATTTTGTAACACTAGAAGATGGCACAGGGGTTGTTCACATGGCACCATTTGGTGAAGATGATATGGCAACCCTAAAAGCACTTGATGTCGAAGCAGTTCATCCACTAGATGCTGAATGCAGATTTAATGAACTAGTAGAAGAATACAAAGGTATGACAGTGTATGAAGCAAATCCTTTAATTATAAAAAAATTAAAAGAAGAAAAAAAGTTAGTACGCCATGAAACTATAAACCACAGCTACCCATTCTGCTGGAGGTGTGATACACCACTTGTTTACAGGCCCATCTCCACTTGGTTTGTAAATGTGATGAAGGTTAAAGACCAGATGATAGAAAATAATAAAGATATCAACTGGATACCGGATCATATTCAGGAAGGCAGATTTGGAAAATGGTTGGAAGGTGCTCGCGATTGGGCTATCTCACGCAATAGATACTGGGGTGCGCCGCTGCCTATCTGGAGAAATATAGATGATCCTGAAGATGTAATTGTTGTTGGATCTATTGAAGACTTAGAAAAACTTTCTGGAGATAAAATAGATGATCTTCATAAACATTTTGTTGATAAGATAAAAATTGAAAAAGGTGGAAAAACTTATGAAAGAATTCCTGAAGTTTTAGACTGCTGGTTTGAATCAGGCTCAATGCCATACGCACAATTACATTATCCATTTGAGAATAAAGAAAAATTTGAAAATAACTTCCCAGCAGAATTCATCGCAGAGGGATTAGATCAAACCCGTGGATGGTTTTACACGCTACATGTACTTGCGAATGGACTGTTTGATAAACCTTCATTTAAAAACTGTATAGTAAACGGAATAGTTCTTGCGGAAGATGGAATGAAAATGAGCAAGAAGCTTCAAAACTATCCGGATCCATCTAAAGTTATGGAAACATACGGCGCAGATGCTATGCGTTTTTATCTAATGAACTCCCCTGTTGTGAAAGCGGATGATATGAGATTTAGTGAAAAAGGAGTTTCTGATGTAATACGAAATTTCATTTTACCAATCTGGAATGCCTACAGCTTTCTTGTTACATATGCGAATATTGATAAGTGGGATCCACGCGAATCGGGAACCGAGAATCAAAAATCGGAAAACAAATTAGACCAATGGATCCTTGCACGCCTAGATGAGCTCATTATAGCTGAAGTAAAATGGATGGAAAAATATGATCTACAAAGAGCAAGTAATGAAATGTACAAATTTGTAGATGACCTTACAAATTGGTATATCCGTCGGAGTCGTCGCAGATTCTGGAAATCTGAAGACGATGGAGATAAAAAATCAGCTTATAACACTCTTTACACTGTTTTAACTAAACTATGCCAAATAGTAGCTCCATTTATGCCATTTGTAAGTGAAGAAATATATCGAAATTTGACCGGTGAAGAATCTGTTCACCTGAGTGATTATCCGAAGTCTTCCTCGGAAGGCCTGAGCGGAGCCGAAGGCCTTCTCGAAGAAATGTTCCTGGCAAAAACTGTAGTCTCACTAGGGCTGGCTTCACGTGCTAAAACAAAAATCAAAGTACGTCAGCCACTTTCTAAAGTTCAAATAGCATTTGGTGATCAATACGATAAGAATCTATTAAAAGATCAGGAAGAAATTATAAAAGAAGAATTGAATGTTAAGGAAATTGAAATTATCGATAACCCATCTGATCTAGCTACGGTAATTGCTAAGCCCAATGCAAAACTGTTAGGGCCTAAATACGGCAAAGATGTTCAAAAAATAATTCAAGAAGCTAAAGCCGGTAAATTTGACCGTCTGGATAATGAAAATATTAAAGTTCTTGAATTTGAATTAACTCAAGAGGAATTAGAAATTGCATACCTTGGTAAAGATGGTGTTGATGTGGAGACTGAGGCGGGTATTTTAGTTGCATTGGATGTAAATATAACCGACGAACTAAAGATGGAAGGTTTAGCCCGCGACCTTGTACGACAAATTCAGGATCTTCGTAAAAAAGCTGACTACAATGTGGATGACCGCATACAAGTCGCTCTAGTTAACGCAGATGCTGATCTGGTGAATAAATTTGGTGACTACATAAAATCCGAAACTCTCGCCACTTCAATTGAATCTGGAATAAGTGATCCTGATGAATCTGGTGAGTATGATGGAGTTATAATTAAAATAAAACGCTGAATATCCCTTGTCATCCCGGACTTGATCCGGGATCCACCGCTGGCTGGTTAACCATGGATCCTGAAACAAGTTCAGGATGACAAGAGCATAAAACCAGTGTTAAAATATATCCGATTTAATTATTAACCATAATACTATGGAAGAAGATCAAAATGAATCATGCAGCATGGGAGATGCTCCTAAATCCTGCTGTTCTGACAACGATTCTAACTCTTGTTGCTCCGACAAAGAATCTGACTCATGTTGTTCCGATAAAAAATGTAAACCTTGTTGTAAGGTGTTTTACTTTATCTTAACTGTAGTCATTACTGCTGTTGTAGTTGGTGGTGGAGTTTATTACTGGCAGAGCTCTAAAGCACCTGTTAAATCTCCTACTCCTACCACAAAAACTCCTGTGGTAAAAACTGATGTAGTAAAAGAAAACACAACAACCACAAAAACATTAACATTTAAAGATAAAATTGAGGATTTTTCTTCATATAAAAAATCTACTTTCAATGACTTTTTAACTAAAGATTGTAAGGGTTATGCAGATATAGATAAAAAACTTACATCTGGTGAAGTTAAAGAAAAAGTTTTATACGAAAGTAAAACTAATCCTTTTACAGTTTATATTACACAGAACTATGAAAAATGGACCACCGATCAATTCAAAAAAGTAAATACTTGTATGGAAGGAGCTGGTCAAGTAGGTGCCCTAAAAGCATTTAGTAATTATTTACTATGGGGCCGACTCAACTGTGGCGGTGTATCAGTTCCTGGTGATAATCAGGCTGGATGTGTAAAAACTGCTAGTGATTTAGAACAATACCTTGGTGAAAAGGATGTAAGTACATCAAAATCAGCTAATAAAACATTCACAGATAAAGGCTTCACCTTTACATATCCTTCCAAATATACTGCTGATGAAAAAGGCTTATGGACACAAGAAGGTTATAAGCTTCATAAAGAAACTGAAATATGCAGTACATGCCATATACCACTATATGGAGTAAAGAGTAAATCAACAACCGATACTTTAGATAAATATATTATTGCTGATCAGGATCTTGGTGATGCTAAGACCTTAGATGAAGCGCTTAAAAACACAGAGCTGTCTTATAAGAAAGTAAAAATTGGCAATCATGAATTTATTCACATGAAAGGAGATGGCATGCTTGATAACATTGGTTATTACATAAAGAATAAAGATACTGTTGTAGCTTTTAAGGTGTATTTTGAAAAAAATGACAACGAAGATTTAAAAAATATTATAAAAACCCTTAAATTCGAATAACCCATGAATATAATCCGTCGAATCTTCGCACACATCATTGCAAACGCAATCGCACTCTATTTTGTAGAGATGATTTTGAGAAGTGATTTTATTATAACCGGAGGGGTAAAAGGATACGTAATAGCAGCGATTATTTTCGGAATTTTAAACAGTATTGTAAAGCCGATACTTAAAATACTATCACTTCCTTTTATGATAATTAGTGTAGGATTATTTGTTTTTGTAATTAATACATTTTTAGTTTGGTTTGCTGCATATGCATTAAGAATACTTGATTTTAAAGGTGTAGCAATTATAGTACAGGGTGGATTTTTCACATATCTAGCCGCCGGCTTCCTGGTTGCAGTTCTTAATATGATGATTACGTGGCTACTTAAGAAATAATAAAATATTTCTGATTTTAGAATTCAGATTCACATTTAGTATTTTACACTTTGTCATCCTGAATTTATTTCAGGATCCACCACCAACGAGAAAAACATGGATTCTGACCCCGATGGAATCGGGACAGAATGACAAGTAAATATTTAAATCTAAAATGATAAATCGAATCTGAGATCTGAGATCCGAGATCTGAAATGAAAATATTCCTATTCTTCATAGTAATCCTCTCCCTCCTCATGTACATCATGATGTTTTGGGAAAACCGGCATGAAAAAATCCATTTACACATATTTGGTAAAAAAATGGATATGAATTTAGGGCTACTAATATTCGTAACTTTTTTGGACGGAGCTATTTTGACGGGATTGTTAGTTTGGTTGCTATAAAACCGTACACCTCAATTTGTCATTTCGACCCTGTGGAGAAATCCCTTTCTTTTACTAAAATTCTATCTCACCATTCATTAATGATGAGATTAATTAGTATATTGGTAAAACAAGGGATCCCTTCCCGCCACGGCGGGATCGGGATGACAAAGGGTGATAACTCCCTACTCCTCAGACCTCGTATACTCCGCTAACTGCTCCTCAGTAATTAATCCCTGCTGAACCAAACCAAGCGCATATCCATCCATAGTTATCATTCCATCATTTGCTGCAGATTGAATAGCGGCTCTGAGCTGAACAAGCTTGCCAGCATTAACAATATTACGAATACTTGGGGTCATAAACATAAACTCAAATACAGGAATGAGTCCTGATTGATCTTTTTTTTCAATTAAATCCTGCACAAGTATTGCCGATAAATTCTCTGCGATACGATCTTGTGCATGCTTTTGAACATCGTGTGGGCATAAATTAATCATCCTCTCAACGGTCTGCACAGCATCACCTGTTGACATAGAAGCTATTACTAAATGACCAGTTTCAACAAGCTCAAGTGTATGATCCAAAGTCTCATAATCCCTTATATCACTAACCATCACTACATTAGCATCTTCACGCATGGCTGATCTTAAGGCATTTGATTCAACTAATGTATCCTGACCCACCTCACGCTGTGTAAATATAGATTTTTTACCTTCAAATACATATTCTATAGGATTTTCTATGGTTAAAATATGTTTAACATAATTTTCATTTATATGCTGCAACATAGATTGGATTGTAGTTGATTTACCGGATCCGGCTGTACCACAAATCAATATTAATCCTTGCCGCAATTTAAGAAAATCTTTCAAAATACTTGGCAATTTTAAATCATCCATACTAGAAATATTCTTCGATATCATACGCATAACCCCAGCCAATTTTCCTTTCTGGTAAAATACATTTACTCGAAAATTTACACCATTTTTATGGGTATAAGAAAAATCAATTTCTCTATTTTTTTGAAGTTTATCTATTTCACGCTCATCTGAAAGCATAGCGTTAATCATATTATCTGTATCCTCCTTAGATAAAGTCTCAATATTTTCAATAAAAATTATCTTCCCACCAACACGCAATGCTGTACGTCCTCCTTCTCGAAAATGAATATCAGATGCCTCTTTTTCTATACATATATTAACTAATTGATCGATTGTGATTTTTGTCTGAGTTACTGCATTTTGTGCAGACGGATCTGCAACGGGCTGAGTAACTACCTGGACGTCATCTGTTTTAACCTCTGTTGGTTTATTTATTTCTTCCATAATTATTTATTTAATTTATTTTGTTCTGCATAAAATTCCTCTACAGCTGATTTTTGATCACGAGATGTATATGATAAATAAGCTATAAAGCCACCTAACCCTAATACTAAAAATACCAATAGCCATGTAACTGTACTACCACCTGAAGAAGTCTGTGATTTTGCAGTTTTAGAATTTGAAGTCGCAGTTTTAGTATTAGAATTTGCAGTATTACCACTATTTGCTACTGAAGCAGCATATAAATTATTAGCCCCAGATGTTAATGCATATCCAACTATCTGCAGAAGGCGATTTGTATAAACAGCCTTGTCATCTTTCATAACTTCAACATCCACTAAATACTCACCTGTATCTAATTTTAAACCATTAAAATCAACTCTTGTTTGAGTTATTGAATTAGGTAAAATGGATTTTTTTAGTTTTTTGAATGATAGAGACTTAATAAGCTTGCCATCTTTCTTGTTACGTATATCAACCTTTCCGTCAATTTCTTTCACCTCTGAATTTCCTTTATTTTCTATCTCGATATTTAAATGAAATGGCTCATCCCCTTTTATTGAGTCTAAGGTTATTGATTTTACCTTATAATCAACAATTTTTGTGCCTGTTACATTTAAATCAACAGCAATATGAGCACCTAATTTTATAGCAACTTGACCTCCTTGCTTAGACGATTCATTCTGGATAGATTCCAATGTTACAAAAATACCACCCTTATAATCTTTGAGTTCTGCATCTTTTGGAACTGCAACTGTTACCTTCATGGGCAATACCTTTTCGCCTTTTGCAATAATTAATTTGTCTTTATTCTCAATTGTAAGCCATTTATTTACCTCATCTTCACCCAAAAATCTAACACTTGCCTTCATATCAGTATTAGTGTCACTGCGAGATAATTTAATTACTTGCTCAAAGGTTGTACCAGGCAATAAATGATCATTTTTGACCCATGGCGGAGATGCACCAAAAGCCGCATTGGTGACTGGAATGTTTACTGATAGTAAACCAAGTAATAGTGCTATTGATAGGAATGTTTTTATTTTTGTTAACCACATAATTTTAGTGTAAATGTAAGTCTTAAGTAGGGTGTTGATAGTCCTTGAGACCCACGCCTTTGGCGGGACAGGCTTGCACTTGCACTTGAGACTATTAAATATATCTATTAATTATACCAAAAAATAGTCCCCAATGCAAGCCTCATATACCCCAAACAAGTTATGTCAAAGACTCATATATTTTTAATGTCTCCCTTGCACATTTATCCCAGCTAAAATTTTTAGCGCGTTTTATACCTTTTTGTGACAAATCCTCTATTAATTCATTATTGTATACAACCCTATAAATCTGATCAGCTAAGCCAGTAACATCTTCCGGCTCAATATATAGGCAAGCATCCCCTCCTACCTCGGGCATGGAGGAAGTGTTGGAAGTAATAACTGGTGTTCCACATTGCATTGCTTCGAGTATAGGGAGCCCAAAGCCTTCATAAAAAGATGGATACACAAACACTTTTGCACCATTCATTAAAATCGGTAAATCTTTATCTTCAACATAACCTAAGCACTTGATATCATTTTTATTACGAGATTGTTTAATTGTTTTAAAAATATCCTCATAAAGCCAGCCAGCACGACCTATTAAAACTAGCTGATGTGGTAAATCGTGCTTCTTTTTTAATTCATCAAAAGCTTTTATAAGAGTTTGCACATTTTTTCTTGGCTCTAATGTTCCGACAAATAAAATATAAGGTTTATTTAAGTTATATTTATATAAAATTGATTGTATGTTTTTCTTTAATTTTGGGCAAAATCTTTTATCAGCACCCAAATATGTTACAAAAATTTTATCTGGATTAATGTTTAAATGTTTAATAATATCCCCTTTTGTATAATCAGAATTTGTAAGAATAGCATCTACTTTGTTAATATTTTTGAATCTCATTTTATGAGCAAAAACATTACTTCTTGCATGGTGTCTGGAATGTAATAATGTTGTCAAATCATGCACAAAGGCAACTGTTTTAGCCTTTTTGGTAGGCTGGATACAAATTTCAGATACGTGATATATATCACAATCCCCTACTACGCTTTCAAGAGACGGGAAATTAAACATAAGCCACCATGCAGTAATTAACCTTTGGGGAATTGAACTTATATTAATTTTATAGTTACTTGACGGAAATTTTATCTCTTTAAATCGTTTTTTATTTCTAAAGTTAAAAGCATATAAATTATAAAAATTTTCTTTATCTATTTTTAAAAGCGCACTTAAAAGATTAACCTGGTAGTTGCCTACTCCGCTTTTTGGAATGCTTAGGGCTGAGATGTCGAAACCAATATTCATGAATCCGATTGGAGATCCGATTGGTGATCCGATTGGTGATCCGATTGGTGATCCGATTGGGGTTAAACGGTTAAGCCCCTATTGGATTCCCTATGGATCTCCCATTGGGTCCCCTATTGGAAAATTAGTCACAAGTAATAAAACCAATAGTATTAGTACCTGTATATGTTCCTGAGCTCAAAGTAGATGGTGTTTGCATGCGGAAATAAATAATATCATCCGATCCAGTCCCATCTCCATTTGCATTTCTTACAGGCAAATTGGCATTAAAACATCCTGTTGCAGTACTTGTAGAAGCAGCGGCATCAACTAAGGTATAACCACCAGAAGCATAATTAAATCCAGTAACGTCCGACCATTTTTGCTGTGAAAAATCTATATTATTAACTCCACTAGTCATGTTAGTGCCGGCAATACTTGTATCAATTACTTGATTGCCCAAATTTTGGATAGTAATTGATTGCTGAGAAGATGTTAGGCCAACCCCTAAACTGCCATAATTAATTCCTGATTCTTCAACACCAATAGCAGATAGGGCATCATTTACAAGATTTACATTAGAATCAGCTAATCCTGTCTCTTTTCCATTGTCATCTGTAGGGTTCACATGTACCTCCCAATCACTACTAGCATTTGCATTAAACCAGACCGTAATCTGACAATCTGCCTGTAGCTGTGTATCAGTACCATAACCTGCAGTTATCGTACAGCTCGAATCCAGATAACAATTATTTTCATCTTCTGTACATGTACCGCTGGAAAGATCGATAGCTGCGTCATCAAAAAAGTATCCCTCTACAGCTGTAACATCTGTATCTCCATTGTCATCATTAATATAAGCTATAAAATCAACAGTATCACTACTTCCTGCTGCAGGCGACGGAGCATCTGTAGCTGT
>CAYWJA010000010.1:0-44763 GCA_964458485.1 uncultured Candidatus Peribacteria bacterium | reverse complement strand
ATAAAATAATTACATGCAAAACACCGAACCCATCCGCAATAGCAACCACTCCGTAAACCAGAAATGGTTGGGAGATTGTACTAGATTTATTGAACAAAATCTGCGCGATGAACTAAGAAAAATCCGTGGTGTATTTTTACCGGGAGATGATTTTTATGTGAGTGGAGAACCCAGGGACGTTTTGGTTCATATGGCATCAGAAATTTTAGATTGGATGAACATCAAAATAAAAAAAGATGAGCTGGTTATTGATTTTTGTGATGATATGGAACCGCCGGGATTATATACAGAAATAGATGGGCAAAAACATATTCTTATAAAGTCTGCTTATAAAAAAGATATATTTGCAATGGGCGCAATACTGGCGCATGAATTAATGCATTTCTATTTATTAGGAAAGAAAAAATTATCCAAGAAAGACGAGCTCGAAAATGAGCTGCTTACAGATTTATGTACTGTAAAATTTGGATTGGGCTTAATTATTTTAAACGGAATGAGTTATAAAAACAGTTGGTTTACTTCAATATTATTACTTTTTGTGGGATTTATGTATTGGAGTTCGGAGAAGTTGTCTTTCGGTTATTTTAATCCAAAGCAATATGGAAAATTGGTTAAAAAAGAGTTAAAACAAAAACAAATTACTATCCAAGAATATGGAGGATACATACAGCCTTATGCCAGAACATTTTTAGGATTAAAATTTTGGAACTTTTATGGTGAAAAAAAATCATCTAAATTTATACGATCTTTAATTATAAAAAGATTTAAGTGGATAATAATAAAGGTACTTATTGTGGTGTTGGCTGGTGGAACTTTTGGATACAAAATGTATCAAGATGATATTAGAAACAAGCAGCTCCTATTAGAAAAAGTACAAATTGAAAAAATGGAAGATTATTTTGAAAAAAATGATGCAAAAATTGATGCCTTGGATAAAGAACTTTATAAAATGGAGGATCAATTAGATAAATATAAAGCTGAGCAAAACAAAAAAGCATTTGATGCACTGTTGGCTAAATACACTGTTAAATATGAAGAATACAAAGAGTATGGAAAAAAATATGAAAAATATGAAAAAATGATTGATGAGTATAATGCGAAGATAAAATAATAATTTTAGTAATTAACAAATTCAGTTTATTGAGCCGCTAAGATTATATTTGACATCAATACAAAAAATAACTATAATATAAAACTTTAATTCTAACGTCATTGGTTATGAACAAGCGAAAAAATATTAAATATATAGTGGTTTATGCTTTATGCTTATTAATCTTTATGGGTCTGTCCTTCACTACGTATGGAATCCCTAAAGATCTTTGGATGTACATTGCGATATATTCAGCATTATTTATTTTGCCAAGTGTAGTTTTATATTTTTCTAATTTCGAATCTGGCAAAAAAGAAGAATTGAAACCAGCAAATAGAATAAAACACATCGCTAGCAATAAATTCGGTTGGTTAGTTTTTTTTATGTTAATACTATGCTCTAGTGTCATATACATTTCTACTTCTCCAGCGTTAGTCTTACTCGGAATCGTTGCTGTTTTGTTCCTAATAATTGTTTATTTGGGTCATTTAATTTACAAGTTTTTTGTTAAAAAAGAGCCAGTTGTTCCATTGCTTTGGACAGGCATAGATGTTTTTGAGCAAAAACCATTTCAATACTTTTTTATTACTTGCATAATAATTTGTTTTATCTCAATCTTGTTTATGACAGCATTATTTATGAATTTTCTTTACAGCGATTATGTGGCTCCCTTATTTGCATTCGTTAATCCAAATTATATTATTTAACTCAACATGGCCATGAAAAAAATTATAATCTCATTTATATGTGGAATTGCATTCATAGCACCAACTGCACTGTCAGCATCATTATTTTTCCCTGACGTAAGATCTTCTGATTGGTTTTATTCGGATGTTAAAAATATGTCGGATTGGGGCATTATTAAAGGTAATAAAGATGGAACTTATGCGCCTGCAAAAAGTGTAAACAGAGCAGAGCTCGCAACGATTTTAAATAGATATGAAAAACGTATAAATAGCAAATTAGGCAGTAGCAGTAGTAACATTTCAACTTCTGCAATTGATCCTAGTGTAATAAAAAGATTTGAAACACTTGAGAAAAAAACTGAAGATGCACTTAATATTGCGCTACAAAATGATGTTCTATTTTTTAATAGTTTAAAAAAAGACACTGCTGATACTTTTACAAAACACAACGACTTTATTGCAAAAAATTTGATTTATATAAGAGAAATTGAACCAGGAAAAAAATTCGACACAAAAGCATTATTACCTTACGATTTTTCAATGTCATCCGCAGATTGTACAAAAGTTCAAAATAATTTTTCTTCCAAAAACTTTGGAAGTGCCATCTATGCAAATGAGATAAAAAATGTTGGGTGTAAGTAAAATATAATCCTTTATCATCCTATTAGCCTTTTCATAAACCTTCCAATCGCAATTAACCCATCCTCAACCGATTTACCCGCATATTCTTTAATAAGCGCACTCCCTACAATCATAATATCCGCATATAGGCTTAATTGATCCACTTGTTTTTTATCTGAAATACCAAAGCCGACAGCGATGGGTAATTTGGTATGCTTACGGACATTCTTTAAATAATCAACAACATCTTTATTAATGTCTGTCTTTTTACCGGTAGTACCAGCCCTTGCCACACAATACACAAAACCATTTGCATGTTTCATTATTTCTTTCATCCGATCCGATCTTGTGGTAGATGACACGAACTGAATAAAAACTAATTTATTTTTACGGCATTCATCAATCAACTGATCCCCTGTTTCTTCATCAAATGGGAAGTCCGGAATTATTAAACCCGCAACACCAATTGATTTTGCCTTTTTACAAAACTTTTTTACGCCATATTTATGTACAATATTAAAATACGTCATTATTAGAATCGGCTTATGTGTAGCTTTTGTAATTTTATCTATCAAATTCAGATAATCGGCAACGGATGTACCATGTTTTAATGATTCCTCGCTCGCCGACGCAATAACAGGGCCATCAGCTATTGGGTCTGAAAAAGGAATTTGAATTTCCAAAATATCAGCTCCGGATTCTAGTATTTTTTTAGCAATAAGTTCACTGCTACACATATCCGGAAAGCCAGCAACAACGTGCATCATAAAAGCTGATTTATTTGACTGTTTGACTGCCGTCAGTTGTTGTTTTAATTTGCTCATGAATTTATTAATTAGTTACAGATTTACTACTTGTCATCCTGAATTTAGTTCAGGATCCATGGTTTACCCGCAAACGGTGGATCCCGGATCAAGTCCGGGATGACAAAAGGTAATTACCGATTCGCCTGATCCTTCAAAAACTCCCTAAATCCCTCATCTCCCAACTCCTTAGTTACAATAAAAAGATCCTTATCGCCTCTGCCTGAGCAATTGAAGACAATAATTTGATCTTTTTTTAATGTAGGTGCTAATTTTATAACTTCACTGACCGCATGGCTGGATTCCATAGCAGCAAAAATACCTTCTGTTTGTGCCAGCATTTTATATGCCTTCATAACATTCCCATCTGTTGCATAAGTAAATTGGACTCTGCCGATGTCTTTTAAGTATGCAATTTGAGGCCCAACACCAGCATAATCTAAACCAGCAGAAATACTATGAGTATCACAAAGTTGCCCATCTTTATTTTGTAAAAAATATGATTTAAATCCTTCGGTGACACCGACAGATCCACTTTGAAAACGAGCTGCATGCTTCTTGCTTTTAATACCTTTACCACCTGCCTCTACGCCAATCATTTTAACTGATTCCTCATCAAAAAAATCATAAAATAAACCTATAGCATTGCTGCCGCCACCTACACATGCAACTAGGCAGTCCGGAAGTTTGCCAGCCTGTCTAATAATTTGTTTTCGAACCTCCTCACCAATTATTTTCTGAAAATAAGCATTCATAGCCGGGTAAGGGTGTGGCCCGCAAACTGTTCCAAGTAAATAATGTGTATCTTCTGGATTTGTAATAAGATCGCGAATTGCCGCGTTAATTGCATCGCGTAAAGTCTTAGAACCCTCTTTAACCGGAATAACCTTTGCGCCAAGCTGTTCCATCCAAAAAACATTTGGTCTTTGTCTTTTGTAATCCTTTGCGCCCATATATATAACGCATTTAAGCCCAAATTTTGCACAAACAGTAGCTGTAGCCAAACCATGCTGACCCGCACCTGTTTCTGCAATTATTCTTTTTTTACCCATCTTTTTTGCGAGCAAAATCTGACCAAGGCAATGATTGATTTTATGTGCGCCGGTATGAAGCAAGCCCTCATTTTTTAAATAAATCTGTGCACCACCAAGCTTATTAGATAGATTCTTACAATGACATAAAGGGGTCGGCCTGCCAGCATAATTTTTATATAAATCTTTTAACTCTTTAATAAAAATTTTGTCTTTAATTGCTTCAAAAAATGCATTCTTAAGATCATCCATAATTGGAACTAAAATTTCCGGCGTATACCGCCCGCCAAACGCACCGAAGTGACCGTTTTTATTAATGATTGTTTTTTTAATCATAGGCTTATGAATTAAATATTTTTTATCAATTGTCATCCTGTCCCGATTCTATCGGGATCAGGATCCACGGCATGCTAGTAAACGGTGGATCCCGGATCAAGTCCGGGATGACAAAGGGCAGTCCTGTAATATTGTATTAATATTATCTATCTTAGCATTATCAACCAATCCATCCGTCTCAATGCCAGAGGCCACATCAATACCATAAGCAAATGGCAAATCGGACAATATTGAAACCACACTATTTTGATTGATCCCACCAGCGACTAAAAACGGTTTATTTATTTTAATTTGTTTTAATGCGGAGTAATCATAAGCTGAACCTGACCCAGGTTTAACACCATCTAAAATAAACATGCATACAACATCTGAGTACATTGGTATTTGATCATATTGATTTGTTGTAATAGTTTTAATAATTGGACATTTAATTTTTTTACAGTATTCAACACTTTCATTGCCGGATAATTGCACAAAATCCAATCCAACCTCCTGCGCAATACGATTCACTTCTTCAGTCGGCTGATTCTGAAAAACTCCAACACTGGCACTATTCTTTAAATTAGACGCTATTGATTTAGCAGTACTTACATTAATACATCTTTTGCTAGTTGGCACAAAATTCAAACCCATTAATTCAACCTTCTTTTTTTCACAGCATTTAGCTGTTTGAACCGTTCTTATCCCACAAGGTTTAAACTTTCTTTTAAAAATTTTAATCTGCTTAATTTCATCTGCCATATCACTGCTTTGCATTATAGAAGTGCCAACAAGCACTGCATCTGCCATACCATGGATTATTGATGTATTTGTATTGTTATAACCACTTTCGGCTACAATAATTTTTGAATCCGGAATTGATGGATAAAGCTTCAAAAAATTCTTTGTATCAATTTCAAAAGTATGAAGATTACGATTATTAATACCTATAATATCAGCTTTTGACTGAAGTGCTATTTCAAGCTCTTTTTCATTATGAACCTCCAAAAGCACATCCATATTCAAAGCTCTGGCTATAGATATAAACCAATCGATTTGGTCTTTGGTTAAAATCGAAGCGATAAGAAGAATTGCATTTGCACCGAAGTAACGTGCTAAATATATTTGATATTCATCAATGACAAAATCTTTCATCAAAAGTGGAATGTTGGAAGTTGCCGACCTTGCAGTTTTTAAATTTTCTAAAGAACCTCTAAAATATTTTTCATCTGTTAAAACAGAAATTGCATCTGCGCCGCATTTTTCATACAGCTTTGCTATCTGCGCTACGGACTTTCTGCCAGAATATATCTGCCCGGCAGACGGAGAGCCTTTTTTTATTTCGGCAATCAAATTAAGAGATTTATCTTTAGATAAAGCGGTTTTAAAACTTCTATCTGATTTATTTAGGGAATGAAAAACTTTTTCCAGTGGTAATATTTTTTTTAATTTTTTAATTTCCAGATGTTTATTGTCTGTAATCTTCATTAATACATCCGGCACATTACTAATTTGATTATAATGCTTTAATAATTCAATAATTTTACCGGATTCAATTGATTTTCTGGCCATTTGTACGCCCTCTGTATAAGTGCTTACTTTCCCTATAAATTTTAGAATAAGAGCAGTATTTACTAGTACTAAATTCAGATGATCTGTGGTGCAGGTTCCATTTAAAATCTGATGTGTAATTTGTGTGTTAAATTCTTTGTCGCCACCCTGAATATTTTCAAATTCTATTCTTTTGAATCCAAAATCTTCTGGGTTTAATTTATAAGATGTAATTTTACCATTATTCAGCTCCATAACGTCTGTTGAACCGGTTAATGTAAGTTCATCGAGCCCATCACTACCATTTAGAACAAGTACTTTTCTTTTGCCGAGTAACTTTGCAGTTTCTGCAATTAAACGCATATCTTTTTTATTAGAAGTACCAATTATCTGGACTTCTGGATTTGCAGGATTTAAAAGAGGTCCCAATAAATTAAAAATAGTCTTTTCTTTAATCTCCTTCCGTACATTCGCAAAATATTTAAATACAGGATGAAAACTTCTTGCATAGATAAAAGCTAAATTATATTTTTTGTAAATTGATTCAAGCCTTGGCTTGTCTGCCATTATATTCATTCCAATTGATTCCAAAAGGTCAAAACTGCCAAACCGCCCACTTGCCGCCTTATTGCCATGCTTTGCAACTGGCACTCCACAACTTGCTAATACAAAAGCAGATATAGTAGATGTATTGATCCTGGGCAGACCTGAGCCTCCAGTTCCACATATGTCTACAGCGCCTGGCATATCTAATTTGCTCGGCATTTGTTCGTAAAAAAACTTTACCAGATATGCAACATCTTCTGGAGTAAAACCTTTTTTGTTTAAATCCGATAAAAATTTCTTTTGATCCTCTATGTTCAGATTGCCTTTTATTGTTCTTTTTGCAAAATCATCTAGCCTAATTTCATCTTTTTTTGCCGGAGTAATAGATTCAAGTATATTTTTTAATATTTCATACCCATTTTGTGTCATAACCGACTCTACATGAAACTGAATTCCAAAAATATTTTTATTTCCAATTGCCATAATCCTGCCGTTTTCATCTGCACTAAATTCCAAATCAGACGGTACATTCTTGTTAATTGGGGAAAAAGAATTATATAGGCCAACTTTTTCTTTTTTGCCAAAAAAATTAATTTCCTTTTGCAGTCCTTGTGTTGGAATTTTTTGTTTCTCAACTGGTATACCAATAGCTTTTGCTATTGCCTGAATACCTAGGCAAATACCAAATAGTGGTTTCTTTTTGTTAATCAATTCTTTAGTAACCATTAAAAGACGATTCATTCTTTTGTTAAAAATATCATTAATATCACCAGGACCGGGACCAATAATTGTAATATCAGATGTATCTGACTCCGGGCAATATTCAAACGTATCTACTACACGAGTCTTATAACCCATATGGCGCGTAATATGAGCCAAAATATATGCAAAATTATCTTCATTATTAATAATGGTAACTTTTGTATCTTTTGCATTATGAGGTCCTACCAAATTCATCTGATCTTCAAAATGGAAAGATGAAAAAGTTTTATTTCTTTTTGCTAAATCGGAATTTATTTTGTCTATCATCTTTGGCGTAATAAATGACTCAGATTCAAACACACCGCCCTTCAATGCACCTATTAAACCTTTGGCTTTAGCGGTAGTTTCTTCTGCTTCTTTTATTGGTTTTGAATCTCGCACTATACCTGCCCCAGCTTGGATAACGACCTTTCCATCATCAAAAAATTCTGCAGTTCTTATTAAAATTGCACTATCCATATCACCATTATTATTTAAAATACCTATTTCACCACCATAATAACGGCGTGACTGCATTTCGCGATCGGCAATAATTCTAAAAGCACTTGCAAGCGGACTGCCGACTAAAGTTGGTGCATGAAAGGAAGCCTTTAATGATTCGATTGCACTTTTGTGCGAGTGTCCAATTAAACGATATTCAGTATGTATAACAGCACCTGATTCTCTTAAAAAAGGTCCAAGAATTTTTCCTCCTGTAGGACAAATTTGTGACATTATTTTTAATTCCTCATCAAGAACTTGAGAAAGTTCATTTATTTCTTTCTGATCTTTCAAAAATGAATCAAGGCGCTTTTTAAAATCTTTTTTATTACCCTTTGGCATTGTCCCCGCAAGCGGATTTTTTACTGCCTCCCCGTTTTTAATTTCTAATTGTCTTTCTGGTGTTGCACCTACAAAATATCCACCTTTGCCGTCTGAAAATAAGAAAGTTATATATGCACCCTTTTGTTTTAGTAATCTACTAAATAAAACTAAAGGATTTATGGGGTTAGATGCTTTTAACTTCCCTTGAAACTTTCTGGAATAAATGACCTGGCTTGCATTACCTTTTGCTATTTCTTCTTTTTGAATCTTTTTTACCTCATCAGCAAAGTGACTATCGCTGATTGATGGCCTGATATGTTCCTTGAATTTAATATCTAAATCTGATGTTAATTTATATATTTCGGAACTTTTAACATCAATTGATTCACTTACTTTGATGGCTAAAATATCTTCACTTCCCTGGACTTCCATGTCATTTTCACGGGCTACGCAAAAAGGTGTAATAAATACAATTTTATTTGGATGGCTTGTATGTAAAACCTCAAGTTCTGTAAGATTTTCTAAGCGTTTAAATTCCCCTCTCAATAATTTTATCTTCCCATCTTTTTTGTATAATAGCGATGGTTGTTGGATATCTGTAATTTTTAACATGATTGTAGTGTTATGTACTAATTTACGTTATTGCTGTGTTTATATTTTTTATAAGTCCTATAGTGCTTTCGTCCTGTCGTCCTGTCGTGCTATCTTATATATATTCAGCACTACAGGACTAAAGGACTACCGGACTAAAGCACTAGACAAAAAGCCTGCCTGGCAGACCTAATAGATAATAAAGAATAAGTAATAAAGAATATCAAGTCTGCCAAAAAAGCTTTTGCCACCAAGATAACTTTTGAGCAGAATCAAGTATTTTACGGATGATAATTGCTGAATTCTTTAAAAACTTTGCTCCATGACTAACGGTTGCAATTGCTGCATGTGATTCACGTTTAGCTGCACGTTGCGACATGCCATCTTTTAGGCATGCAAAGATTTTTATGCGTTCATGCGCCTTGCTTATTTCTGACTCAGTAAATAAGTCATGCAAAAGACCGATTAACTGCCCTTCTGTTTTTGCAAGCATTAAAACTTTTGCCAACCCTTTGAGTTTCTTATTTTGTTCTTCCATAGTTCCATTGTACTAGAACGTTAGTACAAAGTCAAGAGAAAATTTTATTTTTTAAATTTAAGTGAGCTTGAAAGAAGGTGAACGTGCGTAGCTTTTTTTAACTTTGGGTATCTTCCAGTGGGTCCCGAAGCTAAAAAAGGCGAAGCCAAGTGAGACTTCTGGAGAACGAAAACACTTGTTTGGAAAGACCGAAAACCTTTCAAAAAGGTTTTCGGAATCTAGTTCCAACTCCAAATCTTACTACCTCCACTTTCAGATTCATCCGCAGCAATGGTTAACTTAGTTGTAGTACTAGCCTCCTTACCTACATACTTACTTACAATCATTGTTATATCATCGACCTGCACATATTCGCCTACAAATTGTGCGAAATCCTGCGTAACATGGTCAAAAATACTTTCTGCAGATGGAAGATATCCGTGTTTTTTAAATGATTCTGTAATACGCTGAACATCGTACATCTCACCTGCTGTATTTTTAGCTTCAGTAATCCCGTCTGTATATAATAAAATTGAATCGCCAATTTCTAATTGTATCTCTTGTTCATTTATAACCTGTGAATTGTCAGGAATCATACCAAGAGCAATGCCACCGGCTCTGGATGCCTCTACTGTATTTGTTTTGGCACGATAAATAAGAATATGCTCATGTCCGGCGCCTGTGTAATACATCTTTTGTTCTTTAGCCTCCCAACGCAACATCACAAGTGTCATAAAAAGACGGGCACTTATCCGAGGTGTTAAAAGTGCATTTGTATTTACTAAAACATCTTTTGAGCTCGTAAGGCTTTGCGAAATCATAGATTGGATTAGGGTGTCTACCATTACCATAACAAGGCCTGCTGGCACACCATGCCCAGTTACATCACCAATATAAATAAAAGTATTATTGCCATCTGGCGAAGACAAAAAATCAAAACTATCCCCCCCAACTTCAGCTGCAGATTTGGTCTTAGCTACAATATCAAGACCTGGAGAATTTGGCGCTTCTTTAGGCAGTACATCATTTTGAATCTTTGATGCGATATCAAGTTCAGATGACATACGTTTGCGCTCTTTCACATCAAAAGAAATCTTTTCTAAATCACTAGTAATTTCATTAAAAAAATGTGTGAACATTCCAATTTCATCGATAGTTGAAGGTTCAATTCTATTATATTGCTTACCCGTTAAAAGATTTTTAACCTCTTTAGAAACACGATTTAATGGTAAAACTACATCCAGCAAAAAGATTATAAAAATTAAAATCATTATCCCAATAAGAACACCTAAAAATAACCCAAGTGAAATTTGAATTATATTTTTTCTAAACAAAACTGTAGCAACTATTACCAAAATACTAACCAAAATGGCGAAAAGAAAAAGTGCCTTTTTTGTTAAACTATCTCTAATAAATTTCATATTGTGGTTGTAGTTATAGCTCCAGCTGTATCTTCAACTGGAATTTTTTTAGTAAAAGTAATTTTAATCCCCCCGTATTTACTGTCCGAAATTTGAATATCATCAGCCCATAAATTTGTAATCATAGAAAGCCCTCGACCTGATGTCTTCTCTAAATTTTCATCTAATTTATTCTGACTAATAATTTGTTTTAACTCATCTACAGATACAGATTTTGCACCACTGCCATCATCCTCTATGGTGAATTCCATACCATTATCATCATAAGAATATAGAATATAAATCATGCTTTTATCTTCTGTTGATCCATATTTCACAGCATTCATAAAAAGTTCATCAACTAACAATTTCAAACGACCTCGCCAAGATTTATTGAACTTTGCTATTTCACAAATTTCATCTGTAATATGACGAATTACTGAGGAATAATTAAGGCTTGCCGGAAATGTAAGTTGTATTTTATGTTTCATTTGGCAGTATGCACTTGAGACTATATAATCTATATATTTTATCACAAAAATACCAAAAACACAAGGCTAGTAGTATGAAACCTATAACTATTAAATCAACTTATTCAACTTCAACACCTTCTTAGTGGCCTCTACTACTTCAGAAGGGGTATAATTAGATTTCACCAAATACTCATCAACACGATCAAGTGAATCCTCTTTTACAAAATGTTCCATATTTAAATTGGTCAGCATAATTATAGGAACATATTTATCATGTCCTTTTCTAATTTCCTTTAGAACTTTATATCCATCTATATCTGGCATCATTATATCTAAAAGAACAATATCCGGCTGCTTAGAATAGTATTTATCTATAGCAATCCTGCCATCTTGTGCTTTGTATACAATAAAACCTTCACGCATAAAGGCTGTTGCATACATTTCACTTATATCATGGTCATCTTCAGCGATGAGGATTTTGATTTGCTTTGTTTGTTTATTCATATTGACTACAGATTGACTACAGATTGACTACAGATTGACCTTTTCTATTTGTTATCCATTTGTAGTCAACTTGTAGTCTATTTGTAGGCCATTCGTTAAAGTGGTAATTGTATTCTAAATACGGTTTCTTTTCTAAACTTACTTTCTACCCATATCATACCATTATGAAGTTCTACGATCTTTTTAGCTATAAAAAGACCAAGCCCTGCACCCCCTTTATATTGGGCATGGGCATTCTTAGCCTGTTTAAATTTATCAAAAATTTCAAAAACTTCTGATTTGCATATACCAATACCCTTGTCCAAAATAGAAACTTCTAAACCTATGCCTCTCATTTTAATTTCTACATTAATTTCCCCTCCCTGATAAGAGTATTTTATTGCATTGTCTAAAATATTTCTAAAAACCTGCAATATCCGCACCTGATCAAGCTTAATATGAAAAAATTTACTATTTAATTTATTAACAAAATGAATGTTGATATTTTTTTCATTTGCCTGAAAACTAAGGCTTCTGATTGATTGTTTAAGTAGATCAATAATATCAATTGATTTTAATTGTAATTCAAATCGCCCCATTTCAATACGTGAAACATCCAAAATATTATTAACCAAGTTATTAAGAAGTTCTACATTATCATGAACCCTTACCAGATGCCCCTTGGCCTCTTTTGGTATATCGCAAAACATATTCTCATCGGTCAAAAAGGAAAGATACCCACGTGCAGCAGTAAGGGGGGATCGTAACTCATGAGAAGTAACCGCAATAAACTCATCCTTTAATTCATTTAAAGAGCGCAACCTACGATTTGCCTCACGAAGATCTTTTGTTTTTTCAGCAATTGTAACTTTCAGCTCACGATTAAAATTCTTTTGTCTCTCTTGGGCCTTCCTTAATTTGGTAATGTCCTGAATAGTTCCAAGTACAGCATCACGACCATAATAACTAATGGTTTGGGTAAAAAATTCAACATCAATAATTGCTCCATCGTTTCGTTTCGTTTTTATAGTGCAATGCACATTTTTCTCTTTTTTATAACATGTACATTCCGGGAAAATATCTTCAGAGGTCTTACCTATAACATCTTTTGCTTTTACTTTAAATATGCGGGTAAACTTAGGATTAACATATTGAAACAAGCCATCCTGCAATATAAAAATACCTACAACTGATTCTGTGATTAATCTTTTATAACGTTTTACAATTTCACGATGTTGGATATGTCTACTTATAGCACTGGCAATGACACTTAATACCCTCTTCTCATGCTTTAGCATAAAGGATTCTTTATCTGGTATACCTTTTATATAACCTAATTCAACATTACCCCTCTTTTGGCCAAGTATAATAATAGGTACTTCTCTTTTTCGTATAAAAGTTTCACCCTTCTTCAGGTTAGTATAAATCTTACCCCCAAAAGTAATTCGGGAACGTGCAGGTGCAATTTCATCGCAAGCCAATACAAGATCTTTTGAAACTTTTTTAAGAACATTCACAAGCGGATCCAACATACGCATATGAGCATTAACCTGATAAAGAACCTGAAACTCTCTCATGCGATTTTCCAGAGAATCTCTCATATTTTTATATTCCGTAAGATCTTCCACAGTTTCTATAGCACCGATGAAATTATCTTGCGCATCATACAAGGGCTTAATTATAAAACGTATCCATCTTTTTTTACCAAGTGAATCATAAAAATAATTGGAGCATATAATGCCTTCTTTCCCATTTTTTTCTTCCACTTCAATATGTTCATATCGCTTCATCCTAAGAATATCGTCCCACTTCATGCCATCAAGAAGTAGATCTGCTATCATATCAGTCTTTTTATTGTAAAAAGGCTTCCAGTGTTTTGAAGTTCCAATCATTTTAGATGCCTTTAGGCCTGTCATATTTTCCATAGCCTTATTCCAATAAACAACTTTATGATCCATATTGATAATAAAGGTGGCAATAGGAGAACCTTCCATCATATCATCAAATAATTTCTTAGAAGATCTTAATTCATTTTCTATAACCTTCAACGGAGTTATATCCAAGAGTGAGGCAACACTCTTTGTGGTCCCGGGAATCATTCCTACGGTTAAATATAAATATTTTATATTGCCTTTTTTATCAACAAATCGTGCTTCATAATTTCGTGGTGCTGCCTTTGGATTAATGCGCCTCGAAGCATGAAATTTTTTCATTTTTTTAATATCTTCTTTTGCAAAAAACGCTGGCCACTTGGCCTTATTTATTATCTCTTTCATTGAATATCCTGACATTTTAATAAATTGATGATTGGCCAGAGTAATAGTCATATCTTCTTCCACGATCACAGTTGCAGTACCTGTATTTTCAAAAATTGTACGATATGTATTTTCAGACTCACGAAGTGCTTCTTCAGCCTGCTTACGAGCTGTAATATCCCGGATTACTAATTGAAAAAATTGGGATTTTGGCCCTGAAGAACTAACATTAACTTCTACAACTTTTTTTTGTCCGTTTTTATGGACAAGTTCTATATCAAAAAGTTCGACATTATGCCTTTTTAGAAACATGGAAAGTAATGACAAATGTTTTTTCTGAAAATTCAAAAAAGGTAATTTAAAAGCATATTTCCCTATTAGATTCTTTGGGCCATATCCTGATATTTTTCTACATGCCTTATTCGCATCCAAAATTTCCCCCTTAGCATTTACAAAAAGAATGGTGTCTTTGGAATTATCAAATATTTGTCTGTATTTATTTTCAGAAATCTCGCGAGCTTTTTCTATCTTTTTTCTTTCTGTAACATCCCGCGCCATAACTTGAATATATTGAAAGCTACCATTTCTTTTAACTATATTTGCATTTACCTCAATAACTTTCTTCTGACCGCCTTTGTGCTGTAAATCGAGCTCAAGATCTAAAATACTGCCTTTTATAAAAATTTCTTTTAATTTTTTAGCAACAATTAACTTTGTTTTTGCTGAAAAAAACGGCAATTTTACAACATTTCTACCTATTAAAAAAGAAGAGTCATACCCTGAAATATCTTTACATACCCTATTAATATCTAAAATATTTCCTAATTTATCTAATTGAAGAATTGCATCTTTGGAATTATCGAATAAATTACGATATTTTTCCTCTGATACATATTTATGACCATTGCCTAAAACAATCTTCTTTTTTATATGAAGTTTTTTGGAGGGGGAGACTTTATGCTTAATTGTCTTATCGATTTTGGGCATAAAGGTTATTAAAGGAATTTTGATTGTAGCATATTATTTGACTTGTTGCAAATGCTATTTTTTATGGTACAATATGCCCAAATCTCAAATTCCAAGCTCAAAATTCAAAATAAATTCCAAATTTGAATATTGAAATTTTAAAATTGTATATTATTTTGGATTTTGGAATTGAGATTTGGTATTTAACAACAATGGGGATGATCGGTTTCGACAGAGATGACTCAAGGCGAAAAATGGCAATCCAGGCATCGCGCTGTCTGCCTGCTAATTAGTCCAGTGCAAATATAAGTGCAACAACTTATAAATCTCTTGGTGCACGCTTCACAGCTGCTGTAAAAGGTGCTTTTGCTCCTGCTTACGTTCCTGTTTACGCGTAATCCAAAACGATCACCAATTTGTGATCTCGTTCTATATAGCGACACCTGCTGACTATATAGAACGTAATTTAGCAGGTTAAGCATTCGTTCTCCACCTGGAAGAACGCTATGTCTAAAATTTAACCCAGGTAAGCTAGGTTGCTTTTGTTTGTTTTTATAACCCAGACGAAAATTTTAAACAAAATATGATTGTAGAGGTTTTTGGTCTTCATCTTTGGACGCGAGTTCAATTCTCGCCATCTCCATTTGCTTATAAACGGATGTTTGTAGGTGGGTGGAGGTGAAATAATTGAATATATTTATTAAATTTTTTGCTTATTCAAGCTAATAATATTGACTCACATTATAAAAATGTGCTATAATTATATCTAAATATAACTTTAACTTAATAATATGGATCAATTGGAATTCAGTCATAGTTTTGAGTCTTATTCTGATAAAATTTTAGATCGTCTGTCCCGTACGATTGATTCCTTTTACGACAAAAATACTGCTAAAGCCAAAGGTACTAAAGGGCAAATATCTCAACTTAGTAGTGGTATTATCCCAGATCTGGAAAGATGGCCTGATAAAATTGAAGATATTTTTCAACTTGTAGCGCAAGCTTGTGAATATAGGAATAGAAAACAACTTTCAGATGATCCGGAACAAGCTATGGAGTCAGCAAAAAAATCAGCACGGTTATCAGATGTAGATAAAAATATTATAAAAGAAATTATTGGGGAAATTGTTGATTGGCAACAAGTAAACAGGGAGGAAAGACAAGTGAGCACTGGCAGAGCATTGCTATCAACTGTACTTAAGGCATTAAGTCTAGGTAAATTAAATGTGCAGGAATTTAAAGATAAAATAAAAAAATGTTCAACAATAACAGAGGCTATACATGAGGTTGTGGAGGAGTTATTTCAACATTCAGATGAGAAAGATGCAGTTTTATTCACTTTCGAGGATGGGTTAAAGGAAAAAGGGGAAGCTGGTGAAATACAAAAAGTTTTAATCAAAGTTGTTGCCAAGCTATTGGAATGGCGTAAGCAAAAAGCAGCATAAAGATGAAAGATGATCCAATATTATTTCAGGTTGGATATTAACGCTGCCTCCTATGCCAAGGCCTTCTCTTGTTAATTGCTTCTCTGAGTGCCGGATTTAATGCATAGGGTGTTCCACTTGGATTAACAGTTGTCATATCCCATCTGTTGCCTTTTAAAGCACGCCTGATTTTAGGTGGCAATTTACGACGAGGTGAAGGGCCTCGTGAATTATTACGTGACTTAGACGGCGGTGTCTTTCCATTCAAAACATCTGCAACTAATTGACGCCATTGCATAATGGTGCGCTTTTTTTTATTAAGAGAACGTATTTGACCCCTTAAATTCTCTCGATCTGAATAATATTGTTCATAGCTACTCCAGCTCCCATCTCTATTATCTTCCAACAATTCCATTCTGTGCCTTGTTTCTTCTGCCTGACTAATCATTCTGCTTAATTTATTTAGCCTTATAGGTATCAGAAAATGTGACTTCAAAGTGGGCACCACCTCTATCGAAAGCTCTTGTTACTTGCAGCCGTGGATCTAGGCGTAATAACCTCTTATAAATTTTCCTGATATGAGAAGCTTCTAAAAGCCCTATGGCATCTTCTGCATCAATAATACTAACAGCGTTTTTGCCATTACTAGCAGAATCACGTGGGCAAGCTCGTCTACTCCGATGATCTGAACGATAGAGTGGCATACTAAAAAATTAATAGAGGGTACATTATGTAAGCCCATATACAAAATGTCAAATACAATTTTATCTCAGGGTTCAATTTCTATTATATTACAATTTGTCATCCCCGACTTGATCGGGGATCCAGCGTATAATGAATTATATTACTACTCTTTTACTAAGAAATAAATAATCCGAATTTGCGATTATTTTCGCAATATCAGTAAATAAGATTATTGGTACATTGGTAATATATCAATATGATCACGATCTGGATCCCGCATCAAGTGCGGGATGACAAAGGGAAGACCCGAATTCTGAAACACAAGGTTAAAAATCACATAAAAGTATTAAGTACGAGGCATAAATAAAATTTTAACCAGAGCGTACAAATCGTACGTGAGGATGATGATTTTATGTGATTTTTAGGTGGTTTTTTCAAAGTCTTCTTTTATCCTCCTCATAATCTCATCACTAACCTCCTGACCCAATTCGTCTTTTATAGAATCAAAAACTTCTTTTGAAAGGTAAAATGCAGACATTGGAGCAGTGACTTTAATGGTAGCATTACGCTTTTCAAAGCCCATAAGTGCCATTTCACCAAAATAATCATTATTCCCGAGCTTTGTTATTACTTTTTCGTCAATTATAACTTCAGCTTCTCCAAAAATGATGCCATACATACCATCTCCTTCATCATTTTGACGAAAAATTACGTCGTCTGGCTGGAAGCTTTTAATTGCGAAGGCATCTACTATTACTTGAGCCTTTTCATCGGAAAGATGGGTAAATAAAGGAATTTGTTTTATAAATTTAATATCCATGTTGATTATTGATTAGAAAATTACAAACGCTCATCTTCGACTACGCTCAGATTCGCTATTACAAGATTACAAGATTATTTTCCCATTGTCATCCTGAATTTATTTCAGGATCCATGGCTTGCTCGCAAACAGTGGATCCCAAATCAAGTTTGGGATGACAAAGGGTAATTTTGTAATCAAAAATTAACCCTATCATCATCCGGTTCCAATTTATCTATATCGTCGACATTAAGACTTCCCTCCGGAAGATTCCGGCATCTTTTAAAAATTAATGAACCAATCCCTTTGGCTAACCCAAAACTCCCGGCAACAACTGCGCCAATCAAAATCCCATCCAACACACCATTGCCGGTTGGATTATCCGAAAATTCCAAAATCGCACCAACGATGATGGCAAAAATTGGTAATAGCTTTGATGGTACACCATAGTATTTGCACAATTGTACAACAGCTATTATTGCGATGATTTTTTCTGATTTTTCCACGTACTGTCGTGCTGTTGTGCTATCGTGCTTTTATCCTACCTAATTAGAGTACTACAGGACTACAGCACTAAAGCACTACAGGACTATTTAATTAACTTATAAAACCGATACATCTTCACTGCATCCCTCACATCCTCAGCGCAGCGGATTTTAAAAAGTTTATTTTTTACTGCAATAAAATCAACAGCCTCTTTTGCCCAATCCGGCACCTGAATTAAAACCATATCCAGTGATGAATAATAATCGACTGGGATAGGTGCTGTTGTATTGCGAATAGCCTCAGAAAGACTGCTATTCAAATTAAAATCCTCAAGCTCATAAAACAACCATTCTTTGGTGATAGCCCAACCAGGGCAGGATTTTGATGATACATCGCGATGAAAAAAAATATTGCTTGGTGTCAGGCTCAATTGATCCATTAAAATTTTTATAGCACCCAATGCATTTGTTTTTGTCTGCCCAGACCATTGCTGTAAATCGTAATCGCCGACAATTTCAATGCCAATTGACCCCTTATTAAGGCTCGATGCATGAATGCCATCACGATTCATTGGCGTAAAAAGCCAAATACCCTCTTCTGCGATAAACATATGCGGCCCAACTGCCCACTTCTTTTTTTCATAATATTTTTTAAAACCAAAAATACTACGCTCACCTGCCCAGGAATCTTTCGTTGGCCTCCATGTATGATGAATTACAAGCTTTGTCGGCTTCTTTTTTCCAAAATCAAATTCATTTACATAGTCCTGAAATTGACTTAATGACAGGTATTTATTGATAATATCCATGACTTAAGTGCAAGTGCAGGTATCAGTTTCAAGTAGTAAATTGGTAGCCCTTGAGACTTGAGACATGCACTTGAGATTAAGGGGATAAGTATAACAAAAAAAACCAAATAAAAGCAATGAGCTCTGGCAAAATTGTATCCTATTTCAATTACACATCTGAATGAATTATTAATGACTGACATTTAATAATATATCTGCAATGTGACGCCTGAGCTTAGCTGGGAGTCTTGGAAATTCATCTGATCTTAATCTTTCACTAATTGTTTCTACATCACTAATACCATCCTGATGCCCTGTAGGTGTACACATAAAGCCTGACCCATTAACCCCAACATTTGCCATTTCCCTGCCATCACTACCTCTAAGACGTGCAAGTGTTAAGCCACCTTCCATAGAACAATCATTCCAACGCATTGATTCAGATGTGCCCATAGTTTTTTATTTTAATGTTATTGAGGTAAGTATATAAAAATCGAAAAAAAGGGCAATAGAAAAGCTTCTTTAAGACCATTGACATTTGATATTGAACATGCTATTAAGGACTCTTGCAACAGGCATACCTTTTTAGGATGCAAATGCATTTCTATAGGTTCCTGTGCAATGTTCATTGACAAGTAGGCAAGATATTAAGTTGTTCCCGGACAGGGATTGTCTGAATGGGTAATATCTATTTTGTGATGTTACTTACTCCGACAACCTCTTCCGGATTAACAACCATAAGGAGGTTTTACAAAAACTTCCGGAAGAAAAAATAGCAATAGTAACTTTAACTTAAACATTGGTATCTAAGCGGTCTGTTGACACATGGGTCCAGACCGTCCACCCCCTTCTCCCCCTTCCGACACGGTCGGTTGGGCGGGCCAATTGAGAGGTAAAGAGTATATGGAAGCTGCAATGAAAGCTGCAGAAGACTGGGTAAACCAGCGAAAGTTTGTGAGTACGGAAGCAACCGTGATCGGACTGGTCATCGGTGGCCTCCTCATCCTCGCAGACTTCATCAGGAAGAATGCAGGCAACCCCATCATCCCAGAAGGGGCTGCCATCGTCGAGACCTTCTGGGTCGTCGTCTATCTCACCATGGTGGTGGCGTTTGTGGGATTCAAGCTCCCCACGTTCTTCGCCACCAGCAAGCCGCGTGCAGCAGTATTCTGCCTGATCTTCGTCGCGGGTCATGTGAGCCTCTTCTTCGACAGCTTTGCTGTCGTCCTTCTCCTGACCACCATCACCTTCATCCCCTGGGATGGACCTACTCGGTACGCCTTCAAGTTCGCTGTGTTCGCCGTCAAGGCGATCGCCGCATTCTGCGCCCTCACCGTAGGTGGCGGGTTCTACTTGGGCGAACTGTGGGGCCTGCCCTACTACATCTCCAGCGCCATGGACAACATGGTGGCTGGATTCCCCCTCCTCCTGATCGCTACCCCATTCTGCTCCATCGTCGGCGCCGCAACGGCCTACGTCTTCCCAGTTCGCATGGAACCCGTGAAGTTCGACAAGGAACAGTGGAAGGCCACCTTGGCCATCATCTTCTTCCTCGCGATCCTCATCTTCTCCCACATGCCGCTCGCGTGCATCGGCACACTCCTCATCTTCGCACTGGTCACCGGCCGCGTGCGTCGCCTCATCGCGAAAACTCTCCACGAGCTGCAGGAAGGTGCCATCAACGCCATCGGGCTCATCATCGCGGCACTCATCATCAAGTCGATCCCGGGTGCTGGTGAATGGTTCGCCACCCACCTCAAGGGCGTGTGGGTTCTCGTCGCTGCGGCCATCAGCTCGCCCTTCACGGGCGCTATGGTCGCTCCCGCCTCCGACATCAACGAGTTCTACAAGGTGCTCACCCTCATCATGCTGGGTGCGCCCCTCTTTGTCTCGAGCTCCCTCGTGGCCATCGTCGTCTTCCGCGACACGATCGACTACGAGCACCTCCCCCCGCTCCTGAAGCTCTTCGCGAGCAAGAAGCAGGGTGTCATGCAGGAAGCACTGGCCTACACGGTCATCTGCGTCCCGCTGGCCATCGCCCTGGGCATCCCCATGTACACCATCGGTGTCAGGATGGGACTGTTCTCGTGGTTCTACGGAGTCATCGGCGGCTGACCCCTCTGCTCCAACAAAGAGCAGACGATCTGCTCATGCCTCCGCCCAATGGGCGCAGGCGGAGCGGGTCGGGACTGCATTTCGCATCCCGACCCGCTCCATGGAAGTGGTAATTATCTTCTTTATCCTTGCCTACTTGTCTACCTTTTTATTGGTGTTTTTTGTTGTAAAAAGATGAAAAAATTCAAAATATTTAAATAAAAATCTAAAATCTGAGATCCGAAATCTGAGATCTCTTATATTCCTCCATCATCTTTTTATAATGAGGGCATTTTAAAATTGAGCAAAAAATCCTATGATGCAACATCCTCCACTTTGCCTTATGAAAATGGCAAGGTTCATCTGCTATGGGTTTGGTAAATGGTAACTTATGCGGAAAAGTATGGGGTGGACAACACATTTTTTTACAACCCTTGCATTTTAGATTAATTTTGTCTTTGATATGTAATAACCAAGTCATAATAAATTCATTATAAAATAATAATACCATAATATTTTAATTGCCATTTTTAAGTTTAAAATTTGAATTTTTGAACTTATTTTGAATTTTAGGCTTGAAATTTGGGATTTGAGAGAAGTTATACTCTAAAACGTCTCTGAATCTGTCTAGTCGTTTTTTTTTCTTACTCTGTACACACTCTGAAGAATTTACTACAATATTTATGTTTTATAATTTAAACAAAATTTATTATGGCTCGAAAACCAAATCCAGCATTCATGAAACCTATGAATGTATCAGCTACTTTAGCTGCAGTTGTAGGCGCAGGCCCAATGCCTCGCACAGAAGTTGTTAAAAAACTCTGGGCTTACATTAAAAAGAACGGTCTACAAGATAAAGTAGAAAAACGCATGATCCATGCAGACGCTGCTCTTAAAGAAGTGTTTGGTGGTAAAGGCAAAGTTAACATGTTCGAAATGACTAAACTCGTTTTCAAACATCTTAGCTAATTTCTTTCCAAAACCTAAGACCCCTATCTACCGTTTGGTGGGTGGGGGTCTTTGCTTATTCATATTGTTACCAGCTCACTTCGTTCGCGTAACCAAATTGTGACCACATTGTTCTAAAGACTATTTGATAATCATTTGATTACTATCTTGGTTACAATATGATAACAATGTGGAAAAAATGTAACCTTTTTAAACAAATAACGTATAATATTTATGCTAGGGCATGGAATACAAACTTAATCCTTAGTCCTTAGTTCTTAGTCCTTAATAAAATAACTATGAAAAAGCTCATAAATACAATAATAGCAACAACACTCATATTAATAATGTCTGTTTCTGCTAACGCAGCAACATTTAGCGATGTTGCGAGCGTCCATATTAATAAGGATGCAATTGAAAAATTAAAATCCGACAAAGTAATTGAAGGTTACAGCGGCGGAGAATATAAACCGGAAAATCGTATTAACCGTGCGGAATTTATAAAAATAATTATTGCTAGCCAAGTAAAAAACCCAACTGGTAGTAATTGTTTTAAGGATGTAAAAAATGAATGGTACGCAAAATATGTATGTACCGCGAAAAAACTTGGCTACGTAAAAGGCCATCCGGATGGCAATTTTAAACCAGCGGATTATATTAATTTTGCAGAAGCCAGTAAAATTATTACAAAGGCTCACAAGGTAACTCCTGATGAGACCGGAACAAATAAGGAATGGTTTGCAGGTTATGTAAATAGCCTTGCTAAAAAGAAGGCAATCCCTTCTACTGTTCACTTTTTTGATAAAAACATAACTCGCGGTGAAATGGCAGAGACGGTTTGGAGATTGAAGGAAAAGAAAACAAATAAGATTTCTCAAGATTATGATTCAATTACTAAAAAATTTCCTGCCATAAAATCATGTAATGCACTTAAAGAAAAATTTGATGCTTATCAAAGTGCTAACTATAGATACGCAACCCCAATGATTGGTCGTGTAACTTTAGATTCTGTAGCTGAAACAACATCAACGCCAATGGTAAAAATGCAAAAAGCAACAACAAGTGCATCGCCTAGTTCAAGTTCATCTGGTGGTGCTGCAGATTACTCTAGTACAAATATACAGGTAAAAGGCGTAGATGAAGCAGACATTATAAAGAATGATGGCAAATACATTTATATGATAAAGAGTGCTACGATCCGGATTTTAGAAGCATATCCGCCAAACAATATGAAGGAGGTAAGTAAAGTGAGCTTTGCAGAAAAAGGATTCACGCCAACTCAAATGTATGTGAGCGGAGATCAGATGGTAATAATAGGTAATAGCTATCCATCTTATTCTAGTTCTTCTAGTGGTATTGTGGCAAAGATGATTGCCCCACCACGCCCTTGGTATGGATCTTACACGAAAGTATTTGTTTATAATATTAAAGATAGAAGTAAGCCAAAACAAGAACGGGTTGTTAGATTTGATGGTAATTATAGTACTTCCAGAAGGATAAATGACCAACTTTATCTTGTGCTAAATGAATCTCCAAATGTTTGGGTCATGGATAATGTTTATAAAGGTGAAGATTTAATTCCTACGCTTAAAGACGGTGATAAAACAGCTGAACGTATAGTGCAATGCGGTGACATTCATTACCTTCCTGGTTTCGTCCGACCGAATTATTTAATAGTTGCATCAATTCCACTAAATGATAATAAAGGTAAAATCGAACGTGAAGCCTTACTTGGTTCAAGTAATAATGTTTATGCATCTACAAATAATTTATATGTGGCCACCAATAAAACTAGTTACGATTATTACACAGATTGGGATTGGAGAAGGGACAGGGTTAAAACATTGGTTTATAAATTTGCATTAAATAATGGAAAAATTGATTACACCGGTCGTGGTGAAGTAAATGGAAAAATATTGAATCAATTCTCTATGGATGAAAATGCAGGCCATTTTAGAATAGCTACAACAATTCCTTCATGGGTTAGTGATAAACCTTCCAGTAATAATGTTTTTGTTTTAAATAAAGACATGAAAACTGTTGGAAAAATTGAAGACATTGCACCGGGTGAGCGTATTTACTCAACCAGATTTATGGGTGACAGGCTTTATATGGTTACATTTAAAGAAGTTGATCCATTATTTGTTATTACATTAAAAGATCCTAAAAATCCAAAAATTCTAGGTAAACTTAAAATTCCTGGCTTTAGTAATTACCTTCATCCATATGATGAAAATCATATAATTGGTTTTGGTAAAGATACCGAAGAGGCAAAATGGGGTACTGTTGCAGCAGGTTTTAAGATGGCACTGTTTGATGTAAGTGATGTAACAAAGCCTAAACAAAAATTTACTGAGAATATTGGAGACCGGGGTACATATTCTGAACTCTTACGTAATCATAAAGCGCTTTTATTTGACAAAGAAAAGGAGCTACTTGCCTTCCCAATTCAAATAATTAAAAAAACAAAAAGGGGTAAAACCTGTATTGGAGACAAGTGCGAGCCATCTTATAATTATGACACTACATTTTCCGGTGCAGTAGTGTATAATTTAAACAGCAAAACTGGATTTAGTGAGCGTGGTCGCATTACTCATTATTCTGATGATGATATAAAAAAGATGGGTAGCTACTGGCCATACAATTACTTAAAAAACATCCAGCGCATCATATACATCGGCGACTACCTGTACTCAATTTCACAGGGAAAAATTAAGGCGAGTGATATGAAAACTGTGAAGGAGGTTGGTGCGGTTGATGTTAAATAATTTTTAATTAGTGCTGTAGTGCTTTAGTGCTTTAGTCCTGTCGTACTCTGATATTACCACATTAGGACAAAAGCACGACAGCACGACAGCACGACAGCACTAATATGTTTTCCTTCATCAAAAATCTGTTCCATATGGAACAAGAAACCTCCAAAAAAGAAAAAACTGTTTCTGCTATTGTTTTCTTTCTTTATATTTTTATACTCGGTTACGCTGGCAGTGGGATGGATGTGATGGAAGGCTCGTTTTATTCATCTTTAGTAAAACCAGGCGCCACACCGCCATCCTGGGTATTCCCTATTGTATGGACGGTACTATTTATTTTGATCGGACTTGCCGGCTACCATGTATGGAATCATTATAAAGATGAAAAATACAGAAAGATATTCGTAGCTCTTTATGCAATAAACGGAATACTTGTTTTTTTATGGCCATATTTATTTTTTACACAAGAACTCATCACAACAACACTTTATGTGATTGTAGCGTTAATAATTGTAATAGAGCTAATGATCCTCGCTGCATTTAAGGTAAACCACAAAGCCGCGTATATGCTAATACCCTATTTAATTTGGGTACTTTTTGCGACTTATCTGAATGCTTCTTTTATAATGCTGAACTGATTCGAGTGGTGGCTAGTATTGTGGCTAGGGTTGTGGTATTAGATCCACTATTCTAGCCACGACTCTAGCCACTATTCGGAATTAAATTCAAGACTATTTAAACTTAGCCGCAAAAAAGTTATAAAGCCATGCAAAAATAGCGCCTCCTATAAACGCGTCTACAAAGCCCCAAATAAGGCCAATAAATGCACCCAATATAGTAGAGTCCAGCCCAATATATGCATCTGCAAGATGAACTATTATTTCGTCTCCTATTCCGTAAATACCAAGTATTGCGAGGCAAAAAAGCCCAGCACCCCAAAGAATGCCAGCTGCGAGGGCAAAGGATAGTATGTGAAAACGTTTCATTTTATTTTTGGTTAATAGATAATGTGTGTATATTATATCATAGCACTTGAGACTAGCACTTGAGACTTGAGACTATGCAGCAGCATTTCAAATTCCTCGGCAAACAAATAAACCTGACGCTCCGTAATGACGGCGACTTTTATGTGGCGAATGAATTATTTTTAGATCATCAATATAGATTTTGTGATGAAGTGATTAAGAATGCAAAAAACTGTATTATCGATATTGGCGGACATTTGGGTTTTTTCAGCATAATGACTTCCCTACTCAATTCAGATGTGCCAATTTACGCTTTTGAACCACATATTGATAATTACGATTTATTAAAACAGAACTTAAAAAATAATCGTATAAAAAATGTTTACTCAAAAAACCTTGCAGTTAGTGACTCTATTGGGCAAATGGAGCTACAAATTAGCAAAGAAGACCTAAACCACTCACTTACAAAGGCAATTGAGCCAACTGGTGAAACGCAGATAATTCAGACGACAACATTGGATCGAATATTCACAAAAAATCGAATCGTAAAATGCGACCTTTTAAAATTAGATTGCGAAGGTAGTGAATTCAAAATTATCTATTCGGCAGATAAATCTATTTTCAAAAAAATAACCTCCATTTTTATTGAGTATCACAATTGGGCAGATGAAGTCCGCAGGACTCCGTCAGAGTCTGCGGACTCCTGCGGAGGCACTGGTGATGAATTAAAAAACTATTTACAAAAAATGGGATATAAAGTGCAGAAGTATCCAAATCACAAAAAACCGGAATTAGGATTCTTGTGGTGCTGTAATAAATTCCTCCACCCTATCTCTCCATAAATCCCACTTACCCTTTGGATGAATAATTCTCCTATAAAATCCTTCAGGCTTTTCGGTAAGAATTTCAGAACGACTCCATTCCCTTAGGGTTGTAAAATATTCTGTATCAAAAAAGTATGTACCATGAGCCTCCTGATCAAATTCAACAACAGTTTTATTACCAAAAACATATGCCTTATAATGACCGCCACTACCTAATAATTGTCCATCTGTAACTACATCCGGATTAAGACTCGCCAATATAAGCTGACCCTGTGTACGTAACTCTAATGATTCACCATCTCCATCTCCATTCCTTTTTTGTTTAACTTTATATCCAAAGCGAGAGCTAGAGGTGGGCAATATTGTGACACCTGTCATAGCTAAATGAAAAGCATCTTTCGCATGTCCAGATAAATCTTGTGGTAATTTAGCGCCAAAACGATTACAAAATTCACCATCATCTATATCGACCATACCCGTCTTTATTGGTTGTGGTAATGACATTGATTCCAATTCCAATGGATCAGTTAGCCTAGTACAGTATAAATACTTCAATTCATCACCATCTTTCATGCATATCGGTCCTTTGTCTTTGTTAGACCACGAACCACACCACATACTATAATACCCTTCTTTTTCTACCGTTTTTGGCGGATAGTCTAATAGCGACAAAAAAGACTTAAATAAATCATAATATTTATCAACATTAGAAGGTTCATTTGGATTATCTCGATAATATTGTCCTATAGTGCTATGTAAACCAATTGCTTTTTCTTTAACTTCTGCCCTATGTTCATCAGGCTGACTCAACAAATCTTCAATTTTTTCTGCATCTCCAACATACTGCTCTACATAATCGATAAAACTTTTTAATGCATCATGCAAATTACGTAAATGTTGCTGCGCCTCATCCGATAACATTTCCAACATTCTCCCATCCTTAATAATACAATCTAATTTTTTAAAATCTTCCCTTCTACCCTTTAACTCCCGCACATAAGACACAATCATTGATAAATTTTCTGTTGCCTTATTGACTTCATCTATTAAATTAGGAAGGTCTGCAGGAATATCTTGGGCAATCTCAGATAATGCTGTTTGAGTAATACCAAAATGAGTTAAAACATCTTTCAGCTGCTCTATGCCTATGCGTAAATTATGCTCATAATCTACTGCAGACATAGGAGTTTCTTGTTTTCCAAACATTACTTCTCCGGCTCTCATAACACTTAACGTACCATCAATTGAAACCAATTCCCTGTTTGCCCTTGAAACTAACATTACTGCCCGATCTATATATTCACTTTCAATCCCAATAATTTCCCTCCCTGCATCCAATGCTGAATGAACTAATTGTCTTTTTTCCTCTATTACCTGAGCTAATGATTTTAAATATAATGCTTGTTCCTCTTGTAATCCTTGTACTTCAGCTTTTAGTTTATTAGCATCATCTAATAATGACTGTGGAATATCATCTTCATCCACATCTGCTAACATTACTGGAGAGAATCTCTCTCTTAGCTGCGCAACAGCTGCTTCCAAGTCCAATATCATAGCTTCTACCAATTCCACCTCCTTAGAGCCAGGACATTTTGTTCCAACAGCAATTTTTGATTGCATAATATCAAGATCCCCTTTGTTCACTCTGACCACATCCTTTGCAGCATTTAAAACTCTGTCGATATCCGTAAATAATCGAACTATTTGATGCCGCCTAGTTCTAAGTCTTGCGCCTACGGACGTTTTGGGAGTACGCTTCATGCGACCACTCATTTTCTTTAATTGTTCTTTCCAATCATTACCCATATTATTAATATTATTAAATATAAAATAAATTAGCTTATATTAGAATAATAACACTATTAATAATATTTGTCAAGTATATTATCTATACCCTAAAAACCATCACAATAAACCGAAATTATAATATTTATTTTGATCCAAATAACTTTGTAACTCTCTCATGGCCCATTCCTGATTCCCCCTCAGCCCTTCTTATAAAAGCCTCTGTTAAATCTTTTGGGGAATCTATGTCTACCATTTCTTGACCTGCAACAGATGCAACAGCCATTTGAACTTGTACATTTAGAGGCGTTTTAGGGTTGGGAAATTTCTCTAAAAAATTAACAGCATCCTTAACCTGCCTACCATTTAAATCATCTATGATTTGTAATTTTTTTGTGGGCATAAGTAAAAATTATATTTTAGATTAGATATAACCATACCATATACTACCCAAAAACCAACAACGTCGGATCAATAAGTAATATCAACCCAAGTATTACCATTATAAGCCCGCCGATGAAGTGAGAAACACGGGTGTATTTATGGGTGGTTAAACCGATTTTATCAAAGCTATACATTGCTATACCAAAGATAATTAAATCATCCACCATATACATTAATATATAAAGTGCATTGTAAAATTGCTTCCCAATCCAATCTAATTGGCTGAGGTCAAGAATCTTGGTGAATGTTTGCGGTATGCCAACAGAGCAGGCGAATTCGATTATATTTACAGAAAATGCAACGCCAAGTATTCCGAGCGCCGTTAATATTGTCATCGGAGCAGTGGCATAACCCTTTATTTTTTCATGTGTCTTACGCTTTTGCTCAAGGCTCCCTACTTTACATTCCTGATCCTTTTTATAAAAAAGATACAAAAAGTATCCACCCGCGCCAACTGCTACCAATCCGACTATTGGTGTAATAATCCTATCCATCCCTACAAAATCCCAGGTAGTCATCCAGACGTTGAGAATTAGGTAATACATTACAGCTTCAGCAAAAATAAAGAGACCTGCTATCTGCAACATCTTCTTGCGTGATCCAACCTCTGCAAGAATTGTTAAAAACATAACAAGTACCCACATTGCACATGGATTAAATCCATCAACAAATCCGAGTATGAGAGATAATGTTGGCAAGGAATATTTAGATACATCTACAGCGCCAAAAAAAGGAATATTGATCCAATAATTAACACTCTGTACTCCACAGACAACAGAATTCCCATCAATATCACATGCCTTTCCGCTATTTTCGACTTTAGTGCTACCACCAGCCTTAATAAATTCCTCAAAAGTAAGTTGTTTTTTTCCTTTCGCACCTTTTATAAGTGCCTTGATTTTTTTACCTGTTGTTTCTTCGGTGTCAAAGCCCTGAATAATTACAGAATCAATTATTGTAATAGGTGTAACCTTTGGAATTTTCTCAAGCTCAGTTAACTGGAGGAAATGCTTTTTATGTTCAGACTCTGCAATATCGTGATAAACAACAATAAGGTCATTTCGCGTTTTAGAAAGTTGATTTAAAAAAGCTTTTTCATCTTTACAGTGCTTACAATCCTGACGTTCAAAAACTTCTATTCTTACAGTATCTTTTGGCTGCTCAATTGCAAACGTAAGTGGTGCAGCAATAATACTCAGGCTGATTAAAAGTCCGATAAATATTTTTTTGAAATAAATCATTTTTATTTAATTTAAGTGTGGATAATAATAATGGTTAGTTGGATGGATAGCAAGCATCACATTGATTGATGTACCTATACCATAGGTATAGGTCTATAATAGAGTATAATAAATATCATTGCAAGTTAAATTAATTCGTCTTTCGTAATTCGTAATTCGTAATTAGAATGAAGTTATGAAACCCTACAATCAAAAAATCGCAGATGCATTCAACGAGATCGCTGATCTGATGGGTGTTTTAGACGCAGAATGGTATAAAATTCGTGCGTATCGCGAAGGTGCAAGGCAGATTGCCCAACATATAGAGTCAATCACAAAAAAGGATGTTGATCCAAAAAAGCTAAAAGAAATCCCAAGAGTTGGTGATGCTTTGGCTGCTAAAATTATTCAATTTTTAAAAACAGGTAAAATTGAACTCTTAGAAGAAATGCGTAAAAAAGTTCCAAGACCCGTTCGAATGCTTTTAAAAATCCCAGGCCTTGGTCCAAAAAGAGTTAAAGATCTATATATCAATTTGGGAATTAGGTCTAAAAAGGATCTTAAGAAATGTGCAAAAAATGGAGAAATAGCAGCACTTCCTGGTTTTGGAGACCGTTTAGTGAATCAAATTCTGAAAGCAATCGAATCCGGCCAGCAGAAAAAGAAGCGCCATAAAAGAAAGGATATAGAAAAAATTGCAAAAAAACTGGTTAACATTTTAAAAAAAATTAAAGAAGTCAAAAAGGTAACCATTGCCGGTAGTTACAGACGCAAAAAATCTACAATTGGTGACCTTGATATTTTAGTAGTAACTAAAAACGGACAATCTGTTTACAATTTGGAAACAATTTGGAAACAATTTGGAAACAATTTGAATATATTAGCGAAAGGTAATACAAAACTCTCCTTCATAATCTTCCCGGACAACTTACAAATAGATATCCGATTCGTGCCCCCAGAATCCTACGGCGCTGCATTACTCTATTTTACCGGCAGCAAAGATCACAACATAATGATGCGAAAAGTGGCAATTAAAAAAGGTTATCTTTTAAACGAATATGGTCTATTTGATGATGGGGAATATATTGCGGGTAAAACGGAAAAGGAGATTTTTGATAGACTGGAAATAAAAGTTGTGAAACCGGAACAACGGAAATAACCATAATTGGGTCTCCAATGGGAAAAACTCCTTGCATTTAAAACAGCTTTTTACTAAAATATAGGTAAACTGAAACGTACGCTTTCTGCCTGTAATTTCCTCTACAATTCAATATATGGAATTCCTATATCTGTCGGCACCGTGGTGCAGACATGCGGAAATCCACCTGGAATTTCCGGGGATTGAAGTGAGGTAGAAAGCGGTGTTTCGGTTATATAAAGAATTTTCCTGTTAACTCTTTTATTCAGAATCTTCAACAAGGCTCGCAACCTCATCAGCAGAAGGAGTTTTCTTCCAATTTACCCTTAAATTACCACCAAATGTTGTTCTTGCAGCCTGGCTTGCGTCAACTCCTTGTTCTCTTGGTAACAAAACAATAGAAAAATCCAACATAGAGCCTTGTGCATCTTTTGGAATCAAAATAAATGGTACTTCTTTGCCATCTATAACACCAAGCATAGGTACGCCATTCATCTTTATCCCATTAAAAGACGTGTCGGTTTTTACTGCCCTCTCGCATGAAACAAGTCTTGCATCTATAACAGCCTGTAAATCTTTTTCTAGCTCTTTGTCATCTAATAGTAATACTGTGGGTGTTCTATCTGACGATATAAATACCTGTCTCTGCTCACTTTCAGCTGTAGGATATCCGATTACAACATCATAAACATCTTTACTTGCAAAATCAATTCCTTGGCCAACTCTTATCAATGCCTCCTTGGCTTGCTCCATCTTTTTTTCTTCGCCCTGTTCAATTTCAGCGCTATTTTTAGCGCCTGCTGTTAATAATTGTATTAATTCTATACGACCTTTTTTTACTTCAAAAATAGTTCTAGTTAATTCTTCTAATTGTGCTATTTCCTCCTGGCTTGGGTCACCGTCTACAAGCGTAGCTATCAACGCCCTATATTCACTTGCATCTGCAGCATCCGTACCTTCGGGTAAAATAATAGTTCTTTTGGGGTCTGTCCCCGCTAGCTTTAACATGGTTGGTATTTTTAATACTTTATCACCTTTTGATTTTTCAGCTCCCATAATTTAAATTATTTATATAATAAAAGGAGATTATTATACACCTACCATGAAGATGCGCAATATTATTTTCCCCATTGTCATTCCCGCGAAGGCGGGAATAACAATGGGTACTCATCTAATCCCTCACAACCGCACCAGCAGATTTTAGGTTATCCAGTACATCCTTATGGATAGCGCTGACTTGATCATCAGTTAATGTTTCACTGTCGGATCGGTAGGTGATGGAATAAGTAAGACTGCGCTTATCTTTTCCAATATTTTCACCTGTGTATTCGTCAATCAGTTCAATATTCTTAACCAAAGTTTTATCTGTCTTTTGAATTGCTTTAAAATAATCCGCCGCCAAATCTTTTTTAGGAATTAAAATGCTAATATCTAATTTTATAGCAGGATATTTTGGTATTTCAGAATAAATTGGCTTATGGTCTATTCGCATTGCATGAATCTGACTAAGGCCAATATCTGCAATTACAACTGTTTCTTTTATATCAAAATTCTTTGCAATTTGCGGATGTAATTCATAAACGCTGCCAACAGCCTTACCGCGAAGCATCAGTGTTGCTATACGACCTGGATGATGGAATGGTAGAACATCCCCGGACGATGGACGAATGGTGAGTCCTAAACTTTCTACAACACCCTGAAGACCTCTAAAATCCTCCCCTGCCGAAGCAATAATTAAAGATGAGGGCTCTTTAATTTCACCATCAACTTTGTGATATGTACGACTTAATTCAAATAAACGAAATTCTTTTTTATATCTCAAATTATCTGAAATTGTTTCCAGCATTCTAGGTAATAAGGTCTGTCTCATCAAAGACATATCACTACTTATTGGGTTCGCCACCACAATGCTTACGTCATTATCTTTAATACCACATTTATTGTGAAGTTCAGGACCCACAAAAGAAAATGTATATATTTCATTAAATCCAAAAGATACTAACTTTTCTTTTAAACCCTTTTCATAAGCACGACGCTTACTAACTGGGATTGGGCTTATGTCCATTTCAGGAGTTGTAAAAGGAATTTCATCATAACTGTAAACACGTGCAATTTCCTCGATAAGATCGGCCTCCATGGACACATCATTAAGACGCCAGCTTGGCACAGTTACATCAAAGTCTTCTTTATTAGTTTTAACTTCAAAGCCAAGGTCTAAAAGAATTTTTTTTACTTCTTTTCCCACAATTTTGGTACCAACAAGTCGTTCGATCTGGCTATTGCGTAAGTTAATAATACGACTTTTTGGCTTATAATTTTGAATATGCGTAACCTTACTTGCGATTTTTGCATCCGGGCAACATTCTAAAATCAATTCAATACAACGATTCAAACCATCTTTAGCAAGATCATTATCTACTCCCTTTTCATAAATTATTCCTGCATCGCTAATTTGCCCAAGCCCGCGCATTGCCTTGCGCGTAGTTGTTGCATCATCGAGTGGTGAATGCAGCCAAATACGATTGGTTTTAGAATTAATTCCACTATGCAAACCACCCATAATTCCACAAAGATCAAAAAGCTCTATGCCATCATCTAAAACAGATATTCCTTCGAAAAGCTCAAGTTCTTTCTCATCTAAAGTAATCACTTTTTCGCCTTTTTCACTCTTCCGCATTGTCCACTTTTTGCCTTTTACCTGGTCAACATCAAATGCATGTGTAGGCATGCCAAGTTCATACATTACATAATTTGTGATATCGACAATATTGGAAATTGGGCGAATGCCAATTGCAGTAAGGCGTTTCTTCATCCAATTCGGAGACTCTTTAACTTCAATACCTGTTAAATAAACGCCAAAATAATTATGACAAATGCCAGAATCTTTTATTTCAACATCAATTGGCGCAGGGCTGTTGTTATCTGGTAATTCGGATTTATTGTACTCCGCCCATTTAAACTTTTTCCATTTAGCAAGCCCGCATGCAACAAATTCACGCGCGAATCCACGATGAGAAAAGAGGTCGGAACGATTTGTTATGGCATGATTGTCCACATCAATTACAATATCATCAAGGCCAAGTGCTTTTGCAATTGGTGTACCAATTGAGGCGTCAATATGACTAAGGTCAACAATTTCATGCGATTCTTTTAATGGAAACATCTCTTCTAAGCCAACTTCCGGACTAGAACAAATCATTCCATTGCTTTCTTCACCGCGAAGTTTTACCTTTTCAAGTTTCATTACATCTGTACCATGCCACTTAACCACAGAGCCCACTGGTGCAAACACAATTTTCATTCCTTCTGTTAGATTGGAACCACCACAAACCACCTGTACTTTATTTTGGCCATCATCAACAATAGCAACCCTGAGCTTATCTGCATTGGGATGTGGTATTAATTTATCGATGCGACCTACAACAATGTCTTTTAGGTGATCACCTGTACTTTCCATTGTTTCAATCTCCGCACTACGTGCAGTTATAATTTCTTTAATTTTTTCATTATCTTTTTCAGTGATTTCAACGAAATCCTGGAGCCAATTTAATGAGATTTTCATTTTTTGAAGAATTAAATATTAGACGTCAGACGACAGACATCAGCTGTCAGTTATTATTTGATTGATTATTCATACTGAAGCCTGACGTCTGAATTCTGACGCCTTGAAAAGCATACTACAAAAAAACAAAATTGCAAAAAAATGCTAAATGTAAAAATGCTAAATGAGAATCTGAAATGCGAAATCTGAAATGCGAAATTGAGCGCAGTGAATCTATTTCTTCACTTTCTTAGCCACCTCTTTGGCTTTGTCCGCAGCACTTTTAGCTTCTTTAGCCTTATCCATTGCCATTTTTTTAGCATCCATAGCCTTTCCTTTAATCTGACCAATACCTTCTTTGGCTTTATTTAATAAACCGCGAAAATCAAATTTCTTAACTCCTTCTTTAATTTTATTAAAAACATGTGAATTACCACCACCTTCACGCTGAACAAAGTCAACTATATCATTTGTCATTGCTATCAATTCTTCTCCGGCAACCTGTGGAGCATCTTTAAGGTGTTCATATTTTTTTCTATTTTTCGGCATTGCAAGCCATGCCTTTTGCCATGCATCAACTTTTTTATTATCAACCGGTACCTTTGCTTTAATTTTCGCAAAAACATCCGACGCAGCTTTAGTTACTGCATTATTTTTTAATTTATCTTTAGCAGCCTCTGCTGCTTTTTTTGTATCGATTTTTGGTTTTGTGGCTAACATGTTTTTTAAGGATTAATGATTAAGTAAATGTGAAATGAAAAACGAATAAATGATGAATCGATTCTGAAATCAAAAATCTAAAATCAGAAATATCTAGGCTGCTTCTTCAGCTTTTTCTTTGTCAGATTTTGCATTCCTCATCCTCTCTTCAATTTCCTGCTTTAAATCTGAGGCAATCATATTTCTAGGATCACGATTAATAACCGCCTGCGCAAATGCTAATGCTCCTCTTAAGTCTCCTTCTTCCATAAAAGCTTGAGCTATACCAGTTCCTGCTATTGGATTATCTGGATCAACATCTAAAGCCTTCGAATACCATATCTTTGCATTATTATAATCTTTCTTCTCAGAATATGCCTTTCCCATCAAATTAAATCCATATTTATCTTCCTCATCTGCATACAAAATAAGTTCGGCTGTACCAATTGCTTCATCAAATTCCCCTAGTTCCAATTGCACTTCCCCTAAATATGCTAAAGCAAACCTATCTTTGGAATTAAGTGCTGTTATTTGCTCCAATAATTTCTTTGCCTTATCGAGTTTCCCTTTATGCCTATGCATCTTAGCAAGCCTAAAAAGTCCGTTAATTGCACCTTTAAATTCCGGCATATGTACAAGTGCTTCAATAAAATACTCCTCTGCCTTAGTCACATCACCGTCTTCATTGCGACTATCTAATTCTATTTGCCCTAAAATTACTCTGGATTTTGCATTTTCCGGATTAGATTCAATAACCTGTAGCAATATTTTTTTTGCTTCATCAAAATACCCTTCCCGGATTCTTACTCTAGCTACATCACACAAAATACTGGGATTATCAGGATGCCGCCTTAGCCCATTCAATAACTCTCTGGCTGCATCACGGGTGTGACCCATTTTTAGGAAGCCTCTGGCCTTTTCTGTAATATCCCTTACTTCTGCTTTTCCCTTGTTGGCATTTTGTTTGTCTGCTGGAAAATTTGATGACATTAGTTTATTTTTAAAATTATTCTAATATTTAATTATAGCATACTTCTTTAAAAAAAGCAAGTATTTCAACTGTATACAATTGTTACCCCTATATTTAAAAACTACTTGACAACAAGACAACCTTAATGCTAAACTGTTGTTCGTGAAAATCAATGTAACCAACTGGGGATTTTATTTTTTCTTTAAAAACCGCTAGCGGCCGTTATTTTCATATAAAAAAATATTGCGCCGCTGAAATGCGGCTTTTTTTATTCTAATTCAAATGGTTACCAAATAGTTGCCAGCTTCGCGTTTCCAAATTGTTTAATTACTATAACAATCTGGCAACAATGTGGAAACAATATGGAAACCATTTGGATAAAAAAATGCACATCTTCCATTCCTATTATTACAGGCAATATTCGTATTATCGAGGATAAACCCTCTTGCCTTTTTAATAATTAACTGGAAGTATTATGCAAACAAATAACCTAACCCAAAACATCATGATAGTAGTAATGCAACACACCGCGACTCGCGAGATGTCTGAACATGTTCTAAAAGTAATTGAGGAGCATGGCCTAAAAGGCGAACCAATGTATGGCACACAACGTACCGCTATTGGTGTACTTGGCAATAAAGAAAAACTTGATGAAGGCAAAGTAATGCGTCTGCCAGGCGTTAAAGAAATCCTCATTGTTAGTAAGCCTTATAAAAAAGTAAGTCGTGAATACAAACCAGAAAACTCTATAGTAAAAGTGGACGACGTTGAATTCGGGGCAGGCGAACCTGTAATTATTGCAGGTCCATGTGGGGTAGAATCCGAAGAGCAAATTATGACCATTGCAAAAGAGGTAAAAAAACTTGGTGCTCAAATGCTAAGAGGCGGTGCTTACAAGCCAAGGACATCACCATACTCTTTTCAGGGCATGCAAGAAGAAGGAATGAAACTTTTGGCGCAAGCTAAAAAAGAAACTGGCCTACCTGTAGTAACCGAACTTACTTCCATAGCTAATTTGGATGTTTTTGCTAAATATGCAGACATGATTCAACTTGGTGCACGTAATATGCAAAATTTTGACCTACTTAAAAAAGCAGCCAGCTTAGGTAAGCCAATCTTATTAAAACGCGGGCTCAGCGCAACTGTTAATGAATTTTTATTAGCCGCTGAATATATTTTAAATGAAGGTAATAAACAAGTGGTGTTATGTGAACGGGGCATTAGAACGTTTGAAACTTCTACAAGAAACATTCTTGATCTAAATTCTTTAGCATTAATAAAAGAAACTTCCCACTTGCCGATAATCGCAGACCCAAGCCATGCATCAGGAAGATACGACCTGGTTCCTCAGCTTGGTTACGCAGCATTAGCAACAGGTGCGGATGGACTTATAGTAGAAGTACATAATAAACCGGATGAAGCATTGAGCGATGGAAAACAATCGTTAACATTTGAGAGTTTTGAGGAGATGATGGCGCAATTGCATAAAATGCAATTGCTTAATTGATCTAATTAACCTAAGTGCTCTAATTTCTAAAAAATACCCAATCCCTAATTACCTATCAATAATATATAATAAGGTTGGTCATTGGGAATTATTTAGGTCAATTAGAAATTAGATCAATTAGAAATTTTAAAATATGCATAAAATAACTCTCACCACAAAGCTAGACATCTTAAAAATCACTACAAAAAATATTTATTACCTTCTCGCCTGAACCCTGTGGGGCATATGGCGTATAACTTGTTTCTTGCCAGATTTAACAGATTTTGCCGCTTCTTCAACAGCAAGCCTGGTTAACTCAATACATGCAGTATTACTAGCATCCATACCAGTTGCTTTACTGGTCACAGAACGTGAATCACGTGACCTAAGTCTATATCCCTTTTTAGAAAAATCATCAACCCTATCACACTCAGCATGTGCCATCCGCAATAACTCCTGGGATCTGACAAAATGATCAGTTTGCCCAGCACATCCGCTAGTAGCTAAACCAATGACCACAACCCCTAATGCTTTGCTAACTTCACTCATAATGATATATAATTAAGTAGATAAGGTTATTATTATATGTTAAAATAATTATTTGTCAAATATAAAATGAATAAAATCATTCTAAAAACACCATTGGGTACCTCAAAAATCCTCATCGGCAAGGGTATTTCTGCCAAATGTGCGAATCTGGTCAAAAAAGAATATAAAAGTAGTAAATTTGTGATTATTACTGATGAAAATCTGGGAAAAATTTACGGCAAAAAATTTAAAAAATATATTCCAGATGCTCTAATAATGACAGTGCCTGCGGGTGAAAAGAGTAAATGTTTTGAAGTAGTGGCTGCACTAACTAAGCAATTAATAAAAAATGGATTCACTCGCCACGATGTATTAATCGGATTTGGCGGTGGAATGGTTACGGATCTGGCCGGCTTTGTTGCATCTATTTACATGCGTGGGATGAAATATATTGCAGTACCAACTTCCCTACTCGGCATGGTAGATGCTGCGATTGGCGGAAAAACCGGTATTGATTTTATGGGAAAAAATTTAATCGGCAGTTTTTATTTTGCAGATTATGTTTTGATAGATCCAGACGTATTAAAGAGCTTTGATGACATCAGTAAGTCTCCTGGCATGGGTGAGGTTGTTAAATATGCAGCAACTATCGATGCATCACTATTTAAGGATTTTGAAAAAGAAAAATTGGATCTATTAACAATTATCAAAAAATCTGCAAAAGCTAAGGTTCATGTAGTAACCAAAGATGTAAAAGAGGGTGGTTTACGCAAAATACTTAATTATGGGCATACATTTGGCCATGCAATCGAAGCTGAGATGGACTTAAAAATCTCTCACGATCACGCAATAAGTATTGGGATGGTGCTTGCAAACAAAGTTGCACAAAATCTTGGTAAACAAAGTAAAAAAACTGGGGAAACAATCAAAACAACACTAGAAAAATTCAATCTACCCACAAAATTACCGAAGGGCATTAAAGTAAAAAATTTGGTCAAATGGATAAAAAAAGATAAAAAAAGAAGGGGTGATGTAATCGATTTTGTTGTTGTACCCAAGCTTGGGAAAGCACAAATTGTGCCGATAAAGGCGGAGGAATTAGTTAAATTGGTATCCAAATAGTAACCAAATTGTAAACCATTATGAACAAAATCCTAATATCCACCCACAACTTCGGCAAATTCAAAGAGCTCATGGAGGTTTTGGAGGATCTTCCTTTTAAGTTTGTATCGCTAAACGATGAGCATATAAAAGAAGATGTGGAAGAAAATGGTAATACTTATGAAGAAAATGCAATTATAAAAGCTGAATTTTTTGGACGACTTACAGGACTGCCTACTATTGCAGATGATTCCGGTATTATTGTAAATGCATTTGATGGTGAGCTTGGCGTAAAGACGCGCAGATGGGGTGCCGGGGCTACGGCCAATGATGAAGAATGGCTGAATTTTTTTCTACATCGGATGGCTTTTGAAGAAAACCGTAAAGCTGAATTCATTAGTGCTGTAGCATTCTATAGACCAAATGAAGAAACTTTGACATTCCGAGGTGAATGCAAAGGCACAATACTGTCCGAACCACAAGTTGACCTTGAGCCCGGCATTCCCCTTTCCGCAGTTTTCTTGCCGGAGGGTAAAAATAAAGTTTTTTCCGCACTCAGTAAAAACGAAAAAAACGCCATTTCTCATAGAGGGAAGGCAATAAGGCAGTGTTGTAATTATTTGATGAAACTATAAACAAACTTCCAGATATCCAGATATCCAAACGTACAAACAGATATCCAAATTCCAGGCCAACAAACTCACAAACCTATTTTATTTAATTAATCAGAATAGTGTTTGTTAGTTTGTCACGTCTGTGATTTGTTTGTACGTTTGGGATTTGGACGTTTGGACGTCTCAAAGAATAGATATCTGGAAATCTTTTTATAAATCATGTCTTCCCATCAAACCTAACCCTCCCCATAGTCCTCCTCCTTATCATCTTCTGATGCACCTCGCATAATGTATGGTGTACTCTATTTACTTTTGGCACATATTTAAATCTATATTTAACTTCACTACTAGAGCCAAGAATCATTAAATCTCCATAGCCAAAAATTCTCGGCAAAATACCATTTTGTTTAAATCTAAAGTCCTGGATATTCGTCATAGGGATAGTTTCACGCTCTCTTTTTAAAAGGGCACTGTGCTGGATATAAATTAGCCGACGATTGGTAATAATTATTACTTTTAAGAAATAATTATATAAACGTATACAAAGGGCATGTATCAGAAGTGCAACCAGGATAGTATTTACATATAAACGTACCCCTGAAGTCATATCTATAAAATAATTGATTAGAATGACTATTATAACAAAAATAATAATATAAATAATAAACGGTACAATTCTTATTCCATGAAATACTGCCAAAAGTTCTACTTCTTCACCAGGCTGTTGGCCTGGGAAAGACCGTTGCCTGCTCGGATCAAAGCCTAAAAATTTGTGCCAGAAAGTTTTCATTGAATTTTAAAAGAGGTAATAAATACCTATAAATAAAGAAAAAATTGTTATAATGGAGATTCCGAGGCAATACAAAAGTGCTATATGCCGTATTCGCAGGAAACCAAATGGTAGATAACGCACCTTTGGAATCATTTGATGTTTAGCTAAATAACGCAGTGTAATCCGCGTTGTAAAGAGGCAAAATATAAGGGAGGCGATATGAAATGTAAAAAATAACCAATGGTTCATAAAATTAGCACGTTAATTGTCGGAGGTGCATCTGGTATTATCTTCACTGATTGATAAATCAATATTATACTAACTTTGGCTAAAAAGTCCAATGTTTTTCATTTTTTATTAAAAATCTGGTATTTTTATTAAGAACTTTATTTTTAAACTATAGCTTACATGAAACCTGAAATACCTGATGAGGATTTTGAAGCATTGATGAAAACATATACTTCTCCTGATGCGATTGAAGCTGCAAAAAGAGAAAACAAAATTTCTTCTGATGTACATCCTGATAAAAACACTAATGATTATCCTAAACACCCTCAAGATTCTCTGGATTTACACTTATTTACTGTAAAAGAGGCTTTAACGAGAGCCGATGCCTTTATGCGAATGTCAAAGGGCAATGGCCTAAGAACTATACAAATTATTACCGGTAAGGGTATACATTCAGAGGGTGGAGAGGCAAAAATTCGTAATGCAATACGCGATAGAGTAATTGAATTAAGAAGGCAAAATATTGTACATAGCTACAAATGGGATCAGCGTAGAGAGCAATCAAGCGGGGCTATTATTGTATACCTTGCATAACACTTGAGGCTCAATATTGACATATCTAAATATTTAGGGCTTGCATATATTAAAAGGGATATGATAAACTATCATCTCTACAATTTTTGTAGTGACCTTTAAAAATTAGGCTAGTGGACGTACATATGCGTCCAAAAATAGTTCAATGGTTGGTTTTAGCTCCTCCTGATAAGGTGGCTGGGGGGTTAAACCAACCATTGAACCGAGTCCGCCAATGGCGGGTTTACACATTTTTTTCGACACCGAAGGTGTCGGAGGAGGAAACATGTCCCGTTTTAACCTGGCCGCGCTGGCCTTCTTGATCATCATCTTCATCAACCCGGTGACCTCGCTGGCTGGCCCCAGACAGGATGCCAGAAAGGAGTGCAAAACCCCCACAACGAAAGCATGTCGCAAGGTGTGCAAGAAAAAGGGGTGGAAGCACAACACTACCACTGTGCTGAACACCTGCCGGAAGAGCAAGGCCTCTGTGGAAACCTACAAAATGGGTAAGAGGTTCTACGACCAGGGCAACCACAAGGACGCCCTGCCATTCTTCCAACAGGCCAACAAACTGTGGCCTGCCCCGATCTACCTGTACAGCATGGCCCGGTGCCACGAAGCGCTGGGGCAGTACAAAGATGCGATCACAAACTACAACCGATATCTGGATAGCAAGCCGATGAACGCGGCCGACACCCAGATGCGCATCAAGGAGCTGCAGGCAAAGATCGAGGCCGCAAAACCGAAACCAGTGGTCAAGCCGAAGCCCGATCCACCCAAACCGAAGCCGAGGCCCGCCACCCAACCGGTGGTGCAGCCCAAGCCCGATCCGCCCAAACCGAAGCCCAAGCCACTCCCCCTGCCCAAAACAAGCAGGTTCAAACGCAACCTGGGAATCAGCGGCATGGTGGTCGGCGGACTGGCCGCCCTCGCGGGTGGCGGGTGCCTGATCGCCTCCAGCCAGAAGAACAGCGACATCAAGAAGTGGCTGGAGGACGGTGGCCCCTACAACCAGCAGATACAGGATGATGAGGCGCTCGCCAAGCGCCTGGAAACCGGTGGCATCATCAGCGCCGCCACCGGCGGCGCCATGGCCATCACCGGCGCCATCCTGTTCTACCTCCACCACAAGGAGCAGAGCGCGGCAGCCAGACGCGCCGCCCAACTCCTCCCCACCTTCACCCCGACGCCGAACGGAGGGTTCGCGTCGTGGAAAATCAGGTTCTAGCCCTCCAAAAAATAGCCTAATTTAGCTTAATAGCAACGGTCCGGCCTAGTCGCGATCGTTGTGGCAACACCCGAACAGGCGTGCCGTGTACTCCACGGCCGCCTGTTCAGACTATCTTATTTTTTTATTTTTATTTATCTGAGGAATCCCGTACAATAATAAGTAGTGATCCTGACAAGTCGGGACCTATTGATACTCAACTCAAAAAAATGCAATTAAAATCAGCAATCAAACAATTCCTCGAACACTGCGAAATAGATAAAAACCAATCAGACAGAACTCTGATCAATTATAAACACTATCTAAGTAGATTTTTAGAGTTTGCAGAAAATATTGAAATAAATAAAATCGATCAAAAAATAATTAAAAAATATCGCCTGTATTTAAATAGATATAAATTCAAAAAAGAGGAAACACTTAGTGTAAAAACTCAAAATTATCATATTATTGCGCTACGTGCCTTTTTAAAATACTGCGTAAAAAACGATTGGAAAGTAATAGCACCGGAAAAAGTGGATTTAGCAAAAATTCCGGATAGGCATGTGGAATACTTAACGCGTGAAGAGCTTGAACGATTATTTAGAGCTTTAAATAACGGTAAACAAACCGGACTCAGAAATCGTGCAATATTGGAAATGCTATATTCAACAGGGTTACGCATAAGTGAACTTGTAAATTTAAATAGACAAAATGTCGATTTAGAGCACTCAGAATTTGCAATTCGTGGAAAAGGAAAAAAAATGAGAATCGTATTTATGTCACCTCGTGCAAAATCATGGCTAACAGAATATCTGGATTCGAGAGATGACAATTACGATCCATTATTTTTAAATCATGGACGTTCTAGAAGAAGAAAAAAAGATAATCTTGATTTAAAAGGTGAGCATCGAAGGTTTACCGAATATACTATTCAGGAAATAGTAAGAACAGCCGGTATAAAAGCTGGTATTACAAAACACGTTACACCACATACAATACGCCATTCTTTCGCTACAGAACTGTTGCTAAATGGTGCAGATATCAGATCAGTTCAGGAGCTTCTTGGACACTCTAGCATTACTACAACTCAGATTTACACACATATTACAAATAAAAAGCTAAAGGAGATTCATAAAAAGTATCATCAATAGTTTATTTCTTCTTTCTAGTTCTGACCCTCTTTCTTTTGCTACCTCTTGTTTGTCCATTTGGCATCTCTGTTTTTCCTTCTGCTAACTGTTCTAATAACGCTTCAAGATGTTCTCGACACACAATTTGATCTTGTGTATGAATTTTGCCTGCTGCACGCATTACACCCCTTCGTCTATTTGAATGCATTAAATTCACTGTAACTGGCTCTTTGTCTCCCTTTGGATATAAAACCACAGGTGTCCATTTTAATCTGGAATGACCCTGCTTGTTACATCTCCCACATTTATCAGTATTATTATCTTGACCAACAGGCTCAAAAAGAAGAGACCATAATATGTCTCTAAATTCATTAGCCAAAGCGCTTTTTGAGGGTATGTCTTCCTTCACAGACAATACGCCTCTATGCTTACCTACAAGCTTACTTTGAATTTCTGCCATTATTACAAAGGGTTAGTAAAAAAATATAACAGTATAATTTATAGATGTCAATTGTATTGTACAATATACATTGTACGAGATTCCGCACATGACTCTCTTTCTCTATTCCTATTCAGTTATATCGGTTTAACCTCTCTTTTTTCCGTTAATAATCTCAGTCCGGTGTATTTTTTTTCGTGCCTTTGGTGGCAAAGGCACACAAACCA
>CAYWJA010000009.1:0-55405 GCA_964458485.1 uncultured Candidatus Peribacteria bacterium | reverse complement strand
CAGATAGATAGAAAAGGAGTATGTGCTGAGTTAATACCGTACAATGTATATTGTAAAGGATAATTAGTATATTTATTTTTGAATAAATTTTTTGTTCACCTATTTTTCCTATCAATTAGCCAAAAACAATGTCTTATAAAGATCTTAAAAAAGTACTAATGATTTAGGCTATTAATCATTATAATCATAATCTCATTTATATAAGCCATATATTTGTACTAATATTTTTTATGAACACTTTTTTTATTTTTACATATTCTATTGGTACAAAAAATTTATTCATAATTTCACTATAATTTACAAAATTTACACTAAATATAGTTTTTTTTGATACAAAAATTGTGTTCATATCTTTTTATTTTATATAAGCCAAATACTTTGAATACAAAATTTGAACACACCCTATTTATAGAGGCTTTTTTATAAAAAAGGTTTGTCAAAGAAAACTAACTCCTGTAGACTTCATATGTTCTGAAATTGTTATTTTGTATTTACTGTGTTTTGATGTGTTTTTCGTTTTAATAAAAGGAAGTTGCCTCGATCAAATTTTATATTCATTCATTAATAATCACAATAAATTATGCCGAAAGAACAAATTGTAGCTAGTCTAGATATTGGTAGCTCAAAAATACGTACAGTTATTGCACTTCTAGAAGAGGAAAAGAAAATGCCTAACATAATAGGTGTTGGAGTATCTCCATCTACAGGCATGCGCAAGGGTAATATTATCGATGTAGATGAGACTATAAGTAATATTTCAGCAGCGCTTGAAGACGCAGAAAGAATGTCAGGAGCACCAATTCATCATGTATTTGTGGGTCTTAGTGGTAATCATATTGAGTCTTTCGATAGTAAGGGTGTTATTGCAATATCTCATGCGGGGTCAGAAATTATTGAAGATGATATAAATAGAGTATTAGAAGCAGCTCAGGCAGTATCTATGCCATCTAATCGCAGAATTCTTCGTATAATTCCTAAGTCTTTTTCTGTAGATGATCAGAAGGGAATTAAAAATCCTGTTGGTATGATCGGAGTACGCCTTGAGGTAGATGCCCATATAATTACAGGACAGGGTACTCTTATTTAGAATATTGAAAAGGCTGTACATCAGGCAGGTGTAGATATAGATGATATTGTTCCTAGCTCTCTTGCTGCGGCAGAAGCTGTACTTTCCCGTCGCCAGAAAGAACTTGGTGTAGTAGTTATTGATGTGGGGTGCGGCAGTACTTCTATAGCTGTATATGAAGAAGGGTCAACATTGCATGCAGCTACTCTTCCTGTTGGTGGTGAAAGTGTAACTAACGATATCGCAATTGGACTTAGAACTTCAATAGATACGGCTGAAAAAATTAAGATCGAATATGGCACAACAACTCCAGAAGAAGTGAATGAGCGTGAAACTATTGATCTTTCATTAATAAGTAAAATAGATAACCATAAAGTTTCGAAAAAGCATATGTCTGAAATTATTCAGGCCAGATATAACGAAATATTTGTAATGGTTAAAGATGAACTTCGTTCAATCGGACGTGATGGAATGCTTCCGGCTGGTGCAATTCTTACAGGTGCTGGTGTAAAGATTCCAGGTTGTCTTGATATGTCACGCGAGGTACTTGGCTTGCCAGTTCAAATTGGTTTCCCCACAGAAGTTGATGGGGTTGTTGATAAAATTGATGATCCTGCATATGCAACTGCTATTGGATTAGTTGTTTGGGGTTCCAGATTTGAGGGAAGGTCTTATGGATTTTCGTCATTTGATTTTAAAAAGGCTCTAGTTGGCGTAAAAGGATGGTTCAAAAATCTTCTCCCTTAAGCTTTTCAGCAGAATATCATCTACTGCGTTAGATATAAATTTTCAATCCTCACGTATAATTCTATACGCTCCGGTTAAAAATTTATATCTGCCTTGTATCTAATATCCTGCTGAAAAGCTCATACTGAGAAAATCCGCAAATACAAAAAATAAAAACAAAAAAGTTTAAATTCTAGATTTTAGATTTTTGTTTTCTTTTAAAATTTAAAATTTGTAATTTAAAATTTATAATTTAAACATTTTAAAATGTCAGACACACTTAAAAACTTATTCAATGGAACAAAACGTAGTAATACTACTGGTAGCTCTTCAAGTTCTGTTGAAGTAAAACCGGAAATAACACCACTCGCCTCTATAAAAGTAATAGGCGTTGGAGGTGGTGGAGGCAATGCTGTTAATCGTATGATTTCAGCTAAAGTTGATGGAGTGGATTTTATTTCAGTTAATACAGATGCTCAGGCTTTATATCATTCTCAAGCATCAAATCGTATTAATATTGGCAAAGGCACAACACGTGGTCTTGGTGCCGGCTCAGTTCCTGAGATTGGTAAAAAGTCCGCTGAAGAAAGTAGCGAAGAACTTAAAGCTGCAATTGAAGGTGCTGATATGGTATTTGTTACTTGTGGTCTTGGGGGCGGTACTGGTACGGGTGCAGCACCTGTTATTGCTGATATTGCCAAAGAAATGGGAATTCTTACGGTAGGTGTTGTTACTAAACCTTTCTCTTTCGAAGGAGTACGCAGAATGCAAACAGGTATGCAAGGATTAGATGAATTAAAAGAAAAAGTAGATACACTGATTACAATCCCAAATGACCGTATCCTTTCTATAATTGATAAAAAAACTCCACTTTCTGATGCATTTGTTGTTGTTGATGATATTTTACGCCAGGCAATACAAGGTGTTGCAGATTTAATTACTGTTCATGGAATGATTAATGTGGACTTCGCAGATGTACGTGCAATTATGCAAAATGCAGGATCTTCTCTTATGGGTGTTGGTTATGGAACAGGAGAAAATCGTGCTGTTGATGCTGCCCGTGCTGCTATCGAAAGCCCACTTCTTGAGCTATCTATCCAGGGTGCTAAAGGGATTCTGTTTAATGTTACTGGTGGGAATGATCTTTCAATGTTCGAAGTTGATGAAGCGGCTAAGGTTATTACAGAAGCGGCAGATAGCGAAGCTAATATCATCTTCGGTGCTGTTATTAACGAAAACTACACTGGTGAAATGAAGGTGACAGTTATCGCAACTGGATTCAGCGAAGAAGAGCAACAGCGCATACAAGGTGCTTCAGCTACAGGAACTATCCAAAAACTTGGCAATGTACCAACTTCAAATGTAAGTGTTTCTGGGGTAAAACCAGCTCCAAAGTCTGAGGTTGATCTTGAAGTTCCTGCGTTTATGAGGAAGACGCTTAGGAAATAACCTAAGATTTCGGATCTCTCCCGATTTTATCGGGATCAGATTTCAGAATCACATTTAGTATTTATTATTTTACAATCAAACCCGGCCATTGGTCGGGTTTTTTGTTATACTCCTATATGGTTGCTTTTTTTTGCGGGATTTGGTATAATATACTGATAGTTTTTAGTTTATAGTTTATAGTTTTTATTTGCTAACTAATAAATTCAATAAAAATTAAAAACTAAAAATTAAAAACTAAATAATGTTCGAAAATCTTATCCCATCATCATACGCAGCTAGTACATTTGGCCAAGCGCAAAAAACTGCCAAAGCTGGGGCAAATATGGCGGAAAATAAAGCTCAAAGTGGCCTTGATGACCTTGTTGATTTTGTAATAAAAAATATAGACAATTGGATTGCGGGAATAATTCTTGTGGTTATTTCCTGGATTGTTGCGAAGATGTTAGCAGGTGCAATAAAAAGGGAAATTATTAAAAAGAAAGGTGATGATGTAGAAGAAAGTGTACTTATACTTGTTGAAAGGATAACTACTATTGTAATTCTTACCGTTGGCATAACAATTGCAGCTGCAATTAATGGGCTTAATTTTACTGCTGTACTTGGGGCTCTTTCTTTGGGTATTGGTTTTGCTCTAAAAGATATAATTGGTAATTTTATTTCCGGCATTATTATGCTTTCGCAAGATAGAGTTAAAATTGGTGATTTTATTAAAGTGAAAGAAATACTCGGAACAATTGTAAGTATTGATACACGTGCAACTATTTTACAGGGCATTGATGGTACGGAAGTTGTAATTCCGAATCAATCCATGCTTAATGAAACTTTAATAAGTTATTCCACTAATCCATTCCGCAGAATAGAACTTGTTGTTGGTGTAGATTACAATACTAATTTACCTATGGTTACCACTCTTGTTAAAGGAATTATGGATAAAGATAAACATATTATTCCAAAACCTCAGTCACAAGTGTTAGTCGATGAGTTTGGCGATAGCGCAATCAACCTCACAATCCGTTTTTGGATAGATTCTCATGATAATTGGGTTGAGATACGATCTAATCTTGCCAATAAAATAAAGAAGGCATTTGATGAGGTTAATGTAAATATTCCATTCCCAATACGTACTCTTAAATTAGATGAAAATGATAAGGCATTTCTTGCTACTATGGATAGTATGAAGAAGGGGATAGTTCCAGGTGATGCAGAGATTCCTTCAAAGGAAAAAATTACAGAAACAGCATCTGCAACTGAAAATGAAGCAGAGATTCCATACAAATTATTTAAAGAAGAAAAGGCACAGGTGATTGACGGTCAGGTAATACCACCTCCGGCTAAGCCGAAAAATACAGCAGAATCGCCAGATAATGCTGTAGGGGGCGCACATGCTGGCCTTGAGCAAGTCCGAAAGGTGAGTCCCGAGGATGAAAAGGTTGAAAATAAACAATCAGAAAAAGCTGTAGCTTCCTCTACACCACCACCTACGCATATGTAGGTAATAGTCTCAAGTGCATGTCTCAAGTCTCAAGTGCGAGTGCCCCAAGGGAACCATCTAGTGGCGAGTCTCAGATGATTTTTCGGAGTGCTTGAGCTATTATTTGTTATCCTGAAATAAGATTCTTATGATAAATAAGAATACAATCTTGAGACTCGCACTTGAGACTATTTTTAGTAATTTCGTGTTGCGTGAATAAATTTTTAGTTCATTATTATACAATAAGTGTTGCACCCTATACCTTATATATATAAACTGAAATTAAATAAAATTTATTTACAAAATATTTTAACAATATTTTAAAACAAAAACTATCATGAAAATACTACACAACCCTTTTTCCAAAAGTGAGATTTTTTCATTTTTGGCATCTTGCTTTAAAAGCAAGTTTATAAGACCTGTTGCAAGGACGATGATGATCGTTCTGGTAGCTGGTCTCTTTTTTAATATTAATACGGCTAAGGCCGCCAGTGCATATGTGGTCCAGCCACCAGATGCCACGAATGGCCAAGTTGTTCAAATGTTTGCCGAGTATACGGTAGATACAAGTGAACAGACTTGGGCTCCTGGTGACACACTCACATTAACAAAACCTGCCAATATGACATGGGATGGGGGCGGAGTATATGCTGAGTTTGATACAAATGTTGATGATGAAAGTGTTGGCGATGCCAATCATGCGTCTGAAACGGAAATTCCAGTAGATAACGAAGGAGATCTTGATAATGGATCACATAGGTTGTCTGGTGATACTGTTACCATTAAATGGGGTGCTTGGGATCCGGTTAACGGTCAATCAACAATCCGTTTGTTGTTTACTTCTACTCCATCTGCACCGGGACCTAATTCAACTTATACATTTGGTGGTAATACTGCAGAGGTTAGTGATACTAATCCAACAGGCTCAGCAGATGTAAATGTTGCTGAAGGTGGAGGTGGAGGTGGAGGAACTCCTGATGCAAATGCATCTATGGAATTAGATACCGATGCTAAAACAGTAGGAGGTAATACAGGTAATGCAACTCTTACACTTACAATCCCTGCACCAGGTTTAGATAATGACGATACTGTTATATTTGACTTCCCTTCAAATGTGGATGCTAGTAGCGTAGGTTATGTATCTAATACATTTGGCGGCGGAGGTGATTTTAACTGTGGTGTATCAGGCCAAACAGTAACTTGTACTGCAGGCGGTGTAATAAATGCAGCTGTAGGTGAAGATATTGTGCTTAATGGCATTGATGCCGCTTCTGCTGCAAGTAGTCAGGATATTACCAATATAGTAGTTCGTGATACTTCTGAGGCAACAGATCTTGCTACCGATGGTGATGGTACCATAACTGACACCATCGAAGGTGGCGGTGGAGGAGGTGGTAGTAGTACATACTCTGTAACAGAAACTACAGGCACTGTAGGTACTCATGGAAATTTAGAAATTGAATATACAGTAAATACAGCCCAGCAAACATGGGCAGATGGAGATAACTTAGTTATTACACTACCGGATAACTATCCGGATTGGGATGCAATGACATTTACGGTTGAATATGATAGTGATGCAGATAATGATAGCACTGGAGAGGCAGCAATTACTGCAGGTACTGCAGATGGTAATTATGAAATATTTGGTAAAACTTTAGTTATAAGATGGAATATTGGTGATTCTCCTGGATGGGGCACTATAGCGAGTGGTTCTACAATCCGTGTTTTAGTTACTGCAAATGCAGCGCCTATATTCTCCAATCCACAATCAACATTTATGTTTGGAGGATTTACTGAAGCTGTTGATATTAATCCTGGTGGATCTGATACCATTAATGTATCCGGAGCCGGTGGTGGAGGGGGAGATCCTCAGACAGGAGGTGTTACTAGTGTTATCGGGGCAGATACTGAAGATTTAATATGGGGTCTTACCGGAGAAGATTTCACTATAACATGGACACCATTATCAAGTGCTCCGGCGGGTTATAATAGTACAATGATTTTTGTTGTACCAAATGCAACAGCCATTACTTCTGTTAATGTGATGAATAATGGCTGCGGAGGAAATTCTTGTGAACCAAGAGGGTTTTATTTTGATTATGATTTAGATCCGGATGGTGAAACAAACATTCATATGCTTCCGCCTTATGCGGGGTCAGATAGTGAAGGAAATGACTGGAATGCGGGTACAACATATAAAGCATGTGTATATACTCAGGCAACAGTTACTACTTTAGATTGTTCGGATGGATTTGCTGTAGCTTCTGAAGATGCAGTAGATGATGCAGGCGCACCATTTATCCATCATATGAGTGCAATTAATTATATTTCAGGTCAGGAATTGATTATATATGCTTCTATTCAAGATGATCAGACAACACCTGAAGAATTTGCAGCTGAAACTGATGGTGCATATATAAAAATGTATTATGGTGGTGCAGAGGGTGATCCAACAACTGAAGGTGTAGTTACAAGGGTTACAGGTACTAATTTATGGAAGATGGAGACTAATACAAGTCTTACTACCAATATGAAATATTATATAAAGGCAGCAGATAAGGCAGGAAATATAAGGTATTTCACTTCAGATCCTGATGTAGATATGTCGGCCAATCCAACTAATTCTCAGGCAGCAGCTGTAGCTTTTGCCGTCAACCCTGTTTCTGCCGGAAGTATTTCTGTATCAGGTTCAATTCTTGACGCCAGTACTACCCCTGCAGCGAATATTGCAGATAGCGCATTTGTTGTATTGAATGGACTTGGTATTGCAGGTGTTGCCACTTCTGGTGGTGCATATGTGTTTAATAGTTTGCCAGCTGGATATTACGATATTATGGCTGCTAAGTCAGGGTATGCAAAACAACAGCGTTCTGAAAATATTACAGAAAATACAACAGGAATTGATATAACTTTAAACCCCGGAGAAGCTAGTTTTGCAGGTGGTGGAGGAGGTAGTTTTGGCGGGTTTGCCGGAGGTACACCTTATTTTATGTTCTCGAGTCCTCCGATTAGCTCAAATATGGCTCCACTTGATCAGCCGATTTTAGCTGGGTTCAGTCAAGCTTTAGACTCTAATACAGTAAACGATAAAGATGCCACAGGTTCAAATGACAATATCTACCTTACTACAGATGATGGTACAACTAAAATACCAGGTGCGGTTCAATATTGCCCATCCAAAACAACCGCAGGAACATGTGCTGCTTTGATGGATATGGATGAGAATGTAATCGTATTTACACCAACTTCCGACTTAACAGCTAATACTTTTTATGAATTAGTTATTAAAAGCACTGTTACTTCCGATACAGGGGAATCTGTTGAAAATGGAGGCTTTAATATACCTTTTAGTACAGGTGGAGAAAAATTTGATAATTTTGCAATAGATATTGGTGCAAATTTTGGAACAAGCGGGCAATATATGCCTCCATATGTAGAGTCTATGTTTCCGGGTCCTGGAATGAACAATCCACCAAATTCAAACATCGCAGTTACGTTTAATGATTCAATGGACTCATCTACTATTACTACAAGTAACATACTTTTATATAAAGGTGATGCTCCGGTTACAGTAACTGTTGCCTTGGATACATCGGGTAGGATTGTTACTATAACACCTGCCGCATCTCTTGCTGCAGGTTCATATGAATTAAGAATTCTTGGTGCTGTAGCTAATAATCAGGGTGTTCCAATGAGAAATGCTGACGAGGCTGCTGAAATTGCCTTTAGTTCACCATTTGATATATCAGGCAGTGCGGATACAACTGCAGCCACTGTTTATCCTATGACATCAGATGACGCAACAGGTGTACCGGTTAATCTTGGATTCATTGATTTTGGTTTCAGTAAACCTCTTGATCCTTCTACTGTTAATACAACTAATATAACTTTAACCAGAGGTAGTAATTCAGTTTCTGCTACATTAGAATATGATGTAGGTAGGAATGAGCTTTCAGTTATGCCTACTGATATACTTGCTCCTAATACAAAATACACAGTTTCTTTTACTACCAGTGTTCAGGATATGGCGGGTAACGCTATAGTCGCGCAAAGCTTTAGCTTTACAACAGGGTCAATGGATTCTGTAGCTCCAAGGCTGCAAGAGGCACGCTGTGATGATTATAACTGTAGAATTTTCTTTACAGAACCTATGAATAATGACAGGCAAACAGGTGATAAATGGGCAAATAGTGTGATTAATGTTGAAAACTGGACAGTTGAAAATGTTACTGCCAGTTCGGTTATAGATATTACTGCTAACCCAATCGTTTATAATCCGGATGATTTTTCAATTGAATTTGAAGGGTTTGCTGGTTTTACTGCAGGTAATGATTTTAGAATAACCGCAGCAGCAGCAATTAAAGATCTTGCTGGCAATGCAATATCTACAAGTAATTCAGATAATATTTGGTTAGGAGTTGTGGAAGATAGTACAACCACTTATGGTTCTTTTGGACAGGATAATATGATGTTTGGCCCTCCTGTTGCAGGAATGATGACTGGAGGAGTAGGAGGAGGGGGAGGCATGGGTGGTCCTGGTGGTAAGTTTGATATGGGTAAGGCTGGCGGTTTCGGTAATTTTACAGCCGAAGAATTTATGTTCGGAGGAGCTGTTGAAGCGTTTCCGTTCAACCAGACTGCAGGACAGGATGTAAATGTATTTCAGGTAAGAATTCCTATGGCAGAAGTCGGGCTTGCACCGGTTGATGGAGATGAGGTTGTTCTTACATTCCCAAATGGTACTACAATTACAAATACAGCACAGGATTCTTTCTCACCATTCCTGGATGACTTTAATCAATGGGAACCTGGTACAATAACCTTCGACAACACAGTAGATACTGATGGTATTGAAGTAGATACTGCAGCAAGAACAGCTACAATTACACTTGATGTAACAGGTACACCTACAGCAAATGACTATTTAACAATAGATTTAAGAGGCATTACTAATCCTAATGTACCTAAAGACCCAAGTTCAGGTGGTTATACATTAGGTGTTAAATGGAAGAGGGCTGGTAATGTTGAAGCTAATTTAACTTCAATGCCTTACTTCATAAGTGAAGGAGGCTCCAACTCAATCACTGTTAAAGTATACGCGGGTACAGCCACAACCGGTACAGCAGGTGCAGATGGAAATGTATTCTTATTCGGAGGAGGTCCTGCTGGTCCTATGGATAAAGATCTAACACTAACCGATGGTATTGTAACTGCTGCAGATGGTGATGCAATCGCCGGTGATGCGGGAGTTGTTTATAGCAATTTAAATGATGGTTGCTATCATATAGGTACAGATCCATTCGTAACCCTTGGCGGTGTAGATTACTTTGGTCAGGATTTCCCTGAACCAATATGTGTATTCGGAGGTCAGGATGAATCTAAAAATATAGTACTTGAACCAGCCAGTGGAGGAGGGGCTGTAGCATCAGTTCCTGTAACAGTTATAATTAGTCGCCCGGGAGGCGGCTTTGGAGGAGTGGATATAGATATTTTCGCTGGTGGACCAGGACGCTTTATAGTAAAAACACTTACCAATATAGATGTTCCGGATCCAGCCGGATATACAATTAATCTTCCTCAAAATGGATTCTGGCATGTAGGTGTTGGCCCTGCTATGCCTAAAGGCCCATCTGCAGGTCCGCCGGATTTTGCAGCATTTGGATCTATGCCACCACCGCCAATGGATTTGGAGGTAGAAGGTCTTCCTAGCTCAGGAGCTGTAAGTGCTGGCTTCCATACGCCTCAGAATGTTTCTTTCAACGATTCAACAGATACAGTTACATTTACTGTAAAGGCAAGTAATATAGATATTCCTGTGCAGGTAACAGACGGTACTGATGGCCTTGCAAATGTAGATGTATTTATGCATCAGCAAGGATTTGGAGGAGGTGCCTTTGGTCAAACAGATTCAAATGGTGATGTAACATTAAGTGTTGCGGATTACGGCCCATATGAAATTGGTGCGTTTATTCCAGGTTTGGGTGACACACATAAGCAAATTGATGTTAAGAATGATAATGGTACAAAAATATATTTAGATGGTGCATTAGTTGCCACTGTTCCTCTAAAACTTGCTAAAGCAGATTATACAATTTCCGGTAAAGTACTTGATGCAAATAACGAACCTATTCCTTATGCTCCAGTTTGGGCAAAAAATACAGATGGTAACTTTGTACACGGAGGAACAGGGCAGGATGGTAGTTACTCATTTTTCGTTGTCGCAGACACATGGACGCTTGAGTCAGATTTACCACCATCAGAAACTTCTATATGTGGTACATTTACTAAAACAGTTACAATAACAACAGAGAGCAAGGCTAACCAGAACATTACCCCAACTAACTCAACATGTTACACACTTTCAGGAACAGTTACAGTAGGTGGAAGTATTCAGGCTAATACTTTTGTATTTATTGAGTCATGGGATACTGAAAATGACCGTCCTTCCGGAGGTTTCCACAGACCATCCAATACAGACTCAACAGGCGCATACAGTGCTGAAGTTCCTGATGGAACATATAGAGTTGGTACTTTCGATCCTGCATTTGGAGAATTAAGCACTACTGCAATAGTTGATGGCTCAGATCAGACGGCTAATTTAAACTCCGGAACTACAGCAAATATTACCTTTGCATTTACAGGCGGTGTAGCTTCCCAGAACGGTTTCATTGAAATTAAGAAATCCGATGACCGCCATACACGTTTTAGTAAGCAATTTAACGGAGCAGATGAAGATATGGTTTTAAATGTAAAAGAAGGTACTTATAAATACTTTGTAGATGTATTCGGCGTAGGTCAATTCGATGGCACTGTAGCCACAGGTACAACAGCAACTATCGATCTTTCTACCAGTACAATGGTAACCTTAAGCGGTACAATTTACGATGCAGCTGACGCACCACTTCCTAACGCTACAGTCTCAGTTCATGACTTTGATGAAGGTGTAGATAAATTCGTTCAAACAGATGAAAATGGAGATTATTCACTTGAAGTTAAGGCAGGAACTTATGATATGGAAGTTAAACGTGCTGGTTATGTAGCACCTGCTGCAGAAGTTATCTTAACCGAAACTACAGCAAATTATGATTTTGGAGGAACTGATGATCCGGAGCAAACCGCTCCCATAGCATCAGATAAAACCATTGCAGGTACAGTTTATGAATCTGACGGAACTACACCTGTAACAGAAGGTTTTGTATCTGCAGTCAACGGTGACGGAAAAGTTATAAATGCACCTGTTGATCCTACAGACGGTACTTATATAATACCTGTTACTGCAGATGATGACTGGGAAGTTTTTGCAGCTGCTCCTCTTCATGACGAAACAGAAGCAACAAGCGTTGCAGATACAACATCTGCATCAGTTGCTGATAAAGACATAACACTTACAGCTAATGCTGCAAAGATTCCTACAGCTGAAACTAAAGTAATAACTGCATCTACAGGTGGAACTTTCGATAGTACAAGTTCTGACGGAGCTGGTATGAAATTAGTAGCACCTGGTGGTGCATTAGATACAGGACAGGGAGATATTACTATTTCATTAGAAAGGAACTTTAAGCCGCCTAGGGACGATAACTTCACAGCTCTTAGTGGGATATCCAACACTGTAAGTGCAACAGATAGTGCTGACCAGGCTATTAAGGATCTGTCCGGTAGTGTAGAACTTACATTTGAATATGAGCCAGGCGATCTTCCTGACGGAGTTACAGAAAATGATTTAACTATTCAATCATATAGCCCTGAAGCAGGTGCATATGTAGAACTTTCCGGCGTTGTAAGAGACATAGCTAATAATACAATTACAGGTCTTACAAATCACTTTACAGAATTCGTAGTTTCTTACCCAACTTCTCAGGTTGCTGCGGCTCCTGCTCCTGCACCTTCCAGTTCTGGTCCTTTTGGATCTAGTACTGGCGGTGGCGGTGGCGGCGGTGGCGGAGTAGCTGTAAGTTCATCTTCAGCTTCGTCTTCTAATTCAACTACAAATTCAACACCAGCTACAATTACAACGATCTCCGGAAATCAGACATACAGTCAGCCGGTTAAAGTAGATACAACAGCAATTACTACAGATACTGCAAAGAAAACAAAAACAGCTGCAGTAACAAAAGCAGGAACTCTTACTATTAAGCCAAATTCCAATGCAACTATTAAGTTAACAGTTGCGAAAGATACAAATGTTACAGCTGCAGATAGTTGGGATGGTAAAATTGATCCCCCTCTTGTTAAAACAGTAGGCACTGTAATTGGTGCTTCCGGAGATGTAATTAAAGGATCTGTACAGAAATTATTACAAAAAGATGTTGCTGCCGTAATAAGCGTTGGATCTACTACTGCATTAACATTCTCTAAAAAAGCAAAACTAGAAGTTCCATTAAGCCTTACAGATAATACAAAAGTAGGAATTTATACATCTCAGGATGCGAAAATATGGACTTATGTATCAGATGCTATAGTTAAAAATGGTTCTGTAACATTTGAAACAGATCACCTAACTTACTTTGCTTTCCGCGCTGAAGGTAAAGGGCCTTCTGTAGGTGTAACAACTGGTAAGGTAAATGCTAAAACAGGTTTCACAGATATAGTAGGTCATTGGGGAGAGTCTTACATAGAAACCTTATTTACTAAGGGCATTGTAAAAGGTAAGACTTCTAAAGCATATGCTCCAAACGACTATGTAACACGTGCTGAGCTTACAAAGGTTGCAATTATGGCATTTGGTTATAATGTTCCAACTGTTATGGAAAATCCATTTGCAGATGTTAGTAAAACCGCATGGTACGCTCCATATGTACAGGCTGCCAAGACAATGGCTATTGTAAAAGGTGTTGGTGGTAATAAATTCGCACCTAACAGATCAATAAACAGAGCTGAAGCCCTTAAGATATTAATTGAGGCTGCAGGATTTGATACAAGTGGCAAAATTACAATAAGCTTTAAAGATACTTACAAGAGAGCTTGGTACATGAAGTATGTTAACTTTGCTAAAGTAAATGGCATTGTAAGCGGATATGCTGATGGTAAATTTGGCCCTGCTAATAATATGACCAGAGCTGAAATGGCTAAGATAATTATTAACGTATTAAATACAATTACCAAAATGTCTCAATAACAAAAAGATCGGTTATTAAATAACCTAAACAACAAAAGATCCGTCCTGTACTGCAGGGCGGATCTTTTTGATTTCAGATCTCTGATTCACCCTTTGTCATCCCGCACTTGATGCGGGATCCATGTTATTTATAAATTGTATTATAACTCTTTTTCTCATAATCGAATTATCTGAATATGCGAATAATTATCGCAATATCGGTGAACAAGATAATTAGTATATTAGTAGTATAGCCATTACTTCTTTATGTGGATCCCGACAAGTCGGGATGACAAACGGGAAAAAATACTACATACACAAATGATAAATCGAATTTGAGATCTGAGTTCTGAGATCTCAGATACAGGAAATTTTGTAACAAAATTTCTTATTACGTGTATAACTAAATGAATCTAACCAAATTAAACAATCATGTCAGAATTATTACTTCCCTTATTATTAAAGTGCCTAAGAAGGATTAAGTCCTTGTTGACACCAAAAAATAGCTCTAATACAATAAAGAACAATAAATTGCATAGAAGAAATTTAATTTCTAATAAAACTACTATGATTAAAACGCTCAAGAAGACAATTGCAGTACTTGCTGCATTTTCAATTTTTATAATAAATGGAAGTGTGTTTGCAAATACCACATCTACATTTAAAGATGTGCCAAATAATACCTGGTATCATGGGTTTGTTCAGGAATTAGTTGATACAGATGTTATAGACAAAGCAGATTATTATCGTCCTAACGATCCTGTTAACCGTGCTGAGCTCGTAAAGATGGTTATTAAAAAGTCAGGGGGATTTTTTGGCTATACGGCACCTGGTATATCACCTTTTACTGATGTAAAAAAAGGCGCATGGTATTACGATTATGTACAGGCTGCAAAAAAGAAAGGTATTGTATCGGGTTATAAAAATGCACAGGGTAAATCAACAGGTAAATTTGGATCCGGCGATAAAGTAACTCGTGCGCAGGCGACAAAAATACTTGTTAATGCCTTTGGTATTCCAAGTACGTTGGCGCCGGCATCAATTTTTTCTGATGTGGATCCAAATGCCTGGTATAGCGATTATGTATTAACTGCATATAACATGTCTGTTGTGGATGGCTATAAAGATCCATCAGGTAATCCTACAGGCGAGTTTGGGCCAGGTAATTACGTTACGCGTGCGGAGATGGCAAAGATGATTATAAGCGCACAGAATGCAAAGATTAGGGGTTCCAATAGTGGGTCAAGTAGTAGCTCAAGTAGTAGCTCAAGTAGTGGATCAAGTAGTAGTTCCTCATCTTCCAGTAGCTCGTCCAGTTCAAGTTCATCAGGTTCATCTGGTGGTGCAACAACAACTTCTAGCTCAGGTTCTGGCGGTACTCCAACACCAGCTACAACAAGCGGGTATAGTAAATGGTTAACTTATACTGAAAAAGATAGTTTTATAGTTGAATATCCAGATGAATGGACTATGAAAAAGCCTACGCCATTAAATGCTTTTTATTTTTATAACAAGAATAATAAAAATACTTTTGGCGTAATGACACTAGGTGCACAAGGAAAAAATATCGATAAGTTATGGCAGGAAAGGCAGAAATTTGGCATTTTTCAAAATAAATCAGATATCACAATTAATGGTCAAAAGGCAATAACTTATAAAGACAATATTAAAAAAGAAAATACATATTATACAGTTATTTATAATGATGTAATTTATGATATTTTAATTGGTACGGGCTACATTAAGGATAAACAAAATACTACTAATAAGTTACTTCAGGGTGTAAAATTACTTACTCCTAAGCCTGTAGCTCCAAGCGCAAGTGGTTATACTAATTGGACTACCTATACTGAAGCAGGAGTGTTTAGTACAGATTATCCGAAAGGATGGAGCATCTTGCATAAAGGCGGCAATATTCCTAAAACAGTAAAGGAGTCATATATTTTATTACTAGAGGATGAAAAAAAGTCTCCTGTTTATCATTTAATAATAGCTAAAAATTCTGCCAATAAAACTTTAAATCAGGTCTTCCAGGATGAGCAAAAAATTATGTCTTTTAAAAAATTAGCAGATGTAAAAATAGCTGGTCAAAATGCCATTAAATATACAGACACTAGTTCTTCCCCTATAGAAAGTTACATGTTTTTACATGGAGATTTAATTTTCTTTCTCATGATAGATGATACTATGGTGAAATATGGTACTAATACTATTGATAAAATATTAAAAGGATTTAAGCTTTTGGGTTCAGGTGTATCATCTAGTAGCGGAGCTAGTACAAGTGGTACATATTCTAAGTGGTCAACCTTTAAAGAAGGCTCTAATTTCAGTATAGATCACCCGTCTGAATTATCAGCGCTGGGAATGCCGCATATTCCAGTACCAGGTGGTTCTCCTTATGCATTCACATTAACCGATAAAAGCTCACAAGTTCCAGTTGTGATGTCGATTTATTATAACATATTGAATCAGGATTTGAATGCTGCGTGGAAGGATTTTTCTACAGGCGGTACAGTTCCATTAACAAAGGTGTCAGACACTACCGTAGGTGGGGTAAAGGCTGTTAAATATACTTATTCTGCGCCAACACCACGTAATGGTTATTTATTTGTAAAGGGCAATTATATTTACGACCTTATTATTAAACATACATTATTAAAAGATTCTACAAATACTGTTAGTAAGTTATTAAATAGCTTTAAGCTCCTTTCAGGTCCTACCTCTGGCTCATCCGGAGGATCATCTTCCAGCTCGTCTAGTGGATCCGGTTCTGGTTGGGGTCCTACTGCAGATTACACAAAATCAAACTGGATAACATATACTGAAAGTGGATTATTTACTACAGATTATCCGGATGAATGGAAAACGACAAAAAACGATACAAGCAAGCCTGATGGAACAGGATCCTATAATTTAGATTTCACCGATAAACAAAATAAAAATGTCTATTCTGTTAAGATGGAAACGATCAATCCATCATCACCACAAACCGTGGAACAGATGTGGGCACAAATGCCAAAAACCTGGGGGGCTTATCAAAGTACTTACATGAAAGTTTCTGATCTTACTATTTCAGGCAAAAAGTCGATAGCCTATAGAGAGTCAACATATATACAAACAGATGTAAAAACAACTTATTTTACACATTATATTTTTGTCGATAATAATAGAAAATTTACCCTTAGTATTGATACAAAAGGGTTAAGCAGTGCTACTGTGAAGCAGTTAAGAAATGATTTTATATTATCCAATGCCTCATCGGGCACACCTGCTCCATCAGGTAATTGGCTTAGATACACTGAGAATGGATTGTTTACAGCAGATTATCCGGATAGCTGGACAACTACTAAAACCAATACTCTTTCCGGTTCAAACCCACAAGGTTCTTATGTATTAAAGTTCCAGAACTCAAGCAAACAGTATGTTTATTTTGTAAATATGAGGTATCTCGATAATTCTCAGCCAAAAACAATGGATGAATTATGGAAAACGATGCCAAGTAATTTTATTAAAGTTCATGATCTAACCATTGCCGGCAAAAAGGCTATAGGTTATGGGGATTCTAATGGCCCTGGCTTTACGCATTATACATTTATAGATGGCAATGCTCATTTTACAATAACATTTCACAATACTGCACTTACACTTAAAACAGAAACAAAATTAATGGAAGGATTTAAAACACCTAATACTCCTTCGAACATTACACATCCGGAATATTACTGGTTTCGTTTTATGGAAGAGGGTTTATTTACGTCGGATTATATAAGAGATTGGAAGGCTAAGAAAGTATCAGACATAAAGCCTGATGGGTCTGGGCAATACAAATTGGCTTTCGATAGCGCGGAGTATGGAACTTCAGCTTATGTTATTAATGTTAGCCTTGCCCCAGGTGGCGGCCCAATAACTGCTGAGCAGGCATGGAAAAATATAGGAAGTCCTTCAAAAATGGCTGATTTAACAATAGGTGGTCAGCCAGCAATTGCTTATCAGGATTTTACAGATTTTTATTATATATTTACATATAATAATTTTATATTTGAGCTTCAGATTGATCAGAATTTACCAAAAGGTTTTACTGATAAAATATTACAGAGGTTTAAATTGTTATAATTTTTATTTTGGGTAAAAAAACCTAAAAAAGCCTCTTGCAGCGAAGCAAAAGAGGCTTTTTTATTTCGCATTTCGCATTTCTGATTTCGCATTGTCATGTTCCAATCATCATTTAGCATTTACTAACTAATTAGATAGTACAAATACAGATTAACAGATATTGACTAATTAATTATAAGTAAGATGCCGAATACGGAATGTGACTTTTGAATGCGAAATCAGAAATGCGAAATGCGAAATTACTTCGCTACTCTATCAACCTCCTCTAATGTAGTTATTTCCTTAATAATTTTCAAAATTCCGTCTTCATTTAAATTAAGCATTTTGGAATTTTGATTTATATATTCGTAAATTTCCGGCATAGGTTTATTTTCTAAAATCATATCCCTAAGCCCTTGATCAAAACGAAGTACTTCTGTAATGGCAATTTGGCCTTTAAAGCCACTATTCCCACATTTTTCACATCCTTTTGTATGTTTTAATTCAGTTGGGATTTCAGGAGTTTCAATTCCTTTATTTTTAATAGATTCAAGAACTTCACTTATGTGCTGTTTTTCACTTTCTGTAATGGGTTGCGCTTCTGCACAATCTGGGCAAAGCTTACGTACAAGTCTTTGGGCTACAATTAAATCTATTGCAGGAGCCAATATAAAGCTTTTTAAGCCCATATTGATTAACCTTGGTATAGATTCAACTGCAGAATTAGTATGAAGCGTAGAAATCACTAAATGCCCAGTAAGCGATGCCTGCACAGCAGTTTCCGCGGTTTCCAAATCACGTATTTCACCAACCATAATCGCATCAGGATCTTGTCGTAAAATTGCCCTCAGGCCGGATGCAAAATCATAATCTTTATCTTCCTGCACCTGACTTTGTGATATGCCTTCCAGATTATATTCAATTGGGTCTTCTAAAGTGATTACTTTTTTTGTTTTTGTATCAATTGACTGCAGTATTGTATAAAGCGTTGTAGTTTTACCACTTCCTGTCGGGCCAGTCGCTAAAATCATTCCATGACTAAGTTGGGATGCTTCCTGCATATGCTGTAGGGCATCTTTTTCAAAGCCAAGATCTTCTAGTGATAGCTTTGCCCTTTGTGAATCCAATAGGCGCATCACAGTAGCTTCGCCGTAATGAGTAGGCAATGTGGAAACACGAACATTAATCTGTTTTTCGTTTATTTTAAAGGAATATTGGCCGTCCTGTGGTACATCTATAATATTTAATTTTAAATGGGATAAATATTTAATTTCTTTTATTATTCCATCATACGTTTTATGTTCGAGGTTAAAAATAGGTTTAAGTACACCATCAACGCGAAAGCGTACCACCACGTATTTTTCTTCCGGTTGGAAATGTATATCGCTAGATCCAGTTTTATAAGCGCCTACCTGTATAATATTTAATCCTGCATCATAACTTGCTGATTCAATTTTATCCTTTAGTTCACCAAGGTTAGATATTTCGTCTGCAACTGAACCAAGGTCTGTTTCTTCTACTTTATTATCAAGCTCCTCCTGTTTTTTATATTGTTTTGAAAAATATACTTTGTGTGCAGCATCAATTGACTCCTGTGAACAAAGGCTGATTTCTACCTCATGGCCATCCGTGCGTAATTTATCTATAATTGCATGTGCTTTTTCATTAGGGTCAATAATCGCAACGCGTAATTTTTTACCTTGCTGAAAGAATACAGCTAATTTCGCTTCTTCAGCCTGTTCTTTTGCTACAATTCCTGCTACATCCTGGCCAACCGGCATGGTCATTAAATTAACATACGGCATATCCATTTGTTTTGCTTTTTCCTGCACAGCACGTTCTTTGGCCTGCTGGTTTACAGCAGCTGCTCTGTCGGCTAGTTTATGGTTTCCTCCGGATGAATCTGGCATATTATTATAGTATTATCCTTATATTATAGCATATGTAGGGTGAAAAAGCAAATATTAGATTGGTCTACAAATTAGTTTTATGCTATAAAATAAGTTGTAATTATTTTTAATCAAAAATATGCATATTTTTAAAAAATCATTTCTCTTTTTCGTTATTATAATTTTATTTAGTGGATGTAGTAATAACAATATTCCTACACAGGCATTGAATCAAAAGGTAGATAAAAAAGTATTCACAAAAATAGACTTAGGAAATGGTTTTTATAAATATAAAAATTCAGTTTTCTTCAAAGATGAAAAAATTATTAAGGCTGATTACAATACTTTTAAGGTTTTAGATTCGAAATATTTTGAAAAATTTAATTTACATTATGGCTTAGATAAAAATTCAGCTTTTTTAGCAGTAGAGAGCGGTTCTTTTATTTATGATGTTAAAATAGAAGGATCTGACCCAGAAACATTTCAATTATTAGCGGGATATTATTCTAGGGATAAAAATTCAGTTTTTGTGGCGACGAGTGATGGTTCTCATGTTTATATGATAAAAAAAGCTGATCCAAATTCATTTCAGTTATTGGGAAATTATTATACAAAGGATAAAAATTCAGTCTTTTTCCATAATAAAATAGTTACTGAGGCTGATAACTCTACCTTTAAATACTTAGGCTCAAAAGGGTTGGAAGATTTTAAATATTTACATTATGGTTTAGATAAAAATTCAGTTTTTTTATCAACAAGGGTAGATGGTATTTTTAAAATAAAAAAAGCTGATCCAAATACTTTTATACCATTAGATGGGAATTATTCTAAGGACAAAAATTTAGTCTTTACAGCTGTTGAATTCGGAGGAGGTGTGCGCTTTGAGCCAAGAATATCCATAGTTAAAAAAGCTGATCCAAAGACTTTTAAAGTTCTAAAAGCAGGATATGCCAAAGATAAAGATAGCGTTTTTTTCTCTGCTTATAATGGAAATGAGGCAAAAATAGTTATTGGAGCTGATCCATATACTTTCCAAGTACTTGGAAGTGATTTTTATGCTGAGGCTAAAGATAAAAATACTACTTATTATTGGGGTAAAAAGGGCAGAAAGAAGAATTGATTTTTAAGAATAAATTTTTCCCTTATAAGCCGTCATAACAGGCCAACCTTTTAAGCTCATTTCATCAAAAGGCGTACTTTTTCCCTTAGATTCAAATGTAGATGTATCTACTTTTTTCTCTGTATTCAGATCAATAATTGTAATGTTCGCAGGTTTGCCAACTTGTATGCTACCCACATCCAGATCGGCTAGCCTTGCGGGATTGATTGTTAGGAGTTCAATTACCCGCATTAGATCAATTTTTTGATTGTGATATAGCTCGGTAATTACAGTTGGAATTAAGATCTCCAGCCCGGTAAAACCATAAGCAGCCTTCATGAGATTAGTATTTTTTTCTTCATTACTATGTGGCGCATGATCGGTTATCAGGGCGTCAACTGTGCCATCTTTAATTCCTCCAATTACAGCCATTCGATCCTCCTCTGTTCGGAGTGGGGGATTGACCTTTGCGATTCCGCCAAGTTTTTCTACAATATCTTCAGTTAACATAAAATGATGAGGTGTGGCATCGCAGGTAATCAGTTCAGTTTCCCCCTTAGCCTGGCGGACTAGCTCGATTGATTCTTTAGTGCTTAAATGTGTCATATGAGCCTGTGTACCGGTTTTGATGGCTAGTCGGATGCCGCGTTCTACTGCCCTCCATTCTTTTTCGTTAGGTTGCCCGGGAACGCCAAGTTTCTTGCTGATTTCACCTTCATTCATAACTCCATCGGGTGCAATTGAATCTATTTCTGCATGAGTTAAAACAATTAAATCAAGTTCTTTAGCTTTTCTATAAGCTTCTTCAAGTAAGCCTTCATCATTCACATCAAAACCATCATCGGTTATAAATTTGATTCCAAGTGATTTATAGCTTTCTAAATCAGCTAGCTTATTACCTTTTAATCCTTGAGTGATAGCTCCGGCAATTAAAACTTCAACTTCTCCATCATTTTTTATGATTTCTTGATATTTTTTAATATTTTCTTCGCAATCTAGTGGTGGCTTTGTATTTGGCATTGCTAATACCGTGGATATTCCGCCCTTCCAAGCTGCCTTTGTACTGGTTGCAATAGTTTCTTTGTAGCTCTGCTCAAAGTCGCGTAGATGGACGTGGAGGTCGATTGCGGATGGGATGATGAGTTTGCCTGTGGCATCTATTGTTTCCAATTGGGGATCCGTTGGGGATCCGATTGGAGATCCAATAGGGGTAATTGTAGTAATAATTCCATCTTCAATTAAAATATCTGATTGTTCGTCAGTTTTTGTTGCAGGATCGATTATACGACCATTTTTTATTAGTAATTTCATTTTTTGTGCTTTCGTCCTGTCGTGCTTTCGTGCTTTCGTCCTGTCTGATTAATTAGTCAGCACGAAAGGACTACAGCACTATAGCACTACAGCACTATTAAATTCTTCAAAAGTGCCATCCTCATATAAACTCCATTCTCCGCTTGGCGGAAATATGCGGCTTGCTCCATATCATCAACATCTGTGCTAATTTCATCTACACGTGGCAGGGGATGCATGATGCGCATTTCAGACTTACCCATTTTTACAACGTTAGCCGTAAGTACATAAGAACCTTTCAATGATTCGTATTCTTCTATGCTTTCAAATCTTTCCTGTTGAATGCGCGTCATATAAAGAACATCAATTTCCGACATATATTTTTCTAAATCAGTATCTTCTATAAATTCGATGTTTTTTTCTTTAAGTAAATCCAAATACTTTTGTGGCATTTTTAGGCTATTTGGGCTTATAAAAAGGAATTTTTTGATGTTATATAATTTGAGTACATGCAAAAGTGAATGAACTGTGCGGCCAAATTTCAAATCGCCTACAAAAGCGACCGTAAGCCCGTCAATTCCACCCATCTCCCTATGTATTGTATACGCATCCAATAACGCCTGCGTAGGGTGTTGATTTGCACCATCACCTGCATTTAGGAATGGTTTTTTGGTGTATTCGCAAGCTTCCTGTGCAGCACCTTCTTGTGGGTGACGCATTACTAAAATATCTGCATATTTTTCTGCCATACGGATAGTGTCTGCTAGGGTTTCACCTTTAGATATGGAACTGCTTTTGGCATCTGCCACTGTTATAACCCTTGCACAAAGGCGATGGGCTGCAGACTCGAAAGAAAGGCGAGTTCGTGTACTTGGCTCATAAAAGAGAGAAGCTACGATTTTACCCTCAAGGTCTTTTGTGCGTTTATCCCGCAGGGCTTCAGCTTCGGATATCAAAAAATCGACTTCCTCTTTTGTGAGGTCAGCCGAGGTAATTAGTTGAGTACGATCCATGATTTTTAGATTAATTTTCTATACTATTGTATTACAAGATTAAAAAATTACAAGATTAGAAATATTTTACTGACATTTATATAACTAAAATATTACCTAAAAGATATATTTATAGGTATTAACTAAGGATAGATATTTAATTATAACTTAGGCCTTTAGAGCTTTTAAAACATCTCGTTCAGTGATTTTGATATTAAAATTAGTTGTAACGCCTATAGATCTACGCGCCTGTAGGGCAACTTTACGTTTCAGGCTAATTAGTCCTTTGCTAAAATCTGGATTCATTTTGCGTAAAAATCTCTGCCCTAACCTATTCAGCTTTCCTCCATTGATATAATTTCTTGCCAAATAAGCTTTATGCTCATTGGATCCTAACCTACCACTAAATGAATCAGTTCTCGTCCTTGGCCTTGTGGGCGTACCAGCGGAAGGACTGGTTTTATTGTTTCTAGGAGCTTTTCCAGTTGTTCCTTTACCTTGCCCTGGTTTATTTGTTTGATATTTATAACTTTCCAATAAAGCCCTAATTGCTTTTTTTTGATTCGGATTTAGCTTGATACCTGCTTTTTCCAAATTTTTAAATGTAACATCTGTTGCTACTTTAATTAGTTTCTTCAGGCCAATCCTTTTTACAACATTAGGTTTATTTTTTATATAATTATTTAGTAAAGCGGTTATTTCTTTTGCTGTTGATTTAATTTTTGCCCGATCTTTTTCTTTTTGTCTATTAGAATCTATTGTTTTGTCGAGGTTGCCAAATGCATTTTCAGCGTTAGATTGAACGTTTTGTCTTGGTTTGTTTGGAGCCATGTTTATTTATGGTTAAAAAATAATAATTAATATAAAATTTAATCTAATTCATTAAGCAGATCATCTAAAACACTTTCTTCATCCTCTTTTAATATTTGCTCCTCAGCTTCAAATAATGATTTTTTGACTATTGATAAAATAGTTTTTAACTCTTGGGTATTAAAAGGCATTTGTTTCCCATTAATATATAATGGTTTTTGAATTATTTGTTGATCAGAATTGTCCATTCTTCTTATTTGTGTATTAAATAATCTTATTATTATATCAAAAATATGACAATAAGTCAAAATATCTTATGATTTCATTATCTTAATTAGTTACAAATCTATTATTTATAATGGGATTTAATATATTTTTGTGTATAATTGCTATACTTTAATTAAATTAATCATGCATTTTGCAGACGAAGCTGAAATCTTTGTAAAAGCTGGTGATGGAGGAAATGGATCCTTTAGCTTTCGCCGTGAAAAATATGTCCCAAAGGGGGGTCCTGATGGGGGGAATGGTGGTGATGGGGGGAGCGTGGTAATACAAGCAGATGAAAATTTGAATACATTGGCAAATTTTTTAGGTAAAAAACATTACAAAGCGGAGAAGGGTGAGATGGGGCTTGGACAAAATAAAAATGGACGACTTGGGGAAGATGTTATTTTAAAAGTTCCTATTGGTACATTGGTTTACGAGAACGCCTCAGAAGGCTCGCACCTTCTGGCGGATTTAACTGAAAATGGAGAGTCTATTATTGTGGCTCGTGGTGGATTGGGGGGGAAGGGGAATACCGGCTTTACTACATCTGTTCGCCGTGCACCGGATTTTGCGGAACTTGGTGAACCTGGGGAGGAAAAAGAGATTAGGCTGGAACTTAAATTGATCGCAGACGTTGCAATAATTGGTTACCCAAGCGTAGGTAAGTCCACTTTAATATCCCGCATTTCAAATGCGCGGCCAAAAATTGCGGATTATCCGTTTACAACACTTGTGCCAAACCTTGGAGTTGTAAAAGTTGATGATACAGATTTTGTGGTAGCGGATATTCCGGGTTTAATCGACGGTGCACATTCCGGTAAGGGTTTGGGGGATGAATTTTTAAAGCACATAGAACGTACAAAAGTACTCGTACATTTGCTCGATATTACGCATGATGATTTGAAAATGGATTACGAAAAGTTAAATCAGGAACTGAAATTATTCAGTAAAGAGCTTGCGAAAAAACCCCAACTTCTCATTATTAATAAAACTGATGCAACAATTCCGGAGATTATCGAAGAGGCGAAGGGGATTTTCAAGAAACAGAAACCATTGTTCATATCTGCGGTTTCGGGCGAGGGGATTGACCAGTTTCTGTATAAACTGAAAGATTTTGTGTTAAAATATCGCATTGTAGGGGACGCACATGTGCGTCCCAAAAACAATGAACACAAAGTGTTCCGTCCTCATCTCGAAATCCCCGATGCCCGCCAATTTGATGTTGAAAAAATCGAAGGCGGATTCAAAATTACCGGCAAACGCATTGAACAAATCGCAATTATGACAGATATGAGTAAACGCGGTGCAATTGTACGAATGTATGATGTTCTCAAAAAAATCGGTGCGCACAAAGAGATGAAAAAATTAAGTGGTGAAGAGGGGGATAAGATTTATATAGGCGAGAGGATTTTTGATTATATTGATGATTAATCATATTTGCAATAGTAATATTATTGAGGTATAATATTACCCTTATTTTTTAATATTATTAATTATGGGTACACCATCAGAAGAACCAAGATCTGCAGAAATACCAGCTGATTGGGCTAGTTGTATAATTTGTGCAGACATTGAAGATTTACAAGGTTTTCCACCAGCTGCTGATAATGCAGAGCTTCATAACTTAAATGTAGGTTTAGCAAAAATTAGACGTGATGAAGTTGATGATGAAGCTTTTATTGAGGCTGTACAGCAATTTATGGCTGATACTAAATTAGTTACTGTTGACTGGTTAAATGCAGAAGAAGATGCGAAAAATGAAGAAGAAAATTCTCCGGAGAAAATAGCAGAGAGGGTAAGGAAGTCGCCTCTTTTTCGAATGTTGCAAAGGGCTAGTGAAATAGAATAATATAGTTTTATATTCAGAAATATTATTTTTTTATACAGAGACATTGCGTCTGCTTTGTATTTTTGCTAAATTAAATTCAGTAAAACTTAATTAAAAAATTATGAAATTAGCCAGATATATTATCGGCCTTGTTAGTGGCCTCACATTCGGTATGATGTTCGCCCCTAAAAAAGGGAAAGAACTTCGGGATGAAATTTTAAAAAAGAGTAAAAAAGACGGTGTAGAAAGCTTAAGAACTCTTGGCTCCGCCTTTAAAGATGCTGGTGAAGATGCTTTAGGTGAGCTTAAATCTCTTAGCGAACATGAGCAAGTTGCAGCATTTTTAGATCTTTCAAATGAAAAGATTAAGGATTTTTTAGAGACTGCTGAAGAAAAGGGATATAACGTTGCAACTGTGTTGCAGGATAAGCTTGAATATTTACATAGTGCAGTTCGAGACAAGGCAGAAGAGGTTCAGGATGAGGTGAAAGATGTAAAAAAACAAGTTGTCAAAAGGGCAAAAAAAGCTAAAAAAACAGCAAAGAAAACAGTTAAAAAAGCTGTTTCTACGGCAAAAAAAGATGTAAAAAAAGCCAAGATGACAGTTAGAAAGATAAAAGCAAAAGCAGCCAAGGCGAAGAAAGTGGTGAAAAAAAAGGTTGCTAAGAAACGAAGTAAATAATAATATAAGGCGTCAGGATTCAGGCGTCAGAATTCAGTTTTTAATTGATTAAATAGAACTGATAGCTGACGTCTGATAGCTGACGTCTGTTAATAAATAATTCAATAACCTTTAATTCATTAATCATGACAATTTTATATATATCCCTCGCTGCAGGTTTACTTAGCCTTGCATATGCGGGCTTTAATACATACAGAGTAATGAAGCAGGATGCAGGTACAGATAAAATGCAAGAAATTGCAAAAGCCGTTCAAGATGGTGCAATGGCATATATGTATCGCCAAACCAAAACTATTGCTGTTTTTGCACTAATTCTTTTTGCAATATTAAGTTTAGTACCAGCACTTGGCCCAAAAATCGGGTTTTCTTTTTTGCTTGGTGCTTTACTTTCTCTAATAGCTGGCTACACCGGTATGAATGTTTCTGTAAGGGCTAATGTTCGTACAGCAGCAGCTGCAAAGAGTGGGCTTGATAAAGCCTTGGGTGTTGCATTTAGAGGTGGTTCTGTAAATGGACTTGCTGTTGTAGGACTAGCTCTTGTTGGTGTGGCTGGTCTATTTCTTATATTTCAATATATGGGGGTGGCAGATACTAAAATTCCGCATCTTCTAATCGGATTTGGGTTTGGTGCATCACTTGTTTCTTTATTTGCTCGTGTCGGTGGTGGCATTTATACAAAGGCAGCAGACGTTGGAGCTGATATAGTTGGTAAAGTAGAAGCTGGTATTCCGGAAGATGACCCAAGGAATCCTGCAACCATTGCAGATAATGTGGGGGATAATGTAGGAGATTGTGCAGGTATGGGTGCTGATCTTTTTGAAACATATGCAGTTACTTTAATTGCCGCAATGATTTTAGCTGTTGCACAAGGATTATCCATGACTTATGTGATGTACCCATTAATGTTGGGAGGTGTTGCAGTTATAGCTTCTATTGCTGGAACTAATTTTATTAAAACAAAAAAGAAGACTGATATTATGGCAGCTCTTTATAGGGGTATGGCTGTAACTCAGGTACTTTCTTTAATTGGTTTTTATATTGTTACAAAAGTTATGATTCCTTCTAGTGGTAATCCTATGAATTTATTTTGGGTTACCGTTGTTGGTGCTGCTGTTACAGTTTTAATGATTGTTATTACAGAATATTATACCTCTACAGAATATCGGCCTGTAAAAGATACCGCAAAAGCTTCTGAAACAGGAGCTGGTACAAATGTAATTATTGGTCTTGCTGTGGGTATGGAAAGTACCTTTTTCCCAGTTTTAGTTATTGTAGGTGCAATTATTGCATCTTACTTACTTGGCGGCCTTTATGGAATCGCTATTGCAGCTGTTGCTATGCTTAGTACAACAGGAATGATCATTGCTATGGATTCCTATGGCCCTATTACAGATAACGCTGGCGGAATCGCAGAAATGTCTGGCTTAGATAAAAAAGTCCGTAAAGTTACAGATGCCTTAGATGCCGTTGGAAACACAACAAAGGCAGTTACAAAAGGTTATGCTATTGGCTCAGCCGCTCTTGCTGCACTTGTGTTATTTCAAGATTATAATGGCGCACTGGAAGCTGCAAAGCTTAGGCCAACATTCGACTTAACAGATTATAGAGTAATTGTTGGTTTATTTATTGGTGGTTTAATTCCGTTTTTCTTTTCTTCTTTTGTTATGAAAGCTGTAGGAAGAACAGCGCATTCTGTTGTAAATGAAGTACGTCATCAATTTAAAACCATTAAAGGAATAATGACAGGGAAAGCAAAACCAGATTACACAAAATGTGTTGACCTTGTTACAAAGGCAGCTCTTATAGAAATGATTGTTCCGGCGCTTATCGCAGTATTATTCCCAGTTCTCGTTGGTTTTATTCTTGGTCCGGTTGCACTAGGTGCTATGCTTATTGGTGTAATCGTTTCAGGTCTTCTTGTTGCGATTTCTATGAATAATGGAGGTGCAACATGGGATAATGCTAAAAAATACATCGAAGACGGACATCATGGAGGGAAGGGTTCTGATGCCCACAAAGCTGCTGTAGTAGGGGATACTGTTGGTGATCCATATAAAGACACTGCAGGCCCAGCTATTAATGCTCTTATTAAGGTGATTAATACTATTGCATTATTAATAGCTCCGTTGATTGCGGCTTATACACTATTCTAGAATTTCTAATTTCTAATTGATTTAATTTCTAAAAAGCTGGAGTTTCCCATTAGGGCTCCAGCTTTTTTGATAAAATTATTTTAATTATTATTCCACATAAAATGGAAGATCATCCGCATAAATATAATGCTCTGTGTCATTTAGGTTTAAGCTTGGGCTGCTATAGTTGAATCTATATCCATGAATAACAACATAAAAACTAGAATGTCCAGTGAGATCCTTATTATAAAAACTAAAATTACCATTATGGTCAGAAATAGTAGCATCTATAGGCTGATGATTGTCTCCCTCAAAGATTTCCACTAATAGGTTGCCTGCAGGGCTACCATTTTCGAATAAAAATTGACCATTAACTGTATGCAGGCTTGTATTATGTATTGGTATTGGACTTGATGTAATTGCAACCGTAACACCGTTTTGTTGTTCGAGATTGTAAGAATAAGTAACAGGTGTGCCGTTATTTGATGTAATAGTAACCGGTTGATTTTTATATACATCAATCATAAATGACGATGTTTTCCCTAGAACAAATTGCGCATAATTTGAATTAAAATCAATTAATGTTGCTTCTGCACCGCTTGGATAATGAGTTATTTTATTCCCAATACATGCTTCATAAAATCCATCATTTCCGGAAGAATCACCACAGTATATACTAGGCATACTAGGTGTAAAAGGAGGAGGGGTGATAATATTTTGTCCGTTAGCATCTCGAATATCACCATTATTTGCTACAGCATCAACATAAAATTGCTTAGATAAATAATTGTTATTTTCATTTTCTTCATTTAACTGATTATCGTAGTCAACTTCGGCATCTATAGTAAGATAACCGCTTGCATCAGGATTGATATAAGTCCACCATTCATAAGTTTCGTTCGGCTGTAATTCTGTTTTATTTACCTGTGGAATTGCAAATGTACTATCGCTTTGATATTCAAAATAAGTATTATTGTTACTGTCTGATACTAAATATAGTTGCTTAGGGCTGTAATTTGTTCTTACGTTAACTTGTTTGGCAACCGCATTTCCAATATTTTTAAAATACACTCTAACCGGATAGACTTCATAACCTCCAGTCATTGTTTGTTTAGGCAGTACTTTGATATCTGTAATGGTTACATCCGGGAGTTTGTTTTTAGAAAAACCGCTTACACATTTACCATTATTACATCCGTTTGGGCATCTGCGAAGCCTGTGCTCATATGCATAAGTAGGATCATTATCTAAACAAACCAACTCTTCTATGTAATCGCCATTAGGATCACGTTCTCGGTTTGCATTTACACAATATTCATCTACTGTGTAGCGCCCTGTTGATGGTGAAAATATATCAAGAACTCCTTTTGTATAAAGGTCATATCCACCATCAGTATCACTACATGTGTAATTTGCCGCATGGCTATATGAGTAGAAGCCGAATAAAGAAATAACTACTGCTAGTAGTGAAGAAATTAAATATTTTTTCATAATATTCATAGTTAATAAGTTATATTTTAGCAGGAAAATAAGTTTATCATATAATAGTATTTTTGTCAACACTTATTGACAAATAATAATTGATGTATATAATAATAGCCTTTATTAGCTAATTAACCATTGATTACTATGTCAGAAACACCAGAAGATAAAACTGAAGAGCAAACCACTGAAGAACAGCAGCCTAATGAGAAGCCGAAAATCGGCAAATTAGCAGATGTCGCGCTGGGTGTCAGAGCTGAGCTAGCTGTCAGAATTTTACAGGCTGATGGGTCGGCTGACGACGTAATTAAAGAATTAGCAGGTGCATTAGACAAAGAAATTGAATTTAAGAGGATATCAGATCCTGAAGATGATGAAGAAATCATTGATGCAGAAATTACAGATAAGGGCGAAATTTCAGAGGAAATTCTGGAGGCACGCCTTGAACAACTTCATGAAGATTTTAATAGAGGTATTGTTGTTATAGAGGAAGATAAAACAATTGATGATTATCAATCTGATATCAATGAAGGTAAAATAGCAGATGCTGAATCGTGGGATGAAATTGAAGAAAGATTATTGTTAGATAAAAGTTCTTTACTTAAAAAAGCGGCAAAAATGCAGGGTGGGGGACAGCTTATAGGAGTTTATTCTAATGGAGATTTGTGTATAAGGGATAGGGGAGTTGAACCTGTGATTATAACCTTTGATGATGAAGGAGATGTAATTACAATTACAACAGATACTCCGGACAGAGATGTAATTTTGCAGGAGGTAGGGAAGGATGCCAGAAGACTGGGGAATTATACACAAATACGTGATGCCGTACATGAAGCCGGGTATATTCTTCCGGAAAGGCCTGAGCAGCCTATAGATTATGATAGAGATAATAAAAAAGGTGTAGTTGCTGCCAGTGAAGCTGTTACAGAAACATTTTTTATAGAAGGCAATGAGAATTGGAGGACTGCAATAATGGAATGTGGTGATCTAGATGGGGAGAATACAGTACCTATAAATGTTATACATTACAACCCTCATAAAAAAGATACTACAGTCGGTATGGCCACTACCGCAGATAATAATATGCATTTTGGGGCTGTGCGTATATTAAGGGGCTAAGTTTATTAATCCTACCATTTCTTCCACCTCTTTTTCCGTCAGTCCATGCCCTCTCGCACCCTCTTCTAAAGTCTCAACCTTTCCAAGTTCGCAGTGCGCGCAATGAAGGCCGTATTTTTCGAATACCTCAATTGCTTTGGGGTTTATTTCGAGTATTGCCGATATTTTCATTTTTTTGTGGATATTCATATTCCTATTGTTACCTAGTGGTGACCAGCTTTGCGTGACCAGCTCACTACGTTCGCGTTACCTAATAGTAATATAGTTATTTAATCACAATTAGGTCACGATAGGTCACGTGAGTGCAGCGAACAGGTCACAATTAGGCATATTGTAAAATTGCATGTTGAACAGCCTCCAACGCCAAAAGCGCACATTTAGCACGCCTCTCACTAATCTCAATGCCAAGAGCTTCAAATAGTTCATCTTTTGTAAAATTAAGAACTTCATCAAGTGTCATCCCCACAATCAAATCACCCAAAATATCCGCAGAAGCCTGGCTTATTGCACAGCCAACGCCGGTGAATGAGTAGGCTTTTATCTTATCGCCATCTAATTCCAACTGTACATCTAATTTATCACCACATGAATGGTTTACTTTATTACCCTGAATATCGGGTTTGATTTTTTTATCCTTGTAAAAGGGTTCTTTATAGCGGTCTAAGATGTTTTGGGCGTAAATATTCATATGGTTTACAAATTGTTACCAAATGGTTTCCAGATTGTTTCCAAATTGTTATAAGAAGTAAAACTATTTGGCAACCATTTGGAAACGTCTTGAGCTTGTCGAAAGGCTGGAAACTATTTGGTAACTATTTGTTAAAATAATCATAAATTTCCTCCAAAACCCCACAGCAAACATCAACCTCCTCAATAGTATTATAAAACGCCATGCTAATACGAGCGGTTGCGGGTAAATTACATGCATCCATAAGTGGTTGTGCACAGTGTTGGCCGGCGCGGATGCAGATGTTTTTTTGAGAAAGTCCTTCTGCAATATCATGCGGATGCACTAAAATCTCTGTAAAATCATCATCTATGTTGTTATCCGAAAAATTTTGATCCTCACCCCGATGTACTTCGGGGCTGCGGTCAAAATTTTTCTTCTGCCTAATATCTGATGATTTTGCAGAACTTTTCACCATAGAGAATGAAGTTATGGGACCACGATTTTTATTTTCAGTTGGTCCGACTATCTTGATGAACGGCATTGAATTTAACCTATCTAAAAGATGTTTTGTTAGTTCGGATTCAATTTTATGGATTTTTTTAAATCCGATTTTAACTAAATAATCAATTGCAGCCTTCAAACCTACAGCACCTGCAATGTTTGGCGTACCGGCTTCAAATTTATTCGGCAGATCAGTAGGCGTAAAACGATCAGTATATACTTCATTTACCATATCACCGCCACCGAGGAATGGGGGCATGAGATTGAGTAGTTCTTCCTTGCCATATAAAACACCAATACCAGTTGGTCCGTATAATTTATGACCGGTAAATGTTAAGAAATCTATATCCAACTCATGTACGTTGGTAGGCTGATGGACTGCGAGCTGTGCAGCGTCCACCATTATTTTCGCGTCGACAGCGTGAGCTGCTTTGATGATTGGCTTTAGATTGGTAATAGTACCAAGCACATTAGACATCCCAGTTATTGATACGAGTTTTACCTTTTCATCAATCAAATCCGGATCAAATTTAATAAATCCATCTTCAGTAATATCGAAATAACGTATTTCAATCCCTTTTCGTTCTTTTAACTGCAACCAGGGGATTATGTTAGCATGGTGTTCGAGTTTACTTAATATAATTACGTCACCTTCTTTTAATAATTTACCATAAGATCGCGCCATGAGATTAATCGCTTCAGTTGCATTGCGGGTAAAAATTATTTCTTTTGGACTTTGTGCTCCAATAAAATCCGCAACAGTTCTGCGAGAATCTTCATACATTACAGTTGCTTCTTCAGCTAAAAAATGCGGCCCGCGATGGATATTACTATTACTTGTTGTATAAAAATTGTGTTCAGCATCTAATACACATTGTGGCTTTTGTGCTGTTGCACCGTTGTCGAGGTAGATGAGGTTTGGTCTTTGTTGGAAGATTGGGAAATATTTTCTCACAGTTTTTAATTTATAGTTTTTAATTTTTATTGAATTACTAATTAGCCAGTAGAATAAAAACTAAAAAATAAAAACTAAAAATTTTACATCAAGGAAAGTACATACTCCTTCACCTCAGGCAAATCACTAACTTTATCCAAGCATTCCTTCATAAATCCCTCCACCATAATTTTCCGTGCATCCGATTCACTTATACCGCGGGAAGTCAGATAAAATAAATTTTCTTTATTTAGATTGGTAATACTAGCTCCGTGACCAGCTTTTACACTATCCGTATCAACATTTAACTTCGGTATTGCTTTTATTTTAGCATTTTTGTTTAAAAGCAGAGAATCTTGTTTTAAATGTGCATCAGTTCCTCCGCCTTTTCTTTTGATATTAATCCCACCAGTAATTTTTACAGAAGCTTGATCCGATGCAGCGGTTTTTGCGATTATTTTACCGCGACCATTTCGATTTTTATAAATATTTTCAATATTAAAGGTAAATTCTTGATCTTCTTTCGCATTGCACAAAAGGTCGGCGCTAATATCTGATTCACTGTCTGCACTTTGTAGAATCGTGAGATTTGATGACTTACTACCAATCTGAAAGTCAAAACAGTGAACTTTTGCACTTTTATCTGCGTTTACAATACGATTTTCAGTAAAGTCCGATTTGCTACTTAGGTTTTGTATCGAAATAATTCTAAGTTCACTACCAGATTCAGCATTTATTGTTTGGCTTAATTCAATTTTTTGATCAGATTTATTTTCGAATTTTTGAATAATAGTAGCTTTTGCATTTTTACCTACTTTAATTTTAAGGTTAATAGCTGAATCCTTAATTCTTAATTCTGAATCCTGTATCAATTCAATAGCCCCCTCCACTTCAACCCCATCAGGTATCCCTAAAACATAAGTATTGTCTACTTTTTTTAATTCAACATCTGGGTTATCGGAGGCTAATTGTAATTGGTTATTGGTCATTGTTTGTTATTTGGGATATTTCTTCTTTGTCATCCTTCCCGCCTTGGCGGGAGGGATCCAGATGATTCGCAAATGTACTGGATTCCCGATCAGGTCGGGAATGACAAGCGAGGTTATCCAATAGAGTTTTCCATTTCCAACTCAATCAACCGATTCATTTCCACCGCATATTCAAGAGGAAGTTCACGGACAATTGGATTAATAAAGCCATTCACAATCATTGCCTCGGCTTGTTCTTTTGGTATACCGCGGGAAGTAAGGTAAAAAATATCATCTTCATTTAATTTCCCAACACGTGCTTCGTGGTTTACAGTTGCTGACGAATTTTTTACGTCAATATTCGGAATAGTGTCGGATGAAGAAATTGGATCGAGAATTAATGCATCACATTCAACCTGGGAAATTGCATTTTCTGCAGTTTTGCCGATTTTTAAGTCACCGCGATAAATAGAGGATCCGCCGGATTTTGAAATGGATTTCATGGTAATTCGTGAGCTTGTATTTTTACCTATATGAAATACTTTAGCTCCAGTATCCTGAATTTGTCCTTTATTCGCAAATGCTATTCCTAAATGGTCAGATTTTGAATTATCTCCCTTTAAAATACTGCATGGGTAAAGCATGGTCACACCGCTACCCATATTACCCCCAACCCATTCCATAGTGGCGTTTTCCTCAATAATCGCACGTTTAGTATTTAAGTTGTATGTATCCCTACTCCAGTTTTCCACAGATGAATATCGGAATTTAGCATTTTTACCTACAAATATTTCCACACAACCAGCATGTAAAGCATTTGAACCATATTTTGGAGCACTACAGCCTTCTATATAATGACCTTCGGCACCTTCCTCAATTATTATCAAAGTATGCTCAAATTGTCCCATACCCATTGCATTCATGCGGAAGTATGATTGGAGTGGTTTTTTAACTTTTACACCTTTTGGGATATATAAAAATGTACCCCCACTCCATACGGCACCGTGTAGAGCTGTAAATTTGTGATCATTTGGCGGAACGCATTTCATGAAGTATTTTTTCACAAGATCCGGATATTCCTGTACTGCAATATCAAGATCAGTAAAAATTACTCCCAAATCAGATAGCTCTTTTTCGAGTGAATGATAAATTGCTTCACTTTCGTATTGAGCGCCAACACCAGCAAGTACTGCACGTTCAGCTTCTGGAATTCCGAGACGCTCAAATGTATACTTAATATCTTCCGGAACCTTCTCCCAAGATTCATACCCACCTTTTTTATCCGCAGCTTTTGCAAAGAAGCATATTTTATCAAAATTTAAAGCAGAAAGATCCGGACCCCATGAGGGGAGGGGAATAGTGTTAAGGTAATCATAGGCGCGGATGCGATGTGCAAGCATCCAATCCGGTTCATTTTTATCTTTTGAAATATATTTAACAAGTTCGAGCGTTAATCCTTTGCGGAATTTTTTAATGTAGTCGGATTTATTCTTATGGTCGAAAGTAGCACGATTCAATCCTGCGAAAATTTTTCCCTTTGCTTTTTGTCGTGTTGATTTCATTATTTGCTATTAGGCGTCAGCCTCCAGGCGTCAGGCGTCAGCAATAGATACTGAATTCTGGCGTCTGACGTCTGTCGCCTAAATCAAGGTTAATCAGCTAATCAAGTAAATCAGGGTCCAGACTATATATTCTCATATCCACTCTTACACAATTTACACGCAAATTCCTTATCTCCGGATTTGACGATTTTACCGTCCTTCAATACATGTACATAATCCGGGCAAACGTGCTTGAGTATTCTGTGGTAGTGAGTGACAATTAAAGTGCCCATTGGATTTGTAGGATCACTGTTAAGTTCTTGTACTCCATTACCGATTATTTTAAGAGCGTCTACATCGAGACCGGAATCAGTTTCATCCATTATTGCAATTTTCGGCTTTAGAATTGCCATTTGCAGTATTTCTGATTTCTTTTTTTCACCTCCGGAAAAACCGTGATTGAGGTAGCGGGATGCAAATTTTTCATTCATTTTAAATTTTTCCATTAATTCTTTAAGCATTTTTTTAAAGCGGAATACAAGTACTGGTGGTTTATTCGGATATAAGTATTTTTGTTTAGCACGATATGCTGCAAGCAAGAATTCTTCCAAAGTAATTCCGCTTATTTCCTTTGGGTATTGGAATGCTAAAAATAGACCCATTAGTGAACGCTCATGCGGTTCCAGATCTAAAATACTTTTTCCATTAAATAAAATATCACCTTTTGTAACAGTATATTTAGGGTGACCCATTATTACATTGCTAAGCGTGCTTTTACCACCGCCATTCGGGCCCATGATTGCATGAATTTCACCGGGATTTATGGTTAGGTTTACACCTTTTAATACGGTTTTGCCATCTACTGATGCGTGGAGGTTTTTTATTTGTAACATAACCGAATAATTAATGAGTTAAATACTTTGTCATCCTGTCCCGACCTGTCGGGATCAGGATCCATGGTTGACCAACTAACGGTGGATCCCGGATCAAGTCCGGGATGACAAGGGGCTAATCTGACCTTTTCGTAAATTCCTCTCAAATTGCTCATTTTTAGATGTTCCAAAAATCACTAAATTAAAACTATCGGAAATTGCGACAACACTTTTTTTAGGGAGAATTTTATTAAGTTGAGACCTATCAATTTCAATATCATAAATAGCTCCTTTTTCTTTGCATACAAAGTAAGCTTTATCAGATAGATCCGCATCAAAACGCACAGGACTACCCGGTATATCTATCCGTTTTATGAGGTTTTGTTCTGTTAAAACATCCAAATTGCGATACACCGTACCTACACTAATCGTAGGAAGTTGTTTTTTTACCAATTGATATATTTGATCAGCAGTAGGGTGATAGCAGGCGGATTTGATTACTTCGAGGATCAATTTACGTTGTTTTGTAAGTCTAGTTTTTTGCATTATTAGGAATTATTCCTATTAAGTGGAATTAGTTTAACAAAAAGGAATAAAAAAGCAAGAAGATTGACATAGTATTAATTATATGTATAATATTTATCTATAAAAAATTATTAATGAAAACTTTAACAGAGTACTTTACAGAAACTCCTATAAGAGACGATTTTGACTCTTTATGTGATTCGGATTTGTCTTGTGAGACTGATCGCACACAAGTAAATGAGCTTGTGCTTAATTTTGTAATAAAATATTTAGCACTTTATTTAGGCGTGGAACATGCACATATAGCGGAAATGCGTGAAAGGATTTGTGAATTAGTGGATGAAGCTTATGAAGATGATAAATTATATAATCCATTTTTAACTGGCGTGCAGGTTGATCATATATATGGAAATGATCCTGGTGTTGATTATTTTCCCCTGAGTTGTATTGCAGATATAAGGCAGACTGCAGCAATTTTTAAAGAAATTATGTTTAATAAAGGTTTTACAGCAAGTGATACATTTACAGGTTTAGACTTTGGGTCAGGTACGGGCATTTTGCTTATTGCAATGTTAATAGCAGCCAAAAGGAATGCTATTCAGGAAATATGCTGCAAAGGCATTGAGATCAGGGAGATGACAGCGGGTAAATCCAGATCTGCTATATCACACTTAATGCAAGGTGATGATTCAAATATCGAGATTATTCATCAGAATATTTTTAGGGGGGATTTTTTAGGGCAATTATTAAAGAAATTTCCACCAAATTATATAGTAAGTGAAACTATATCGAGATTTACTCAGTCATTTAAGTTATCTGAATTACATACAGGTTTTAGGGATAAAGTTGAAAGTACCAATGATCCATTTGTTATGTTGTTAAGGAAATTAATACAATTTATTCCGGATTTTGAAGAAAGGGTGAGCTCAGGTAGTATTGCTATGTTCCCAGACGCTTTAGGTCAATTATATATGCCTGCTGAAGATAGGTCTCGGATAAAATTAGCCACTGGGGTGGATGATTGCTATACATCTTTGCATGAAATTGGAAGAGAATTTAGCAGCTTTGAGGATTTTGGATATATGCGATGGAAAGCACCTAAAGGGGGAAAAGCTGAAATAGATAAAAAGAGTCAACAAACTGTTATTTCGAGAAGTCAGACTAAATTCCCTTTTTAATAATTTTATTCAAGTTAATTTAATATTCTGATATCATCTAACCGATGATAAAGTATTTCAGCGAAATTATCGGCACACCAGTACTTGGGCAGTCAGATGGTCAGCCCCTTGCTTTAATTAGCGATATCATAATTCATCCGGATACCGGTAAAATTGAAGCTTTTTGGGTTAAGCCGTTAACCATACCTATTGCAAATGCAGTTATTAAATCTGATGCGATTTTAGAATGGAAAAAAAGTGTATATATAAAGGACGACAGAGAAATTGCAGAAGACTCAGATATTATCAGAATTTCCGAGATACTTGCACGGAATACAGTTTTTATAGGAAATCAGGCACAAAATGAATCAGGAGAGTCACTTGGATATGTTCATGATCTCGATTTTGATACAGAGAAACTCTATTTAAATAATATTTATATTCAGCAATCTTTTCTTTTCTTTTTTAAATATAATCAACGCACTTTCTTTTTTGATAATATTTTAAAAGTTTTACCGGAATATATTTTGGTGAAGGATGTGGAAGATAAAAAAGATACAGTTTTAATTAAGGAGAAGCCTTTGATGGACGTATGATTTTAAATCCCAAGCTCCAAGTACAAAGCACAAAATAAATTCCAAATCACAATATCTAAGTTTCAAAATTGTAATTTGTATATTGTAATTTATTTTGAATTTTGGAATTGAAATTTGTTTTTTAATATAAAAACCCGCCCCAGTAAAACCTGTTGCGGGTAGTTTAATTATTTGTAAGTAGTTATTACCCTAGTGAGCTTGTAACGAAGGAAACGATTGTGTATGAAAGAAGGATAATAATAATACCAATTACTGCGTAGGTAATAATTTTTTTAGCTTTACCGATTTGTTCTTCAGCGCCACCTGCAGTAACCATTAATATACCTGCATAAATAAGAAAGGCTACGGCAATTAAGCCTAGTAAACCTAGGAAATAGTTAATTAAAGTAGCTATGTTAGAACCAAGTGTTCCAGTAGCAGCCGCCTTAGGTGTAGATGAACCACCCTGTGGGTTATTCCATAAATCACTGCTTGCAGCAAATGCCTGGCCAGTAAGGAAACAAGCCATTAAAGCAGAATAAAATGATCTTTTGATTAGTTTTTTCATTTTTATTTTAGTTAAGTTCTTTATTTAATTATATCAAATAAACTAATATGCCGTCAATAACCTAAGAGGCTTCAGAGGTAAAATAAGTTGACGAAAATTTAATTAATTATTTAATATTTTTATCTTTTATCCTAAAAGTCAATAGATAATAGAGAATAATTAAATATCATCCAATGGGAACCTGCCTCTATGATAACTAATTTTATTATTCATCAAAACTTGAAAATGATATTGCTTAATGGCATTTATGTCTTCCGGATTAAGCTCATCTCTTTCATCGGACATTAAAATAGCGTTCATACGACGAGGCTTATAGATGACAATATTTTTTACAGCCTTGGCAAAAAGTTTACGTTCTTTTTTGGAAAGTAGTAGAAAGTCATTGGCGCTGAACACAGGATAGAGGCCGATTTTTTTGAATTCCAAATATTTTTCAAATAAATCATCTGTTAACAGACTAAAGGCTTCATCTGCAATAAGCCATTGATCCTTTTTGGCTTGAATAAAAAATTTGTTCAATAAGTCTATACCTTTTTTTGCAGTAGCTCTATTGCCGTCTTCAAAAAAGTTACCGGAAGCTATTACAAATAGCCCTTTATCAAGTGCAGTATTTAAATCTTTTTGATTTACTTCCAGGCTTGTGATAAATACCTGATTTTTGGCCTTAGTAGATATGAGATGATTTTTAACATCTCTGGCTAAGTCGCCATAGGGGTCCAAAAGCAACCCAGTTTGATTATTTTTAATTGCTTCAAGCGCAATATTTATCAAAGAAACCGTTTTTCCCTGACCAGGATTGCCGGTTATATAAAAACCCTCTTTAAATTTATCCGAAGGTATACGGAGATTATCTCCAAGGTGAATATCAAACATATAGTTATGGTTAAATGATGATGTAGTTATATTATATCAGTATCAAGTGCAAGTCTCAAGCCTGCCCTCCCGACAGGTCGGGAGTGGTCTCAAGTGCCCCAAAAGGGGGTCATCTAGTGGCAAGCCTGTCCCGCCAAAGGCGTGGATCTCAAGGTTTAGATGGGGATATTCCTATAATGTTCAATCAAATATTCTGAAATTACTTTTTCATTAATCATTTTATCTGTTTTTTGTTGAACTGTTTCAAATTTTTCTACTCCTTTAAAATGATCCACTAATTCTTTAATGTTGCCAATAATGGTGTCATCAAAGCCGTGTTGATATTTTTTTCCTCTAAATTTGATTTTTCTAGCTTGGATAATATCTTCTTCGGTTTTAGGAAGCATACCTTTTATTATATGTCCGGTTAAGTTCGCCGCAGTAGTTCTATGACTACCATTTAATAAAAAATACTCAGCTTGCGGATTTTGTCTTATATATTTTTGTAAAATAGTACCTGTTGTACCTTGTAAGTGAGGCAAAACAAGTTCTGTGTGCATCAATGGAACTGGAGGAAGGTCATCGCCGTTTCCACTTTGGTAAATTTCAAAATACCAATCTAAAACTTCCGCACTATAAACCGGAAAATCCCTTGTGGTAATAGCCTGTAATGTATTTAATTCGATGAATTCCATGATTAAGCTTTATTAAATTTTTTGTAATAAAATAATATAAATTATTAAAAATGTCAATTTAAATACCTCTCACCCCTGTCAGGTAATACAGTAACAACATTTTTATATCTGCCTTTGATCTGATTAGCCGCTAGTATATTGGCTCCAGAGCTAATCCCCACAAGTATTCCATATTGTTTTGCTAGTTTTTTAGACATATTCATAGCATCCTGACTTTTAATTGTAATTACTTCATCAATTAAATCCAAATTATCTTGTACTATTTTTGGAATAAATCCTTCACCAATACCCTGAATTAGGTGCAGGCCTGGTTCACCACCAGAAATAACAGGAGATTCCTTAGGTTCAACTGCAATAATTTTGATTTTTGGATTAATTTTTTTTAGAGCTTTGGCCACACCCACTAAAGTGCCTCCCGTGCCTGTACCAGCCACAAAAGCATCAATATTACCATTCATTTGTTTTATAATTTCTTGTCCCAATCCTTTTTCATGAGCTCTAATATTATCCGGATTTTCAAATTGTTTTGGAAGCCAGGCATTACTTGTGGTAATTATCTCCTTATATTTTTTAACAGTTCCAGCAATATCTTCTTCTGCCGGTGTTAATATAATTTTACCCCCAAAAGTTTTTATCATTCTTCTTCTTTCTATACTCATAGATTCAGGCATAATAGCTGTGAATTTATAGCCTCTTATTGCTGAAATCATAGATAGGGCAATCCCTGTATTGCCAGATGTAGCCTCAATAATTTTATCTCCTTTTTTTAATTCACCTTTTTTCTCTGCCTGTTTAATAACGTACCAAGCCATTCTATCTTTAATACTTCCAGACGGATTAGTTGTTTCCAATTTTGCGTAGATACCATTAATTTTTATTAACGGTGTATTTCCGATTATATTTAATATATTAGTCATAATTTTTAGATTAAAAAATAAATAATTATAAAAAAACCTCTTAAGAAAGAGGTGGGTATGTATTTAGTGTTTTAAAAAGATTTATGTGTTTTCAAAACCAGCCTCTTTCTTGTAGAATTTTTTGCAGGAACACGAATTTTGACTAGTTTGATAAATCATTGTATTTATATTGTATATGAATTTTGTCTTGTTGTCAACTTCAAAAACATTTTGTCATATTATTTAAATCATAGACCCTAATAATTTAGGCAAATTATCTAAGTTATATATAACTTTAACATTGCCAGTATCTTCCTTATCCTTTTTTCGATTTAACCAAACTCCTCTCATCCCAATTGCTTCACAGGCTTGTGCGTCATGCTTTAGTTTATCGCCTATATAAATACAATTTTTTGGTTTTGAATTTACTGAATCACAGGCGATTTTGAAGATTTTTGGATCAGGCTTGGAATAACCAGCTTTACTACTTATGGTGATTGTCTTGAAATAGTGTTTTATATTTACATTTTGAAGTTTTTGGATTTGCTGGTCAAAATCACCATTAGAGATGATACCTAATGTCCTGTTTTTTAATTTTTCAAGGCATGGTTTTACACCAGGGAATAAAGTCCAGTTATTTTCATATTCTTTTAAATAAATATGAAAAATTTCATTAGCTATCTTTGGATCTTTGATCCCAAAAACTTTATTCACCCTTTTTATCCTTTGATCTTCAAAGCTTATTTTTTCCTTCAAATACAGATCATCAAAGTATTCTTCCAGAGCTGTATTCCAAGTCGCCAAAAAATCATCAATTGATGTATTTATATTACTGCCAAATTGCTTCTGAATCATTGAACATGCCTGTCGCACAGCGAATTTATCATCAAGCAATGTATTGTCTATATCAAAAAAAATTGGCATCTGGGGTTTATTTAAATTAAACAGTAAATTTCAATAAAAATTATATCATAAAAATTTCTGAATTAATTAGAGGATATTCTGCCCACAAAAAAACGGGGTCCCCACAGGATGCGAGGTAAGGAGGTGGGAGGGGGTATCCTGTGGGGTAGGAGCCCCAAAATAGATGTAAATCGAAGAAGTCTCTGAAGTAAAACGCAAGAGAATTCATAGATTGAAATCTATTTTGGGGAGTGGTGGGCAGGGAGGGATATTCTCACGTGCTCCGGTGAACCAATCACTTCGCTCTGGTGCACCGTGCGCGGTCGAGCGCTCAAATAGTCGTTTTGGCTCATTGCATTCGCCAGCCTCCTTTTTCGCGGCGAACCCTGTGTTTTAAAATTATATCAAAAAATGTATCAGTGGTTCTCATCCCACGGTTAAATAATAATTAATTCTTTGTTACAGTAAAATGGTGGGCAGGGAGGGATTCGAACCCCCGTAGGCTTACGCCACCTGGTTTACAGCCAGGCCCATTTGACCGCTCTGGTACCTACCCATATCGATGCGAATATTAGGTTAATGGGTTCTTTTAAAAAAAGCAACCAATTTTTATATTCCATCTCTCGCATATATAGATTATAATAAACATCGTTAAATACAAATAATAAATAATGAGAAAAGGATTTATTTTTAAAATATCACTAATTGCTATCATTTTTGTCGGTTTTTTTAGTGTACTGCACTTAGTAAATGCCGCTGACCTTTCAACAACTACAAGTGTTAGTAATACTGCTCCTGTTTTTACAGTAACCCCATCAGATAATGGCTCAAATAATGGTTCTGGTCCGGGGGATAGCGCAGGAAACCCAACAAATGTGGGCACTGATATAACTTTTACAGCCACAGCTTTAGATGTAAATAGTGATCAGTATTATCTTGCAATATGCAAAACAGATGCAATTACTGTTGGTGATGATGATATACCTACTTGTACAGAAGGTGATTGGGGTATAACAACTGTAACGAATAGTGACGATCCTGCCAGCATAACTTACTCCACTCTTGTTGGAGACGCAGAATCTAATAATTGGTATGCATTTGCATGCGATAAACTTCCTACGGCATCAGGTCCGGCTTGTTATCCGGCGGTTGTTACACCAGGAGGTGATCAAGGTCGTGCAGTTGGGAGTGTCACTTTTAGCACTATACCTGATGATGAAGATGATATTACAATAGATAGTATACAATACAGATTCGATACAGGTGGTAATGGGTGTGTGGGTGCCGGCACTTGTATTGATATATCTGATGACGCAAGTGGGGCAGATATTGCAGCAGCACTGGTTGCTGCTGAAATTGGCAGTAATACGCATATGGTTAGCAGAGGCTCTATTGCTTATATTTATGCAGATAATGCAGGTACAAGCGGAAGCGGTATTACAATGTCTTTAGGTACATGCGATAATTGTGTACTTTCTGGAGCTGTTTTAGGTGGTGGGGATGATAATAATGCATCACCTTTTTATGTTAATCATGCAGGCACTTTCGATAATGTTATATTTACAGATATTAGTAATGATAGCAGTATTGAGCCGGGTGATACAGTGCGATTTAAGCTTGCCAGTGCAAATATAATGGACCCGGATTCAAGTGGGGGTCAGGATACTATTGAAATGTATATTTGCAGTGGAGAAAGTGATATGGGAGGGGTAACAACTGCTTTTGATTATGACACTCTTTCCTGCACCGATGGCACTCTTTTGTGTTCCGATGTTGGTGTTGACCCAACCTCAGAAGATGCTGTTTGTGACGATACAACGAGCATAATTCCTATACCTACAGCTCATGGCAGTTATGATGTCAAAGTATATATTTTTGATAATCACGGATTCGCAGCAGCAGGCACAACAACACAGAGTTTTTCAGTACAGGATGTTGTACCGATTCTAAGTTCATATACCGCCACGGATATTCCGGCTCCTACTGCAGGTGGTAATGATGCTGTTGATTTTACTGTAGTTCTTACGGATAACAATGGCGATAATGATGTGACGCTTGTAGAAGGTGTATTTTTTGATGATTCAGCCGTTACAAATGCATGCTCACCAAATGAAAATAATTGTTATAGAGATACTAATTGTACATTGGCTGATCAAAGTACACCTGGTTCCGGTAAAACTTCAACAGGTACAGATACATTACTCTCAGCTGATTGCCAAGTGACAGTTTGGTTTAATGCCAATGCAAGTGACTACGATGTTCAGGCACAAGCTGATGATGACAACGGTACTACCGATTTTGCTGATGCAGAAGTTGCTTTAACTAATCCAGCCCTTTCCGGAATTGATGTGTTTGAACCAGTGATAGATTATGGTAGCTTAACTGTCAGTACAGCATCTGAGGGTAGTGTTGCCAGTATTGGCAATGTAGGAAATCAGGTAATAGATGTACTTATTGAAGGTGATAATATGTGTACTGATTACCCAACATGTGCCGCAGAAGTTATATCTGTTGCACAGCAAAAATGGCATAATGCCAGTATATCGTTTGAATGGTTTGACGCAGAGGCTGATCCAGGTCCGTGGGTTATGTTAGATACCGCAAGTGTGGGCGCTGAAACAGATGGTTGTATCAATCGTGATATAGCCGTGCGTGTTGAAAATGACATAGATAATACTAACGAATTAATTTACCTAAAGATTCAAATACCTGAAGAGCAGGAATTAGGCAGCTATACAAGCTCAACTACATTTAGCGCTGCTGCTAGCAATTCCTGTACGGGAACACTTCATTAATTTTAAATTTTAAATGACAAAAATTACACATTCCAAGTTTATAATATTTATTTTAGGATTAATTTTATTAACACCAATAGCATTAGCTGCTTCTTTCGGCATTTCTCCACCCTGGATTATTAATGAAAATTTAAAACCAGGCACTGATATACAATATAGATTTAATTTAAGTACAAGTGATTCCTCAGAGGGTTTAATTGTTTCGTCAAAAATAAGTGGAGATCCGGAAATTGCAAAGTGGATTACAATTCGCGACCAGGATAAACTTATGATTCCTAAAGGTAAGAAGTATGTTTATATGTATGCTGATTTAAAAATTCCAAAAAATGCTAAGTTAAAAAAATATAAGGGTGTTATTTCGATTAAAGCTTCACCAAAAAAAAGAAGTAAAAAAAATGTTGCTGTTAATTTAGGCGGCAGTATAAGGGTTCAATTAGGAGTCGTTAATACGGATATCACAGATTATAAAATCAAATCTGTTGTTATTAATCCAATGTCCGAAAAAACAGACAAATTAGATTTAAAGTTAAAAATTCAAAATGCAGGCAATACATATATATCTAACATCCAAACCAATATTCAGATCAGAAACGATGAAAGTGAAAAAATTGTAGCCACTAGCACTGCAAGCAAATTACTAAAAACACTTAACCCCCACAAAACTACAGAGGTAAAATTACCTATGGCATTAGGCAATAAACTTGATTTTGGTAGATATTGGGCTGATGTAGAAGTATTAAAAGATGATAAATCTTTTTATAAAAGTAAGGTTTACTTCACTATCAATTCATCTAAAGTGAGTTCAATGCAAACAAAGGGTGATATAAAAACAAGCGTAAGAGTTAAGGATACTATGGAAAATATACTTGTTGGTACTATTACACTTATTTTTAGTTTAATAGTTGTAGATGTAAGGCTTCGTTTAAGAAAAAGAAGAAATAATTTGACCAAATATTAAATAACAAATTTATCTCTTAAAATAATTTAATAATTTTGCAATATGACTTTAGGTTTTTTTGGGTTATAAATTTTTAGTTTTTAGAGAGAGGTGATATAATTTTTAAGATTGGGACAATTATAACTAGGCGATTTATAAATTTACGGCAATTTGTAGTCAGCCTGGTAACCATTATAAATAAAAATAAATGAAATTTCCCCCCTCAAAACATCTGTACTTCACTTTAATATTTCTTTTATTCACTACATCTGTGGTGTTTGCTGGGGTTACATCTATTCGAGTAGGCAATACTGCACCCCAATTCATAGATGCGGAAGGAAATAAAACAGAACCAGGTGATGGTGGATATGGCAAAGCAAATCCTCTGCACTTTGAAGAGTCCATTACTTTTAAATCTATAGCAACAGATGATAATGGTGATGATTATTATTTGGCTATATGCAGAACTAATGCAATAACACCTAATAAATCCAATAAGCCTTTATGTAAAGATGGTGGATGGGGGGTTAGTGATGCAGTAAAAAGTGGAATAGAAGCATCTGTAACATATAAGGCCGATAAAGATGCAAAATTAAAAAATGAGTGGTATGCATTTGCTTGTGATCATACCGATATTAATCCTAAATGCTCTAAATCATCACAGGGTAGTGATAAAAATGGTTCACCTTTTTATGTGCATAAGCAGGTAGGTGCTTTGCGATTTGACAATGAAGATTGCCCTGACTTGAAAGAATTAGAAGAATTAAAGAAGCCAGTGGTGGATTTTAAAGAAACATCAAAACCAGTTAAATCACAAATAGCTAAATTAGATGAAAATATTACCACTAAGCAGGCAAAAAAAATTATTAAAGAAGAAATTGATAAAAATGATAAAAAGGATGTAGCAGAACAATCTGAATTAAAAATTATTAAGGAAAAGGTTAAAGTATTAAAAGAAGAGAAAAAGTCTAAAGGTACAGTTGATGATAAGAAAATAGAAGTTGTTGCAGATCAATTGATCAAAAAACGTGAAAAACTTAATAAACTTGTAAAGGCAGATGTTCGTTTTTGTATTACAACTTCCACCGATGACTCTGTTCAGAACGTAATTGATAAAAAGGGTAAGGCAATTCAAAAAAAATCAGAGCATAGTGTAAAAAAAGAAGGCCTGAATCTTAAGTTTAATAAAGATGATGAGAGATCTATTTCAATGAATTTTAGACAGAGGGCAGTCCAAAAGGAAGATAAAGAAGAGGATATTGGTGGTCCGGACATTAAATTCAAAAAAAATAAGAATAAAAATAAGCTTATTGGTCCTAAAGAAATTCAAAAAGAAAAAATTAAAAAAAATAAAGATGAAAAAGATGTATATAAAACAATTACACTAAAGCATGAGACCCTAGATAATGAGAAAGAAAAATCAGGCTTAATAAATAAGATAATCGGGGCTGACAAAAAAGAAGAAAAGAGTCCTAAAAAGGTATCATTTGAAATGAATACAGTTGAGGCTGTAGTTAAAAAAGATGCTACTGAACAAGATGTCGTTTATCAAAGTTCTGATAATAGAAAAACTGATATTTATAAATATAAAAATACAACAAATTCCATTGCTTCACATATAATTAAAAATTATACAATTTTCCATTATGGAGATGGAAAAGAGTCTGAATTATATAGTTTTGATAATGCTGTTCTTCATATGCGAAAGGATGGAACAATAGAAGGTTTTTATATGGAAAATATTGATCTTGGGAAAGAAAAAGATGCAAAAAAAGTAAGCAGAAATTTGCTTGATCGTGCTTCCAGAACACTTACAAAAGACTATATTATAAATCTTCACAAAAATGGCAGAAAAAATCCGGATTTTATTATTCCTAAGCCTTTTGCAATAGATAAGAACAGCAATGTAATTGAAAAGTTTAAATATAAAATTACAGGAGAGGATTATGGAAAATTACAAATAACCTTTAGTGCTGCAAAGGAGGCTTACCCGATAGTTCTCGATCCGAGCCTTGAATTTACGGCTCCTGGAGCAGTGCCTCAGGCAAGTAGTAATATTACAGGTGAAACTACTAGTAATTTATTTGGAAGTGCTATTGTTTCTGCCGATTTTGATGGAGACGGAGATGATGATTTGGCGGTTGGCGCAACTGATTATAATTCCGAACAGGGTCGTGTTTATATTTTTTATCAAGATGGGGATTATACTGCGGCAGCAGATAGTGCAGATGATATAATTACAGGTGAAGCTGGTAGTTCTTTTGGGTGGACGCTTTCTGCAGATGATATGAGCAATGATGGGAATATTGATTTAATAGTTGGTGGATATCAGTATAACACTGGGCAGGGTAAAGTTTATATTTTTTATAATGATGGCGATTATCCTACTGCTGCCACTAGTGCAGATGTTTCCATATTAGGAGAAGATATTACTTCTTATAATTTTAGCACTAATATAACTACCGGAGATTTGGATGCTGACGGAGATGTAGATTTGGTAGTTACTGCCCCTAATTATAATACAGATCAGGGTCGTGTTTATCTTTTCTATCAAGATGGCTCATGGCCTGCGGATGCTGGCAGTGCTGATATAACTATAGATGGTGAAGCTAGTAGTTCGTTTGGTGATGGTGCTGTAGTTGCTGGTGATTTTAATGCGAATGGTAAGACTGATTTAGCCGTAGGTGCATCTGTATATAATAGTAGCCAAGGTCGTGTTTATATTTTTGAAAATGATGGTGCTTATCCCGCTGGTGCTGCAAGTGCGGATGCTATTTTTACAGGTGTAGCTGGTGATGCCTTTGGTACATCTGTTGTTGCCGGAGATTTAAATGCAGATAATAAAATAGATTTAGTAGTAGGCTCATGGGCTTACAATAATAGTGGTAAAGTTAATACTTTTTATGGAAATTCTGATGGTACCTTTGGAGATTCCAGCTGTGATACCGGCTGTACGGCTCTAAATGACTCTAATATAATTATTGCAGGAGAAGGTGGCAGTGCACTCGGGCAAAATATTTTTATAAGTGATATGAATTTTGATGGTACAAATGATTTAGTAGTAGGCGATAAAGGTTTAAGTACTAATACCGGACGCGTTTATATTTTTTATGGCGAAGGTGGTTTAGAGAATAAAGATTCATTAACCGGTGAAGGAGAAGGGGATTATTTTTCTAATAGCGTTGCCACTGGCGATATAAATGCTGATGGTACAGACGATTTAGTTGTAGGTGCCTATGGAAATCCCAATGGTGATAATGATGGGAAAGTTTATATTTTTTATAATGATGGATATTATCCTGCAGCAGATAATGCTGATGATGTAATATCCGGCTCAGCCGTTGCTGGGTTTAGATTTGGCTCCTCTGTTGCAATAGGGGATATTGACTCAGATGGTGACAAAGATATTGTTGTTGGGGCTACCGATAGCGCTAATGGCAGGGTTTATATTTTTTATAATGACGGATCTCCTTATCCGGATGCAGAGAGTGCCGATGGTGCAATAATTGGAGCAGGTGCCGGAGATAGATTCGGATCAGCTATTGTAATTGGAGATATTGATGCTGACTCCGATGCAGATATTGTTGTTGGTGCTCCTGATACTACAAACGGTTCGGTATATATGTTCGAGAATGATGGTTCATATCCCATTAGCGCATCAGGTGCGGATGATATAATTAATGGAGCCTCTGCCTCTGATGAATTTGGACATACTTTAGCGCTAGGAGATATTGATGCTGATGGTGATACAGATGTAGTTGCAAGTGCTCCTAGTACAACAAATGGTACAGTATATGTTTTTGCTAATGATGGTTCATATACATCTAGCGCATCTAGTGCTGATGCTACAATAAATGGAGTTGCTGCAGGAGATGAGCTTGGTTTTTCTTTAGTAATAGGGGATATGGATGACGATGGGGATGCAGATATTGTTGCCGGAGCTCCCGAAACCGGCACAACAAAAGGATCAGTTTATATTTTTTATAACGATGACGCTGCGTATCCCAACGCCAGTAGCGCTGATATAACGATAAGCGGTGAGGCAAATAATAGTGGATTTGGCAATATTCTAGCTATCGCTGATTTAGATAAAAATGGCACTAATGATTTATTTGCAGGAGCTTCTCAATATAATATAAATAGTGGACGAGGTTATATATTTTATGGTGATTCTGAATATGCCTGGAATACACAATTTCCTTGGAATAATAGTAATAATGGGGATTATAAAGGAGGGAATCGGCATCAAATTGAAGGGCTGGCATCAGGTGAGCAATTTGGTAACAGTTTGGCCGTTGGTGATTTTGATGGTGATGGCTTTCGTGATCTTGCGGTTGGTTCGATTGGATATAATAGCAGTCAAGGAAGAGCTTATGTATTTTTGAATGATGGATCGATACCTAGTGATACTAGTAGTGCAGATGTAACAATAACTGGTGGGACAGTAGGGGATGAATTTGGTTATTTTATTGCTTCGGGTAAAATAAGTGAAACTAGGGATTTAATAGACGATTTGATTATTAGTAGTCCTGGTGCTGCTAGTAATGATGGTAGAGTATTTATATTTGATGGCCGTAGTAGCTGGAGTGGAATAAGTGCAGATAGTGATGCAGACATAACCATAGAGCCTGTATTTGAAAGTGGAGAGCGCATAGGTGAATCTTTAATTGCGGACGCGGATCTTAGTGCTACACCAGACATACATCATGATATTGTTATAGGTGCCCCAACAGTTGATAAGGTTTATCTTTTATATAACGATGGTACTTATCCAACTGACACAGCAAGTGCAGATGTAACATTTACAGGTGAGTTACCTGGTAATTATTTTGGAACTTCTCTGGCAACTGGTGAATTAAGCACTACACCTGATGGGCGTAAAGACCTTGTAATTGGAGCTCCTAGCTATAATCTTGGACAGGGTCGTGTTTATATTTTTTATAACGATGGCAGTTATTCTACTGCTGCATCTAGTGCAGACATAAAATTGACCGGTGAAACTGGGGGTGATAGTTTTGGTTATGCAATAGCCACTGGTGAATTGAGTGCAACCAGAGATAGTAGAACTGACCTTGTGGTTTCTGCTGCAAATTATCCAACTGGTTCAGCTAAAGGACGTGTTTATATTTTTTATAACGATGGCAGTTATCCTGCTGCAGGTAGTGCAGATTGGATAGAAACTGGTGGAACTGATGGTGATAGGCTAGGTGAGAGTCTTGCTATAGGAGATTTAAATCGTGACGGACGAGAAGATTTAGCAATAAGTTTATCCGATTTTAATTCAGGCGAAGGTGCAGTGCAGGTTTATTATAATGATGGCAGTTTGGCAGTGGATGATATTTTAGCTGATAATTTGGGGTCAAATGCGTATATGGGATCTAGGGTTTTGATTGCGGATATTAGTATGGATGGCTGGAATGATTTACTTGTTTCAAGTTCAGAAATATATTCCAATAAAGGCACTATTTTAATTCACGATTACAGTACAAAAGAAATTACAGGTTCAGCAGGTTATCAGCAGGGTCGTGGCATGGCAATTGGTGATTTTAATGGAGATGGCAATAAGGATATTGCAATTAGTTCTCCTGGATTTAATTCTAGTCAGGGAGAGGTTTATATGTTTTTTGAAAATATTGCAAATGTTACCAAAAATAATGATCCAACTCCTGATGTTACAATAACCGGTGAATCAACAGGAGATGAATTTGGTTATTCAATGGCTGCAGGCAAAGTTAGTGAAGGTGCTGATTATATAGATGATTTAGTAATAGGTGCCCCTGGCGCGGCATCCGATGTTGGATGGGTTTATATATTTGATGGAAGAACTAGCTGGAATAGTACTTATTCTGCGGCTTCAGATTATGCCAATAGAATGAAGGATAATGGCTCAAACCAAAGATGCGGCACAACTGTTGTAGCTGGTTATGATTTAGTGGGTGATTCACGGGAAGATTTTGCTTTTGCATGCACAGGCATTATAGGCAGTGGCAGCGGAGAGCATTATATTGATGTATGTAATAATGACGGCACTTATCCCATAGATACATTTTGTGCAAATTCATTGGATATAAGCAATAGCAATAGGGGTGTTTCCATGGCAGTAGGTGATATGGATGGTGATGGCTGGATGGATCTTATTGTTGGTGATCCTACTGTTACCAGTAATACAGGAGGAGTATATGTTTATTATGGTGAGGATAATCCTGCAGGCGTTAGTACATCTGCGGGGCTTACTATTGTAGGTGCATCTGGTTCTAAATTCGGCACAAGTGTGGCAGTTGGAGATATCGATACCGATGGAGATAATGATATAGTAGTCGGAGCTCCAACTCATACTACTAATGAGGGGCGAACTTATATTTTTCAGAATAATAATGGCTCATGGCCAACTAATGCAGCTACAGCTAGTGAGACAATAACAGGTTTAGCTTCTGCTTATTTCGGTCAGGCTGTAACTACCGGTGATATTAATTTTGATGGTCGTACAGATATTGTAGTAGGGGCTGAAAATGATGTGTATCTTTTTTATAACGATAATAATTTATATGTAGATTCTTATGCAAATGCGGATGTAACTATGCAGGATTCAAAGGCTTCATATGATTTTAATTCAATACCAAGACAGATTATTTTAGGGGATTTAAATACAGATGGAAAGGATGATATTTTCACTTCTTTTCCAGGGCATTCGTCTGGCACAGGTGGTATTATGTATTATCAAGGAGTAAGGTCGTCATGTGAACCACCTGATTTAACTTCTGTGACTATTAGTGATACAAGTGGATTCACAAATGATACTACACCGGAGTTCAGTTTAGCGTATACACATTCTGAGAACGGGTCAGCTCCGGATACAGCTATGTTTTCATGCGATGGCGGAGTTAATTGGAGTTCACCTATAGAAGTTACTGGATCTGTAAGCCCTGTAACAGTAGACACATTTGATATTACAACAGGGGCTACGGGATGTAGTACCACAAATGAAAGCAAAACGATTACTGCGAGAATAACCAATAATACATGTGGTTCCTTAATAGGTGATTCTGAAAGTGATTCTACTTATTATGATACTGCAGGACCTTCTGTTACGGAATTTAATGCTGTATTTATAGACACAGAACAGCTTTCAGTTATTTTTACTACAGTTTCTGATGGCTCCGGCTCAGGTGAGCCATGGGAATACTTGGTTACTGGTGTCGGTTGTACCGGGAGCCAGCCAGAGGGGGAGTGGGGTACTGATCATCCAGTAGAAATTACAAGCCTTACCGCTAATACACAATATGCTTTTAAAGTGAAAGCCCGTGATGAATTAGATAATGAAGGCGACTGGACTTCTTGTGGGGCTACAGCATATACCCTTGCCAATACACCTGCTGCACCTACGGTAGATAATGCTGCAGAAACTACACTCGATGTTGATCCGGTAACCGGAGGTGCCGAAGAGGAAATGGCAATTTATGTTGCGGAAAGCGAAGGTGATTGTGATGGTTCTTCTGGTAATGGCTATGTTCAGTCTGCAGATGGTAGTTTAGGAGGTAGTGAAGATTGGGTAACAGATGCTGTGTGGGATACAACTACAATTACAGGATTAACTTCAGGCACTACTTATTATATATGTGCCAAGGCTCGTAATGGCGATGATACTGAAACAGCTTTTGGTGCAGCTACTAGTGGTACAACCTCTGGTTCGAATTCCATTCCTACGTTTAATACAGGTTATCCTTCCGATAATGGCGTTACTGCAGCTAGCCCTGCAAATGCAGGAGATGATATAACATTTGATGCTAGATCTACCCAGACAGATGAAGATGATTTTTATCTATTAATTTGTACAACCGATGGTGTACCTACAACTGGCAGTCCGCCAGAATGTAATGGTGGTTCTAATAATAGATTAGCAAGAAGTTCGGCTACAGCATACAATGCTTTAGCTTCAGCAACCTATACAACGGAAGCTGATGATAGTGAGTCAAATGCATGGCATGCGTTTGTATGTGATGCAACTGATTGTTCTTCTGCAAGTCAGGGCACAGGAGATGATGGATCACCTTTTATGGTAAATCATGCACCTACATTTGCTACAGTGCTTATGGGTGATGCCAGTGGTGGCACAGGAACAATTGAGCCTGGTGATACAGTTTATTTTAATCTACCATTAGCTCAGATTACAGATGTTGACACTGATGAAACTCAGGATACTATTAGTATGTATGTTTGTGAATCTGCCGGCTTTACATATGGTGGATCACCTGGGTGTACTGGTGTAGAGATTTGTGGTGTAGATGGGGTAAATCCAACATCACAAAATGCTGAGTGTAATGATAGTGCTAGTCAGGCTCCCGTTCCCACTACTCATGGCACTAAGAATGTATATATATATGTGCTTGATAATCATGGCATGGCGTCATCCTCCGGTACAAATGAGCAAACTTATAGTGTGGTAGACGTAGCTCCTACTCTTATATCTTATACAGCTACAGATGCTCCGTCGCCTGCAGCAGGAAGTAGTGATACTGTTGATTTTA
>CAYWJA010000008.1:0-55904 GCA_964458485.1 uncultured Candidatus Peribacteria bacterium | reverse complement strand
CTGTGTCGCTTCGCGATATTATACAGCCAGCAAATATCGCATACACGCGAACGTTGGCGTACATGGTGGCATTACTTCACCTCAAATAAAGGTGTCGCATTATTGTTGTATTACCTCCGCCTGTTAGGCTATTAGAGGTCTTTGAGGTGCCGCCATTCTCTTTCTGGTCGGGCGTGTGGGTACCGGTGGTTTTGAGTAAGCGGGGGAAAAGGATTGTGATTAAGGATTGGATGTAAATTAGTTTTTATAGTACGTTTATTGTTGTAATATGTTTTTGAAATAAGCAAATTAAAAATAAGTAATTTCATAATAAATAGTGATTCATCAAATCTTGATCAAAGATTAGTACAGTTAGTACAAAAGCCAGAAAAGTTAAAATTTTAGAATAGAAATTTATTATTTAATAAAATAATCATATGAATAAACTATATCGTTTTTTATTATTTATCATCTTAATATCTACCGCATTAATAATTATTCCTAATTCCATTTTTGCGAGTTTTTCTGACGTTTTAAGTTCACATGTAAATAAAGATGCAATCGACTACGTTCAATCCCAAGGTATTGTTTCAGGTTATTCAGATAGCACTTTTAAGCCCGACAACACCATCAATCGTGCCGAATTCACTAAAATCGTGGTAGAAGCACAATATGATAAAGCCACTATCGATAACTGTATATCTAAAAACACTCAATCTGGTTGGTCGTACGTGTTTTTTCCGGATGTGCCGATTAGTGAATGGTTCGCGAAATATGTGTGTGTTGCAAAAGATAAGGGAATAATCGGAGGTTATCCGGATGGCACGTTTAAGCCAGCGGATAAGATAAATTTTGTTGAAGCCGCAAAAATAATCGTAAATGCATTCGGTTACACAGTAAGTTCTGATACCGTCTGGTATAAACCATTTGTAGAAAAATTAAGCGAGAAAAAATCAATACCAACAACCATAACTGATTTAACAAAATCCATTACCCGTGGCGAAATGGCGGAGATGATTTATAGGCTTCAAAAAGAAATAAGCAATAAAAGCACGATGGAATTCAAAAACTCTGCCTTAGTCAAGGCAGCGGATACTTCAACAAGTACAAGTGCATGTGCAGATTTTCCGGATAAATTAGATAGTTGCACAAAATATTCATGTAAATTCCTTCATCCTTTTACAGGAGAAGAAATGACAAAACAGATACTAGGATTGGAAAATGATAAATGTCACTATACTGAAGAAATGCCAAATGATGGTAAAATGGAGTGTTACTATCCATCCAGCTTAAGAAAAGCTGTTGCTCAGGAATATAAAGATCTACAAAGTGCTCAAGATACCAGCGTAAGTGTTAAAATCGGAAGTGAAGGGACTAAAGTAACATATACTGTTGATGGAAAAACAGTGTCGAGCCCTAGCCAAGAAGCACTTGATAGCGGAGCATGTGTTGTTTCAGGATATTAATAAGGATTTTTTTATTGTAATTATTATTTAATTTTAAAATTATGCCAGACACATACACAGAAGTAACCTATAAAAGTTGGGGATCCAGAATATTGCAGTCATTTAAGATGCTCCTCATGGGTCTTGCTCTATTTATAGTCTCATTCATTCTTTTATATTGGAATGAGGGAAGGGTAGATCTTTCAAAAGTAGCTGAAACAGCAATTGAAGTAAGTGCAACAACTGAAGATGCTACAGCGGAAGGACAGCTTGTATCAGTAACAGGGCAAGTAAAGACGGATGAGACAATCGGTGACGGTAAATACTTAAAGCCAGGCGCATATATTGCAGTCAGCCGAAAAGTTGAAATGTTTTCATGGATCGAGCATAGTGAAACAAAATCTGAAAAACAGACTGGCGGTTCTGAAACACAGACCACTACATATTCTTACACCAAGGGCTGGACTGAAAATCCCGAGAATTCCAGCAGTTTTAGCGTGCCATCAGGCCATACCAACCCTGCAAAAGCACTTGATAGTACGACAGTCAGAGTAAATAAGGCGCTCGTTGGTATTTATGATATTGGAATCCAAAACATAACCTTACCGACACCAAAAGATTTGGCACTTAAAAACGAAATACTCTTGTTGGGGAATACAAAACCACAAACACCCAAGCCGCCAAAAGAAAACACAGGAAATTCTAATGAAAGCATTACAACAACGAGCACGGATACTCCTGTATTAGGAGGCGGTTATCTGTTTAGCGGTAAAGGATCTTTAAATTCACCCCAAGTGGGCGATATAAGAATAAGTTACTCTACAATTCCAAATAATACTGACGTAACAGTTTTTGGGAAATTAAATGAAAAGAAAATAGGGATGTATGCGGAAAACAAGGCAAAGCTGCATAGGCTGTTGTATGGAAATCGAGACCAAGCTATCAAAACACTTGCTACAGAACACACATTTACTACTTGGATGTTCAGATTACTTGGTTTTTGTATGATGTGGTTTGGAATGATGATGTTGTTTGGGCCGATAAGCGTATTTCTTGATGTATTGCCAATATTTGGAAAGATAAGCCGTTTTGCTATAGGTATTGGAACATTTATAGTAGCTTTAGCTCTTTCGATTGCAACTATAATTGTATCCATGATTTTTCATAGTTTAGTTGCGTTACTTATTACTGTTGTAGTTGTTGCTGTAATTTTATATCTGTGGTTCAAAAAAAAGGCTAAGGGAAAACTTGCTGCCCAACAAGCGCAACCATCAGTATCACCAACAACAGAAGTAGCTCAAACATCACCATCACCACCTGTTCAACCACAGACACCACAGCCTCAAGCACCTCCCGCTCAAGAATCACCACAGCCACAACAGGATGTAACACCTCAAATGCCGACAGGTGATTCATCTGCTGACACAGCACCAAAACCTTAAGTGGGTTAGAGGACAAAAATATTTTGTAAACAATTGTGTCACCTTTCAATAGTGGAGATAATCAATAGGAATGACTAAATATCCTGACGGATATGGCTACGGTAATACAACAATAATGCGACTATTGAGGTTGATGAAGTAATGCCACCACGTCCGCCAACTGCGGTATATACGGTTCGCTCCCTATTTAAGATTAAATGGAATTTCGCTCACCCACATTTGGCGCTGGTGTAGCACTTCGTGCTAAAATTTTACCAGCACCAAACGTCGTATATACCGCATACGTTAGGTGCAATATTACTCAGCAGGCATTAGACTTGTATATAATTCATCAAATATTTTCTCAATATGGATCCATTGAAGATAATTCAAAAGTATTACCAAATTGATTCAAAGTCTTATCAATTTTTAGTAGAACACGGCAAAGCAGTTACTAAGAAAGCTATTGAAATTGCAAAAAAAGTTCCTCATCTTAATCCTGATATAAAATTCATAGAAGAAGCATCCATGTTACATGACATTGGAATGTTCTTAACTAATAATCCTGGAATTGGATGTTTTGGTAAAAAACCGTACATCTGTCATGGATATTTAGGTAGAGAACTTTTAGAGAAAGAGGGCTTACCAAAACACGCATTAGCTTGCGAAAGACATGTTGGAGTGGGAATTTCAATCAAGGATATTGAGGAACTAAAATTACCAATACCTAAAAGAGATATGATTCCAATTTCGATAGAAGAGCAAATTATTTGCTTTGCTGATAAGTTCTTTTCAAAATATGAAGATGGTTTATCTAAAGAAAATAGCCTTGATAAGATTAGAACTGGATTATTAAAATTTGGTAATGACAAAATAAAAATATTTGATGAATGGATGAAAAAATTTGGATACTAATGCCTGCCTGCGTCATACAACACCTAACAGCGTATAACTGACTTATTTTTTACGCCTGGTGGAGCTGACGAGATTCGAACTCGCATCTTCCGGGTGACGAGCCGAGATGTTTTACCGTTAAACTACAGCCCCCCACCAGACGTTCTTTGATTATAACAAAAAACCCTCCCGAAAGGAAGAGTTATTGTCGTCACCCAGAAGGCTGTAGTTAAACAGCATCTCGGCTTAGCATCTACAGTATAGCAAATCTGGACAAAAAGTCAATAGATTTGGTGAAAAAAGGCGTAAAAAATTCATCCAAATTTGCTGGCGTTTAGCCATTTCATGGCATATTATAACACCAGCAATCTTCAGTTATACGCAAACGTTGTAGGCCATGCTCATTACGAGTGGTTATTTAATTTAGGATATGCCAAAAGTTTGAATTAAACTGAAAACCAAAATTACTTATTCTCTATTCTATGGAAAGACCTTAGATTACTGAGAAATGCCTTATCGGCAATGAGACGATCCACCAGCTTCTTTCTACCCTCGGGACTTTGAGCAAGTTGCCCGCCATCGATCCCATAATCGCTTGCCATCTCTGAAATAGCGGTTGGATCTCCTTCTGCCAAATTAATAAGCTCTTTCTTTAGTGTTGCCTGATTAAACTCGCCTCGTTCGGTAACAAGGGAGTTGCCCAAGGTCGGTTTTAACCAGCGAGCTAAAGTTTGCCTTGTATTTAGTGGTAATACCTCCTGCACAGAAATATCCTGCACCATCATATCAATATCTGGCCCCTTAAAACTTATAAACTCTCCTTTTTCGTCTTGTCCTTCCTGAAATTGAGAAAGCCATTCATCTGCGGCCTCAATATCCCTTTTTGCAGCCTCTTCATCAATTTCATCTACCTGCATATGCTGTCTCAAGCTACTGGCACGCTTATTGCCTGGTGAGATAAGTTCATCCTCCATCCACTTCATAAGGTGTTCTTTGACCTTTTGAGGGTCATCGTATCGTGTTTCATCATAAAGTCTGATGTCATGTTTAGCCATATCGAACAACTTAACATATTCCGTTATGATGGTATATTTTTGATTAAGCTGCTCTTTTAATAGTTCTTTTGAAGTTTCATCTGATTCATCTGCTTCATCCTTTTTGTTTTGCTCTTGTAATCTTTCATCCATTTCGGTAGTTAGCTGATCCAATTCTGCCTGAGCAGCTTGAACGGCTTCCTGATATACAGGTGAATTGGCTTGCAACCCGTTAACTTGCTCATGGTAATTTTTCTGAATTTCTTCAAAACGCTTAAGTACGTGTTCAGGCTCTTCAGCATTAGCCAATTCTGTCGACGCTTCTGCCTTTTTAAATTCATCAAATTTCGCATGAAAGGACTGAGTCATATTTCCAAATGATTCCTTTGAAAATTCCTGTACTGGTTCGGTGGGAGCTTCAGGCTTATTTTCAGGCTTCTCAGATTCGACTTCCGCCGAATCTGGTGCTGGACCCGCCTCGTTAAAATAGATAAATTGTCTTCTTGGTAATAGCCATTCACAGAAGCTCCCGTTGTATTGATGTTCCAAAAATTGCATCATGATATTTTAATTAGTCCGGGATTAATCTAAGCTCATCTTCAAGCTCCTTAAGCTGAGCCACCTTCATTTTGTCATCATAAGATTCAAATGCTTTGCGTGCATTAGATGTCTCCTCTCTGACTGCCGTATGCATTACTGCTTCAGTTTCTTTATTAAGAGCTGAAAGGTTCTTCTGATACGTTTCATCAGCCATCATCTTCTTCTCCGCCTTTTCAATAATGACAAGTAATTGTTCTTTCTCGTTTGTGGTCATCTTAGGTAAACGTTTAATCAACTCGGTTTTTTGTGCCGTTTCAAAAAAGCTTGTCTCAATCCTTTTAATTAAAAACGAATCATCAATACTATCTTTAATGTTGCTGTCTCCTTGTGTATTACTTTTCATATTTTATCTATTCTCTTTATTATAACAAAAATAAGCCGAAAAAACAAGAGTGGGAGGTGAAAAATGCCCATTTTTCCAATTCAAACTTTTGGCATACTATTATTTATTTAACCACTCTACAATCGCACAGGCCTACAACCGCAACTATAAGACTACGCAAATGTTGAGGAGATATTTTAACATTTGCTCCGTCCAAACCCCACAAGTGACCAATTCTGATTGCTTTCGCTGACGCTCAAGCTTATATTTAAGATGTTGTGGGGCTTCTCATAGTCGCATACGTTATAGGTCATATTACTCAACATCCGTAATTCTTATTTGATTAACCCTTATCAATTTTTTCAAAAACACATACTATGTGGGAACCACATATAAAGCTGCGATACCAAAATACACAAATACAAAAATAACTCCTGAAATAAAGCCTATGATAAAAAACTTTAATGATTTTTTCATATTTATAAAACAATAATTTCATTAAAAGTAACTTGTATTTCAAAGCTATGAACAATGCCCGTAATTTCAGCGGTATTTATTTGATTATTAACAAAAACATAAGGAATTTTATGAATTTCTTTTAATTTATAAGTAACTTTTGCAAAATCATAAACATCATAAATAGTAAAATTCACCTCATATTCACTGGCTATTTTTCGTTTTGCATAAAAATCAACTTTATGAAGGCCGTGTAATGAATATTTTAAATCACTAGAATCTTCAAATACCACATAAAGACCTTTTGCCTTATCACCAAAAACCACCTGCCCCTCGAGAGTACTATTTTTTATCTGAGTTTTAATGATATTAATAACCTTTTGATAGGCCTTATCCCGTTTTATTATCTTTGCTAAACTGGAATTTTCGTTAAAATCTTTATTCTCAGGCTTACTAGCTAAAGCATTTTTCATAAAATCACCAGCATGATGCCAACCAAAGGACTTAAAAAGTACCAGAACACCATATGAAAAAGAGCGATAATAAGCCCGCCTCATGCTATTAGCCGTTTTTGCAAGCCAATTTTCAAAATTTTTGTGAATTTTAATACCTACTTCTATGCTCGGGCTCTTGTCATACCAGATCTCAACCGAATCCTCCAAGAATTCAAACTCATCAGAAGCGAATTCCAATGTCTCACTTTCGCCCTGATTGAGATCGCCTGAAAAATAAAAATTTTTGTATTTATCAGACGTAAGCGCTTTTATATTCTGTTGGATTTTTCCATTAGCAACCACTTTTAGATTATCACCATCTGTTGAATTTTTCTGGGTAGCGCTTTGAGCAATTGATGTAATAGAAAATTTTTCAGGCTTTAAGCCAAAAAATACAAAACTCATCCAAGGGATACCTTTTTTATCAGTCTCAATTGTTTCAGGCGGATTGGACTCTTCTACTTTAAACAATTGACCACTATCCAATGCGAAAACTGTTACTTCTTTTAGCTCTGGTGTTTTATCGGCATAAAATTCTAACTCATGTTCGCCCTTGGTAAATTCTAAAAAGAAGTAAACCGTCTTAGTGCCCCCCTTTAAACTCGCCCCATCCCAGCTCGCAGATGTTCCAAAACCTTTCCAGGAAACTTTTTCGTCATGAACTTCATATTTACCAAATTCATAACCATCAATGGCGACCCTTAAGTCGTCATCATCTCTTCGAGACTGAGCCTCAGAGCCGATGGCCGTTGACCTATTTTGTTTCGCATTTTTGGCGGAAGCAGTTATAGCAATAACATATTTGCCAGCTTTTTTTACTTCAAATGATGTTTTTACTTCCTCCCATTTATACCTGTCGCCATCAGGAGGTTCAGGAAAATCATTTTTTTTGAATAATGGCTCCATAATATTATTTTAAGTAAGTAACAATATTTTTCAAAAAATCTTCCACGGGAATAATCTGAATATTGCCTTCCCACATTACCTTACTACCCCCATAAAGCATAAATGCCTTTGCAGTGGGATAATCTTTAAGAAAAGCACGCAATCCCCTGGAATGGCTAGAACTTATTTTAGATGTTCTTTTAATTTCAATTGCTTTTATACCTTTCTCACCATATAAAACGAAATCTACCTCCAAATCACCTGTAGTTCGCCAATAAAACAAATCATATCCTAAATTATAATAATCATTAACAGCCTTCAGCTCCTGCAATAAGAGAGTTTCCAAGGCGGCACCTTCAATTTCTTCCGGAGCATCTAAAGGTCCCTTAGGTCGAAGTGTCCGATAGATACCAACATCAAAAAAATAAAATTTAGTATGACGAATAAGCCGCCGTTTTGCCTTCTTTAAAAAAACAGGCAAATGGTAAGCGATCATTAAATCCTCTAGAATTGAAAAGTAATTTTCAACTACTTTGCGATGCACAGCACATTCGCGAGCAACTTCCGAAACATTTAATGTAGATCCATGCGAAAAACTAGCTGCTTCTAAAAAACGAGTGAAAGCACCTAGGTTTCTGGTTAATCCTTCTTGCTGAATCTCCTGTTCAAGATAAGTCATAACATATGATTCTAGATATTTTTCTTTATCAGATTCACTAAATACTGAAGGTAAATGTCCATATTTTAATGATTCGCTAAAGCTAAAGTCATTCCCAATTTCAGCAATAGTAAGTGGATATAAATGATAGGTTAACGCACGCCCTGCCAATAAATTGATTTCCTGTTTTTTTAATTTACGAGCACTAGAACCTGTTAAAATAAATTTAATCTTCCTATTTTCAATCAATCGATGAACCTCATTCAAAAGTGCAGGTATTCTCTGAACTTCATCCAGAATCACCCAATCTTTAAAATCAGGAGGTATGAAATTCTCCAATCGCTCAGGTCTGGCTAATAAATCATTAAAAAGCCCTGCTTCGAGCAAGTCTAGATAAACAGCTTTAGGAAAATTTGTTTTGAGCCAGGTTGTTTTACCTGTACCCCTAGGGCCAAATAGAAAGAAGCTTTTATTTTTCGGTGATTGAATAATTCTTTTATACATAACTCCATTTTACACTAATTTTTGGAGTTTGCAAGTAAAAAATGATCATTAATACTTATTACATTATTAGACTAGCTACTGTAGTGACACCAAGCATACCAATAATTATTCCTGACAATCTATTTCCAAGAACTAGATGATTGCTTTTCATTTTTGTTCCAATAATGGCAATAAGTGAACTTAAAACGAAATAAAAAAACGCTGACCCCAGAAAAACACCTAGCACAAGAAAGCTACTATTCACATAATCACCAGCTGATCCACTTTCAAGGCCTAAGCCTGCAAAAATTGTAATAAATTTGCGCAACATCACATAAACTTAAACGTTAGGGAGGTGATACAGATATGCTATATTAAAGAAAATAATTATAATTTATGCATAATATAAAAACCAAAATAATCGCTTCGATTGGTCCAGCGACTCTGGATTTCAAAGTTTTTCAGAGAATAATAGAAGAGGGCATTGATTTTATTAGAATCAATACATCTTACGGTGATCCCGAGCAATACGATCACATCCTTAATAATCTTAAAAAAGCTAAAAATAAGAAAAAAATCCATATTATTCTGGATATCAAAAGTTTAGATATACTGAGCTATGCCCGTGCTAATAAAATTAAGTATATTGCTCTCTCTTTTGCCGAAAGCCCAAAACAAATCCAGGCTGTTCGAAAAGCCCTACCTGGTTGTTTTGTGATTTCAAAAATTGAAACTCGTGCCGGAGTCAAAAATTTTGATAAAATTTTGGATGCGTCTGACGGTATTATGATTGCCCGTGGAGATTTAGGGCACGCTATTTCCTTAGAAAAAGTACCTCCACTTCAAAAAGATTTTATTTATAAAACATTAGACAAGGATAAATTCGTTATCACAGCCACGGAAATGCTGCTTTCTATGGTGGATAAAAAGAAACCTACTCGTGCCGAAGTTTCCGATGTAGCCAATGCGGTTTTCGATGGCTCACACGGAGTTATGCTATCTGAAGAAACTACTATTGGCAAACATCCCGTTCAGGCTGTGGATATGATGCATAAAATCATTGTAGAGGCTGAAAAGTGGGGTAAAAAAGTCAAATCAGCAAGACTCCTGAGCCGACAATGCACCTTGAAATAATATCCACGATTATAATAACGTCTATTGCACTTGGATTGGCAATGGATGTCTTTATGGTAGCGATGATGCGAAACAATTTATTTATCAGGAGAAATATGTTATAATGTAAAGATTACATTATTAATATAAACATAATGAGTATCGGAAATTCTCCTGATGGAAAATATCAAAAATCTCCTGAAACGGCAGAGGAAATCTTGGCTGATATACAAGATATTTTGCTTATTGAAGATGTGGAACTTCAAGAAGAGACTATGAATACCTACATAGGAAAACGATTAAAGGAATTGGGGGAAGAAGTACCGGAAAAACAAAAAATGCTGTCTCTTATTAACAGTAGGGCAGAAGGCCAATTTATTCACCCGGAAACAGAAATCAAAAGAAGTTTAATAGTTGATGGCCTTAAAATAAATGATCCGGATATTTATAAATATTTATTGGAATCCTTTGCAAAATTTTATAAATCCTGGAATAAACCCCAATTAAAATCAACCACTGGGCATTCTGTTATTTATGCACTTGGTGATTATTTTGGAAATTATTTTGGAACTGGGCATACAGAAACAAGAAATGTTGAATTTTATATGGACCATAGCACGATGGATTCAGAAGCAGTAAATCTATCAGAAATAAAAGGAAAAAAATTAGCTGTTTGTGCAGAAAAAGCAACAGTTACACATAATTATTTAAAATTTTTAGGAATTGATTCCCATGTAATTTTTTCAAATAATTGCAAACTTGGTGAATCTAATAACGGACATGCCTATGTAGTTTATTCAAATAAAAAAGGAAGGTTTATTTTTGACCCAAGTAATCCTGTTTTAGTAGAAGATGTTAATGGAAAGATTACAGGGGTGAACCCTGCTATATATAAAATTTCCGAAGAAGATTATAACCATCTTTTAAATAGAAATGGCCAACAGGTAACTGTTCAGCATATTGATCAAAAATTAGATAACGGAAAGTATATTCCCCAAGCTCCACAAAGCAGAATTTACGGATAAAAAAGGTAATAATTGAATATTCTTAAATTCATTAACTAGCTGTCGCTCTGCGCAACTCTTCCAATCTAACCTCCTTTAGTGGGTCAGAATCAAAAGTTTTTAAAATATCTGTAACCTTACCGCGAACAACCCTTCTCTCTGTCTCCTGCACAAAAGGTTTTTGTGTATCAATATCGATTCCACTAGCTTGTGCAATATGCTGTGCTCTAAAGCTTGTAGCCTCTGCCCTTTTGAAAAGCTTCCACAAGTCACTATCAGGGCCGGCGAGACCTCCTGGATAACGAAGATTATCTAAACAATCATGGCCTTCATGCATCGAAAGTTTAACATCATTATCCGCTAATTGATCTGCAAGGGCAACATACCTTCTTAGGGCATCTGCTGCACTTTCAAGATCACTTATAGTCCGCTCAATTTTCTCTCTTTCATATTCATCTATATTTTCAGCTGTAGGTGTGGATTTTGATGGATCAGTGTTCATAATATTTAAGTCAATGATATTTGTGTGTATATTATACATATATTATAAACTTTGTCAAGTATTTTAAATATATATTTGCTAAATTACCCGCTCCCAAAACCCTTTTTGATTGAATTTTTGCTTTAATTAAGCTATAATTAGTAGATAATCAAATAATATGGCAGATCCAAAGCAACCAAAAACACAGGAATGGAAACAGCCTCAAGAATCATCCCCGGAAGAAGAGAGGCGCTTAGAAGCTCGAAGAAAAGAACTTGACGCAATTTGGGCAAAATCTCAGGCAACACAGAGGGCTAAAAATAGCCCATCTGAAGCAATGAGATTGCGGGAGCAAGCTGCTGAGATGGTATTGCGGGATGGCGGTATACGCGTTCATACTTCAGTTGAAAGTGATCTTTCGCCAAAAGAGAGTGCAGGGTATCAAGATCTTGAAACACGTATACAGGATGGACTGCATACAGCAAGCGCACTTGGTGCAATTCAGGGCAGCCTGTGGTCTCAGGAAGACAGTGAATTTCACGATGTACGCGGTATTCTTAAAAAAAGAGGTATTAATGAAATTATTGATATACGTTACGAAGGCAAAAGACCAATATTTGAATCTGTTACAGTACCAGGCAAAAAAGGATTTTTGGGTATGGGCAAAACACCTGATCGCGTCGAACAAAGAGAAACCGGGAGGTATGAAGTTATACAGCATTGCGACATTGTAGAGAATGGTAAAAAAGAAGCTGCAATAAGAATTACCTACCATGCCAGGGGTGATGATTATGATGATAATACCGGCTGGAGGGATTATTCTGGAAGATTTGGTCAGGAAATGACTGCAGAAATTGTTTTACCGGAATCGACCGGAAAGCAAGTCGCAGATATGCTCAAGCGCGACCCTGCATTAATACGTACCATTGTTGAACGTATTATGAAGGAAAAAATACTTAGCGACCCAGAAGCGTGGGATAGGCCTTACCAAATGGGAGATACACTACGCCCACCCTATGAACAGTGGGATAAAAAGAACCAAGGTGGCCGTATCTATGTGCTAACCGAAGATATGGAACCCGGATTTCATGAAGAAGCATTTCGTAGAATAAATACACCAACATTAAATACACCCCCAGACGAAGAAGATATAATAGATCTAACTGATGAAGTTGATTTAATGCCTGATGATTCTGAATAAGCATTAGTGAACTCGCATTGCCAGATGCTATTGCTGTTTTTATGCTTTTTATAAGGGTTCAATGGTACTCAGGGGTGCCCATATACTGCACAATGTAGCTTTTTTATGATAAATTAAATTTGTTTTGTAAAATAAAATTATGAAAAATCTAAAATTTCTACTAATCAGTATTTTAATTTGCTTATTAATTGCTGTACCGGTTTTTGCCAATGGTGGGATTGGGATAGAGCCTGTTGCGCAAACATCTCCACCAATGCCTAGATCATGCCGAGCAAATATTGAAAATATGATCAAGATTATGGATTTGTTGGGCTTTAAGACAAAGGCTAAACAAGCTACTAAAATGTTAACTTCTCAGCCACGAAAAATTTTTGTTAAAGACATTAAGGATTATGGCACTTGCAATCTAATAACCGGCTCTATCACTTTAGATATTAATAGTGTATGCAGCTGGATGGCAGTACCTGGTAGAAGGGATATATTAATTAGCGAAAATGAGCCATTCCGCGAAAGGCTTACTGGTGAAGTCATTTCCGCTTCAGCCATTTTATACCATGAAATGGTTCATTGCTTTCAGCAAAGCCGGATTAGAAGAATATCTTCCAGTTCTGCCTATAGATTAACAGCTGGAGATCATGTAACTGAAATGGAGGCTCATGGTAAAGATATTCAATTCACAAATGGATTAATAAATCGACTGGATGAAATTTATAAGAAAATTTTTGGTGAAGATATTACCCCTCAACAGAGAATTAAAATAAGAAAAATATTAGCTAATGACATCAAAGAAAGTTATGTTAAGTATTATAAGGGTGAATATGAAAAACCTGCTTGGGCTAAGCGTATAGTAAATATGACTATTTTCGGCGGATGGGGTTTTTGGGTTGGCGAAAAACAAGAAGAAAGGAAAAAGAATTTTGAAAAAGGGGTAAATACAGGTGTTAAAAAGGCAGAAGAGATCTTGGGAGAAAAAATAATATATGTTTCATTGCCAGAGCCTAAAAATAAAACAATTACTAAAATTGATGTTGATTTAAAATTTTTATCACCAAAGGATGATCATTATATCTTTACATCCGTAGATTGGTTTGCTGACTTGGCTAAAATTTATAACAATATGGAAAGTTCAGCATTTCAGGGGCTTTTAGAACGTTCTTTTGGCGAACATACAAATGTAACCTTTGTATATGAAGATGGTGGTAAGGTAATTGTTGGCCTGGATGTTAAAAAAGGAGAAATAATAAATGTTTATAGTGATGCATTAAAAGATCCTGATGTTGATATTACTATCCCTCGTCTGACTGTGGCTGATTTGATGAATTCCGATAGTTTCTATAAAGCGTTTTTAAATGCGCATCTAAGTGGTAAAATTCAAGTTAAATACAATACTTGGTGGGGGAAAACAAAAAACTTCTTTTATAAAAAAACTATTCTGCCATTCAGAAAAAAAGCAATTATAAAAACTGATACAAATGAGATCCTGACTACTGAATTTTTAAAGTCAAAAGAAGTTGTTTTAAATGACAAAGAGGAGATTGTTGATTTTACTAAGCCAACCACATCAAAAACTGAAAACATAAAGAAGGTAGAAGTGCCTAAGAAAGTTTCAATTCCTAAAAAAACCATAGCGCCAAAAAAGACTACAGCACCAAAAAAGGTCACTGAGGTCAAAAAAGCGGAAACAAAAACAGTCCCTGAGCAAAAAAATGTTGAGACGCCAAAAAAGACACCAGAACCAAAAACCCCACCTCTGCCTAAAGCGACCTGTGGTGATGGCAAGGTAAATCAAACATCGGAACAATGCGATCCGCCTGGTAAACAGGCACAGTGCTATACAGGTGAAAAATGCAATAATAAATGTCTATGTGAATATCAGGAGGAAGTGGCAGTATGCGGTGATGGCAAGATTACATACCCTGAAATTTGTGACGGCAGCAAATTCAACCAGCAATGCACAAATAGTATTAATGATTATAAAAAAATGAATCCAAGCCTTGTATCGCGTTGCTTTAATAATTGTCGTGGATGTGAAGCGGCTGCGCCGTAATATTGTGTATTACCAGATGTTGTGGCTGTTTTTATGCTTTTTACCAGTGCTGTAGTGCTTTAGTGCTGTAGTCCTGTAGTGCTATTTATATAGCTAGTAGTACAACAGCACTAAAGCACTACCGGGCTAAAGCACTAATAATTAATGTCATCACAGCAAAAATATTTCGTAAAATCAACTACTTCAGCATCTTCTTCAAATACTGCCCGGTATAGCTTTTTTTGCATTTAGCGACCTCTTCCGGTGTACCGGTGCATATGATTTCGCCACCACCACTCCCCCCTTCAGGGCCAATGTCGATTACATGATCTACTGATTTAATTACATCCAAATTATGCTCAATGGTAAGTACGGTGTTGCCTTTTTCGACTAGTGCCTGAAGTACGCTTAATAATTTTTGTATATCGTGGAAGTGCAGTCCGGTAGTTGGTTCATCTAATACATAAATTGTTTTACCTGTGGAGCGCTTTGCAAGCTCTGTGGCAAGTTTTACGCGCTGAGCCTCACCACCGGATAGTGTGGTAGCACTTTGGCCAAGATGAATATAGCCAAGGCCGACATCTTGTAATGTTGTAAGCTTATTTTTAATTTGCGGAATTGCATCAAAAAATTCTAATGCCTCATTTACTGTCATATGAAGGATGTCGGCAATATTTTTACCATGCCATGTTATTTCCAGAGCCTCGGAATTATAACGTTTACCCTTACATATCTCACATGGTACGTAAACATCCGGAAGGAAGTGCATTTCTATTTTTACTATTCCATCACCCTTACATGATTCACAACGACCACCTTTTACATTAAAGCTGAAACGCCCCTCTTTGTATCCGCGTAGTTTTGCTTCTGTGGTGGATGCGTATAATGATCTGATATCTGTAAACACGCCAGTATAAGTTGCCGGATTACTGCGTGGTGTTCGGCCAATTGGAGACTGATCGATATTTATTATTTTATCTAAATGTTCAACGCCTTTGATCTCTTTGTGATTCCCTGCCTTATGCTTGGCGCGATTGAGCTTGGTATTAAGTACAGGGCACAATGTATAATTAATAAGCGATGACTTACCGGATCCGGATACTCCGGAGACACCGATAAATGTATTTAATGGAATTTTTACACTTACATCTTTTAAATTATGCTCTTTTGCACCTACTATTTCCAAAAATTTACCGTTCCCTTTTCTTCTTTTTTTAGGAATTTCTATCTTTTTACGACCTGCAAGATAATCTCCAGTAATGGATGTCTTATTTTTCATAATATCCGCAGAAGTACCTTCGGCAACAACCTCACCTCCCATCTTGCCTGCATAAGGTCCGATATCTAAAATATAATCAGCTGCTGCTATTGTTTCCTCATCGTGCTCTACTACAATAACTGTATTGCCAAGATTCCTGAGATTCTCCAGAGTTTTTATAAGTCGTGCATTATCCCTTTGATGTAGACCGATAGAAGGTTCATCTAATACATATAAAACGCCCTGAAGCGATGATCCAATTTGTGTTGCTAAGCGTATACGCTGGGCTTCTCCGCCGGATAAGGTATTAGCTGCACGGCTTAAAGTTAAATATGAAAGGCCTACATTATGTAAAAATTTTAACCTATTCACAACCTCCTGAATAATTAAACGTGCAATTGAATATTCTGAATCTGACAACACTTTTTTCTTACTTGTCGGGATTAGCTTATTGAAAAAAGTATCAGCTTCTTCAATGGACATTTCCGTTACATCAAAAATGGATTTATCTGCTACTGTTATTGATAGAATTTCCGGACGCAATCTTTTGCCATTGCAGGATTCACATTTTAACTCCTCCATAAACCTTTCGATGTTCTTGCGGACATAATCAGATTCAGAATCGTGGTAACGTCTTTCTAAATTAGGAATTACACCTTCATAGTTAGTATCACATTCATAATTGGAATTTTGACCGGTATAAGTTGCGTGAAATTTTTCTTTGCCAGTGCCATATAAAATTATATCAATTTGTTTGTCGGCTAGTTTTCCGATCGGGGTATGGATATCAAAACCATATTTTTTACCAACCTCCCGTAATAACTGTGTATACCAATTAAGGCGCATGGATGAAGTTGACCATGGAATAATCGCCCCTTCGGCAATTGTCAGGCGTGGGTTTGGCATTACGAGGTCGGGGTTTATTTTTAATTTATATCCAAGTCCATGACATTCCGGGCATGCTCCGTGAGGAGAATTAAAACTAAAAGAGCGTGGCTGAATTTCCGGAATTGAAATGCCGCATGTATCGCATGCAAAATTTTCAGAAAAAATTTCTTCATCCTTATTATCCGGATCAACTATCTTTACGACACCTTCTCCAAATCTAAGAGCGGTTTCCAGAGAATCTGCCAGACGTGAACGATCTTCATTCTTATCTTCAACTTCCTGACCGGATTTTAATTTTACAATTTTCCTTTTTAAATTTTTGACAACTAAACGATCTACAACAATTTCAATGGTATGTTTTTTGTTAGCATTTAGTTCAACAGTTTCATTGATATTATAAATATGCCCATCTACGCGCATGCGTACAAAACCTTCTTTTTTAATCTTTTCAAATATCTTTTGATGTTCCCCTTTTCTGTCGCGCACCATCGGAGCCAAGATCATAATACGCTTACCCTCTGTCATTTCCGCGATTGTATCTACAATTTGACTGACGGATTGTTTACTAATTTCTTTTTCACATTTATAGCAATGTGGATGACCTACTTTTGCAAAAAGCAACCTTAAATAATCATAAATTTCAGTAACCGTACCCACTGTTGAACGCGGATTCCTGCTTGCAGTTTTTTGGTCGATTGAAATTGCCGGAGAAAGCCCTTCAATTGAATCCACATCCGGTTTTTCCATCAATTGCAAAAACTGACGGGCATATGTACTTAAACTTTCTACATATCTTCGCTGCCCTTCGGCATAAATTGTATCGAATGCAAGTGATGACTTACCGGATCCAGAAGGACCTGTAATAACTACAAATTTATCACGAGGTAATTCGACATCAATGTTTTTTAAATTGTGCACACGGGCACCTTTTACGGTTATTTTTTTCATATTGATTCAAATGGTTACCATATTGTTCCCAGCCCTTCAACTCGCTAGGCTCGTTCAGGGCGTTTCCAAATGGTTGCCACATGGTTACTATTTGGAAACAATTTGGCAACTATCTGGTCACAATTTGGATTAGCTAGACAGTTTCTCAATCGTTTCATATTTCATAAAAAAAAGCAAGGGTTTATGCTAACTTTCCTAATATATCCCGATTTATATACTTGCTATTTTTTTAAACTTATGTTATAATATATAGATAATATCAATTCAATGTACAAAAAACTACTCCTCACCTCATCGGCATTACTTACTGTCCTGATTTCATTTGTATTTGTTTCTGCGGTAAATATCCCAAAAATCACCTCATTCTCCCCTACTGCTGTCCAACCCGGAGAGACGGTGGTTACGATTAAAGGCAGTGGGTTTGGAGATAAAGTAAATACCACCAGATCGGAGGTCTGTTTTGGCCTATCTCAATGTTACCCGGTTTATGATTTACAGGATGAACTTAAGGCATGGAGTGATACAGAGATAAAAATATTAGTTCCTAAAGATATTAAAAATAAAACAGATAAAATAGGTGTGAGGGCTTATCTGTCGGTTTTGAAAGATTATGACTATATAACGAGCCCGGAAAAATATACTACTATTTCATCAGCTCCGACGTGCACTAAGGATATCTGGTCGTGCGGTGGCTGGGGGGAGTGTTCATCGTGGCAAAAAATTGAGAGCAGAAAATGTACAATGACATTTGATTGTCCCGGCATAAGTACAACGAGACCACCTACTACGCAAGCATGTATTCCAAAATGCACCAAAGATAGCTGGTCATGTGGTGGTTGGGGGACGTGTATTAATAATAAACAGACGAGAAGCTGTAAAATCTACAAGGACTGCCCATATGTAAGTACGCCATCACCTGTCACGTTCCAATCATGTAAATCAGTTCCAAAAACCCCAAAAATCACCTCATTCTCCCCTACTGCTGTCCAACCCGGAGAGACGGTGGTTACGATTAAAGGCAGTGGGTTTGGAGATAAAGTAAATACCACCAGATCGGAGGTCTGTTTTGGCCTATCTCAATGTTACCCGGTTTATGATTTACAGGATGAACTTAAGGCATGGAGTGATACAGAGATAAAAATATTAGTTCCTAAAGATATTAAAAATAAAACAGATAAAATAGGTGTGAGGGCTTATCTGTCGGTTTTGAAAGATTATGACTATATAACGAGCCCGGAAAAGTATACTACTATTTCATCAGCTCCAACGTGCACTAAGGATGTCTGGTCGTGCGGTGGCTGGGGGGAGTGTTCAACAAAAGGGACTAAGTCGCGTACATGCAAACTCACAAAAGATTGTAAAGGTGTTTATACACCAAAACCGACCACTTCTTTAAAATGCGCTCCTGTCCCGGAAATTACATCTTTTACTCCAACTAAAGATATAATCCCCGGAAAAACTGTAATAACTGTGACTGGTAAATATTTTGGGAATAATTTTATAGTAGGTAAAAATAATATTTGTTTTGGTATAAAAAATGGCTGTATCAGCAGAAAATATATTAATAAATATCTTAAAAAATGGTCTGATACAAAAATTCAAATTCTTATGCCTGATTTTGTATCTAAAGATGATAAATTAGGCCTTATTGTAAGAAGGCCAGGCACTAGTAAGTACAATTTTATCTACCCTAAAAAAACTTTTAAGATAAAACTTCAGCCAGATCCAAAAATTACATCTATTTCGCCAACAAGATTGATACCAGGGCAAACTGTAACGATTATCGGTAAAGGTTTTGGAGAAGAATATAAACCAAAATTTAATCAGGTATGTTTTAATGCTTCTTGTATTCAGGATAAAAGCAGGGCAACCTATATCAAAAGCTGGTCCGACACAAAAATAGTATTAAAAGTCCCTTCTTTTGTAATTAGCGAAGGAAAAATAAATCTTAAACTTTATACCCCAAGTAAAGGTCATTATTCTTTTGTGCAAGGTCCATCTTATACAACTGAGCGTAAACCTTTGGTTACCTGGTATTACCGTAAAATGGATCAGGGGGGGAAATATTATATAAAAGGGAAATATTTCGGGGATTCGCGGGGAAAGATATTCATTGATGGCACTGAAGTGCCAATATTAAAATGGAATGATGTAAAGGTAGAATTTAAAATTCCTTCCAATGCTACGGGTAATACCTTGTATATACAAAATGCTAAAGGTCTTAAATCCAGAGAGTTATCTGTAAAAATTAATGCTGTAACAATTTATTCCAACGATCCCCATTCTAAATATCAATGGCAATGGAAGCCGCTGAACATCAAAAAAGCCTGGGGAATTACAGAAGGTTCAGGCGATATTGTTGTTGCTGTAATTGATACTGGTGTAGATACCAAGCATGAAGATTTAAAACATGCTATTTGGAGAAATAAAAAAGAAATAGCCGGCAACAAAAAAGATGATGATAAAAATGGTTATATCGATGATGTGAATGGCTGGGATTTTGTTTTGAATTCAAATTCTGTAAAACCAAGGCGTTCTCACGGCACTTTAGTTGCAGGAATGATTGCTGCAAAAAAGGATAATGGAGTTGGCATAGCCGGCATAGCACCAAATGTAAAAATCATGCCATTAAATGTGGCAAAAAAAGATGCTAACAAGATAAGTGTTAATGCGGCTATAAAGGCCATAAAATATGCTGTTGATAATGGAGCTGATATTATTAATCTTAGTTTTGGCGGGCGCAGCAGCTCATTTTTTTATAGAGATATTCTTCAATATGCTTATGATAATAATGTTTTGGTTATAGCTGCTGCAGGAAATGACAATGATAACCTGGATGTTAGAAGTCGATCACCTATATGTGTAGATCTGACAAATAATGCTGTAATTGGTGTTGCATCGACATTGGAAGGAAATAAAAAAACTTCTTTTTCAAATTATGGAAAAAAGTGCATTGATGTATCAGCGCCAGGCCAATATCTTCCTGTTACTGTGCCAAATGGATATGGAAGAGGGAAAGGAACCTCTTTTTCCGCACCACTTGTAGCGGGTATTGCTGCACTTATTAAATCAAAAAATCCTACATGGAATATTGAAGAAATCAAACATGCTATTCTTAATTCTGCCGTAAGTGTAGATAATGTAAATTCTAAATATGTCGGTAAATTAGGAAAGGGAATACCTGATGTTTATACTGCATTAACTGCAGCAAAACCAAAAGCTTCTTACACTTACAAGCCTCGTAAGCAGGTTAAAATTGAGAAAACAAAGGTTGAAATTGAAATTAAAGAGCCAGAAGTGCAGCCAATTAAAAAGCCAGAACCTATTAAAAATGAACGGATAGAGAAACATAAAGCAACCAAAGACCCTACACCTATTAAGAGTGAAAAGAGTACACCAATACAGAATGAACAAAAAAAGACAAATACAAGTAAACATACTATAACTCCTTTATTTCCGGATATCGGCAAGCATGAATATATAAAATCTATTAATTATCTAAAACAAAATAGGATTGTTAAGGGGTATCCAGATGGAACATTTAAACCTAATAAAGTAATAAACCGTGCAGAATTTACAAAAATAATTATGAATGGATTTGAAAAAGATGTGGGTGGTTCTAATTGTTTTCCGGATGTAAAAAAACAATGGTTTGCAGGATTTGTGTGTTCCGCGAAAAAACTGGGTATTATAAAAGGATATCCAAATGGTAAATTCCACCCTGAAAAAACGATTAATATAGTAGAAGCGCTTAAAATTGTCCTGGAAACATCCGGTGTAAAACTTAAAGCTCAACCAGGAAAAGCGTGGTACATGCCATATGTAAATTACGCTGCAGGAACTGATCTTCGCTTTATTCTTAATAAAAAGAGGTTTGAAGAAAATGTGACCAGAGGGGAAATGGCTAAAATGATTTATGTATTGAAGGTGATGTAATTGCATTGCCTGATGTTGGAGCTGTACTTATGCTTTTTATAAGTGCTTTAGTGCTGTAGTGCTTTAGTGCTATTTTTGTAATCGAAAAAAACCTTGACAATATAATAAAATTGATGTACATTAAACACCAATTTAAATTTTAACCTATAAAGTTATGGGAAATATAGATAATAAAGATGATAAAGGTCAATCTGAACCTGGTTTTGATGCACCTGAGGGTGCAGATGAAACACCTAAAGGCCCACTAGAAGATGCGAAAACTATAGAGGTAGACACTAGATCGCTTGCAGGACAGGCACTTGGTGGTCAAGAGGAAGCTGCTAAGCCAGCATTTTTAGATCAATCAACAATGATAGCAGGACCTCAGGAAATTGGTGATTTAACAGGGCTCAAGGAAATATTAGAAAAACTTAAAGATGCACCTTCGAAAAAGACAATGGAAGAAATATTACACACATTGCCCCCTAAAAGTATAGTAACCATAAATACACAAAACTCTATTCATATATTTAGAATAGAGGGGCATTATGTAGCTGAATTCCCTGAAGGATATAAACCTGAAGGCACTGAAGATGATCATTATAAAAAAGGTTCTATGCCTGGAACTGCAATAATGATGCTTACTTCAACTAATACTGATGTATCACCTGGTTTATTGCGATATATAGCACTAAACGAGAAAATTTCTATAGCTCAAAATGTTAAATTTATGTTTGGAGGCGGAAATTTAGGTACTCCTGTATCAATTGAAGTTGTTGATCCAGAATATACAGAAGGGGTTGAACCTGTATTCAGAAAAGTTGAGGAAGAGGAAGTTGAGGAAAATGCATCTGCAACTGAGGCTTAAATTATAATAATAAAACTAAAAAGCCATTGCTGTAAAAAGTGGTGGCTTTTTTTGGTTGTCTGAAGTATGAGTTGTGTTACCCATTGTCATATTGGGCTTGATACCGTTTTGTCATCCTGAACTTGATTCAGGATCCATGTGATTAGTAAATCGACTTACTACTCATTTACATATAATCAGATATGCTGAATATGCGAATATTTTCGCAATATCAGTAAATAGGATAATTAGTTTATTAGCAAAATACCCATTACTTCACTATGTGGATCCTGAATCAAGTTCAGGATGACAAATTGTAAGCCTGCACTACCTCATCAACCCCCAAATAATCTCTGCCATTTCACCACGCGTAATGTTTTGACCTGCTGATTGTACTGTAATTGGCATGGCATTTTTGGATTTTAATATATTTATGTACGGCCTGTACCAAATGTAATCTGAGCCAACTGAATAATCTAATGTATGTACAACTATCTTTGCAGTCTCAGCAAAATTAATTGTTTTACTTGGCCCAAAGGTGCCGTCTGGGTAACCGCTAATAATGTTATTGGCCTTGGCTACACATACATAAGGTGCATACCAGGCGGATAATGACACATCTCTGAATGAATAACTCATACAACTATCTATTTCTGAATCTTTGAACTTAGATTTTATCAAAATTTTAATAAATTCTGCGCGATTAATGTTGTTATAAGGCCTAAAAGTGCCATCAAAGTAACCATGCACAATCCCCTTCTCTTTTACATATTTTATTGCTTCATATTTATGAAATCTTTTGGATACATCTGTAAATAACCCCTCTTCTACTTCTGGCTCAAATTTCGTTGGTTTTTTAGCCCATGGATTACTGGTAAACTTACCGGTTTCCATATCCATGTAATAGTGGAAGGATGGTGAAAATCCCCCACCGCCACCTCCGCCGGATGTAGAGCTTGAGCTACTACCAGATCCTGAGCTAGAAGAGCTACTACTCGAGCTTCCAGACGAAGAACTTCCTGAGCTACTCGAAGATCCTGAACCAGAAGAGCTGGAACTTGATCCACCTGAGGAGCTGGAAGAAGAACTGCCACTCGAGCTACTGCTAGATCCACCAGACGAACTCGAACTAGACCCTCCTCCAGATGATGTAGATGATGAGCTAGATGAGCTACCACCACCGGAGCTAGACCCCCCTCCGCCGGATGATGAAGAACTACTCGAACTGCTACTTACAGATGAACAATCCTGCCTAAAGCTATCAAGAGCTTGCTTTTTTAATATTCCATTAAAATTATACTGCTTAGCTGTCGGACAAAAATCATCTGTTGTTATTCCTAAATCCGAATATTCGATCATAAAAACCGGTTTGCTAGCACTTACAAAGGGGCTATATAAATTACATTCGCTGTATTTATAGCAACTTTCGACCACTACAAAATCAAAATCTGAAACAAGACTGCTAACTTGATTACCATCATTTTTTAAGCCAGCAGCAAGCCCTCTTTTATGTGCTTCGTTTGCCAGCCATTTATTATAAGTAAGCTGATCACTTGCTGTAAGCGGAAAACCTGTGCTGTTTTGATACCCATTTACATTGTCGAAATCCACACCATCAAAACCTTTTTGCTTACATGAATCAAGGCGTGCACGCATTATAGGTGCAAGCTTATCTATTTGGCGAATATCCAGCCATTTTTCCCCTGGCCAGCCAGTATAATCATTGCCAAGAGCAGATGATGGGAATTGACCCTTATCTGATCGCCAATTTTCCCATGCTCCTGCATTTATATAACAAAGTACTTTTGTACCTTTATTATGGAATTCAGTTACAGTTGATGCACTTGTATCAAAAAGATCGAGATCAATTACATCTACATTTATATTTTTATTAATTGGTGTTTTAAATTGAATATCCCATGTTGACTTTACACTTGGCTTCCACCATGTAGCTGCACCACCAGACGAAGAGCTAGATGATCCACCACTGCTAGAGCTACTACTTGATCCACCACCAGAAGAAGAACTGCTAGACTGCCCGTATGGAGTAAAAGTAAAATCGCTAACAATTAATTCATGTTCTCTGTTATCAGATGGGGGCGAAGCTCCGTTCATCCAGAAGTTAATATCAACGAATTCTTTGCCTGGTGTGAAATTATTTGCCCCAGTATATGTCCATTTTTCAACCTGTGTTCCATTTTGCTCTCCATAAAAAATGATCTGATTTGGCTGCCAATCAATTACATAAGTGGCCGGCTCGGACGTAAATGGGAAAAATTTACTTCTTGAATTTCCCGAAACATAATAAGGCTGTACCGCATAGTGATAATCCCAACCGCCATTAAATTTCCAGTCTGTGAACTCTATATCAAGTTCGTGTGTATCATCTTGGTACAAAAATAAACCAACCACTAAATTAGTATCTACATTTTTAGCGCCGCTATCAATCGTCCAGCTGTATTTACCATATCCGAGTGAACTTGAAAGGTAAACTTCAGATGAATACCACTTATTATTTTTATTAGTTACCTTTAGATGTAGTTTCCCCTGATTATCCACAGAAACAGCATTACTGTCTCCATTCCATAAATTATTACCAGGGCCCATGCGGTGAGTATCGTTATTGCTGGCTTTTACATTCCATGCATAACCTGAAAAATTTATTGTTCTATTTGCCGCGTCTGCATTTAGTACGAAGGCAAGACTAATTATTGCGATTATTGGTAGTAATTTTATGAATTTAGGCATGATTTTTTAGTAAGTGAGGTAAGGAGGATGATAATAGCACAAATTTTATTACTTCAATAATTAAATTTAATTCTAAACGTATTTTTTACAAAGACCTCCAAATCCCAGAATTACCAAACGTACAAACCTTATTATATTAATTAGCTAGCGTTTGTAAGTTCGGACATCTGGATGTTTGGATATCTTCCATATTGTCCTTGCTTTTCAGTCTTAAATTTGTTATAATATTAAGATATCTTTAATAAAAACCCCATGCCTGAAGAAAATACAAATCAAAATGCTGAACAAATTAAAAAGCTGGAAGATGATCTTAAACTTGCTTTTAAGGAAGATAAATTTGAAGATGCAAAACAAACTGCATCCCAAATCAAAGAATTAGCTCCCGACAATCATTTAGCTGAGCATATGCTGGAAAAAATAGCTAAAGCTGAAGAAAAAGAGCTAAAAAAACAAAATTCAGCAAAAATAAAAGATCTAATATCTACAATAAAAACTCTGCTTAAGGAGGAGAAATGGAGTGAAGTGATTGAAAAGTCGAATGAGCTTTTGGCTCTAGAATGGAATCATAATATTGCACTTAAAGCACTTACATTAGCTGCAGAGGCTCAGGATGTTGATTATAAAACCTTAATCACAACCTCTACACCTGAGGGAGAAAGTATTGGTGAATACAAGCCAGGATTTTTTGAGAAATTATTTAGTAAAAAGAAAGGAAAAAAACCAATAGAGGATCCAGTTGGGGATCCAGTTGGGGATCCAGTTGGGGATCCAATTGGGGATCCAATTGGGGTTGGTACAGATGAAAGTGCTGATGCGCAACCCGTTACCAAAGAAAATGAGCAGCCAGAAGAAAAACCTGCAGAACAAGCTGAACACCCAGCAAATAAAGGGAATATGTTTACCAAATTATTTAAAAAAGATGCTGAAGAGAAACCTGCTGAATCAATTATAGATACTATTGTTTCCCAAACCGATAAAGCCAAAGAGGAAAAGAAGGAGGAAAAGAAAAAAGAAATAGGAGATGCCCATAATCTTTTAAAATTCGCTAATTTATTCCTGCGTTTTACACTTGTTTTTATATTGATCAGTGCCGGCTTTTTTTACATCTTCAATATCGATAAAAATAATCATGTATTGAAGTTAGCTGGTAAAGAGAATTACGCTATTCGTTTAAAAAAGGCTGCAGGCGAATTGGAAAAAAAGAAAGAAGAGGAAAAGAAAATCAACAAAGCAATTAAGCTATACATGGACGGTTATAAAGATAATTACGAGCAAACTGTGGATAAAATTGTAAAAAACCGAATGGATTGGACCGATTTAAATAAAAAATTGAACAGAGTGACAGAATCTGTTTACGAAAAAAATGCTCTCGCAAAATATGTTCAATATAATAATTACTCTTATGATGTTAAAAGCGGAAAATTGACTGTAAGCGGGACACTAAGTGATCCTTTGGGGAAAAATCTTACTAAGATGGCGGAACTTGAAGAAGCTTTTCTGTATTATCCAAAAAATAAAAAAGATCCTACAGATACCACAAAGCCTTATTTTTACAATCTTCAGGAATTCCAATCATATGCTAAAACATTAGATAAAACTACAGGCCGATACAAATCTAATTTTTCAATTACTTTATATACAAAACAGACTACTAAAAAATAGCTTTTTAGCTTATTAGCTTGTAGCTTCTTAGGTATTAATTAGGCCTAAAAAGCTAAGAAGCTACAACCTACAACCTAATAATTAAATCATGATTCCTACAAATATACAATCAGGTAAATCTGCAAAACCTGCAGATGATGCAGCTAAAAGTACTAATATTTTTAATGCCCCCTTAGACAAAGGAAAAAAACCTGATAATCCTGAGGTTAAGAAAAAAAATGTGAAACAAAGTACGATTTACTTAGGAGTAGCTGGTGTGCTTTTGGCAGTATATTCCTTCTTATTCTTTTATCCACAAATGCTTGCATATGTCGGGTTTGAAGGAAAAATCAGCAATATTGAAAAACAAACTGCTAATTACAAAATAACATTAGCTGATCTTGAAAAGAAAAAAAGTAATCATAAAGCTGCTTATGACAAAGAGTATCAGGCTGAACAAATTGTTTTAAATAATGTTTTTCCTAAAACCCCTGAAAAGCTTGCAGTTATCAGACTATTGGAAAATTTCGCTACACATTTAAATACTTCATATCCCCCATTCGAATTTACTTCAATTTCATTCCAGAAATCTAAAAAAGAAAATGGATATACAGTACTGCCATTCCGGACATCTATTCATACAAGTGAGACAAATTTTCATCGCTTCCTTGGCTTAGTTAATTTGTCTGGCAGCCTTGATCCGGCAATATCAGAACATATCAGATTAATGGAAATAACTAATATTTCACTTCGATACAGAGGTGTTGATAAAACAGGAAAGGATTTGGGAGTAGATTTTAATGTACAGCTTAACGCTTATTCGCGATAATTTTAGTGCTGTAGTACTTTAGTGCTGTAGTCCTGTAGTGCTCTACTACATTAGGACTAAAGCACGACAGCACGACAGCACGACAGAACTATTAATGCCAGAACCACAAAAAGATACAGCACAGGCGCCTGCTCCAGATAGCGCATCCGCTACAGCGGTTTTGGAAAAAAAAGAGACCGTGGCAGCCCCAAGCGATACAGCGAAGCCGTCAGGTGACGCTGTAGGGGACGCACATGCTGGCCTTGAGCAAGGCCGAAAGGTGCGTCCCGAGGATGAAAAAAAGGATAATAAACCAACTGACAAACCTGCCGCAGAGGCACCTGCCCCAAAACCAGCACCAGTAGAAATAAAAAAAGATAATGGTAATTCCAAGGAATTATTACAAAATGCAATTATTGCCGGGAATATTCCTGACATAGTTCTGCATATGATTACCTATGCAACAAATATTAATGCCAGTGATATACACATTGAACCGCTGGAAAAAATTGTACGCATCAGATTCAGAGTTGATGGTGTACTTAGATTGGTTATCGAATATCCACCTAATATTCATCCTGCAATTGTTTCCAGAGTTAAAATTATGTCTGGTCTAAAAATTGATGAACAGCGTGTTCCGCAGGATGGACGTATGCAAATAACTACAGAAGATGGTAAGAATCTGGATTTGCGTGTTTCAACTCTGCCTACAGTAAACGGAGAAAAAATTGTAAGTCGTATTCAGGATAAATCAAAAAAAATACTAGATCTTCCGGAATTAGGAATACAGGGGGAGAATCTGGCAAAGATGGAAAGGTTCACTAAATTGCCCAATGGAGTAATTTTAGTTACCGGCCCAACTGGTAGCGGTAAAACAAATACATTATATTCAACTTTAAACAGGCTAAATGTTGTTGAGTCAAACATCATGACATTTGAAGATCCTGTGGAGTATCAGATGGATGGCCTAAGCCAAAGCCAGGTAAAACCGGATATTGATTATGACTTTGCATCAGGCCTCCGTACTGCATTACGTCAGGATCCGGATATTATTATGGTTGGGGAAATTCGTGACCAGGAAACTATTGATATAGCAATAAGAGCTGCTCTTACAGGGCATTTAGTGCTTTCTACAGTGCATACAAATAGTGCAGTTGGTACGCTGACCCGTATTACGGATATGGGTGTTCAGGAATTTTTAATTGCATCTGCAATTCGCGGAATTATAGCTCAGCGTTTGGTACGAAGAATATGCGACAAATGTAAAGAATTGTATGCTCCGGAAGCACAAGTGATTGAAGAGGTAAAAAAAGAGCTGGAGGGAGTTAGTGAAACTCATTTAGATCCAAAATTATTAGAAAATTTTCAATTTGCCAAAGGCAAAGGTTGTGATGCATGCGATAACACGGGTAATAAAGGACGTACCGGTATTTTTGAAATTATGGAAATGAATCGCGATATCGGCGCATTGATACTTAAAAATGCCGCTGATACAGAATTAATGGATATAGCTAAGAAGTCCGGAATGATTACCCTTAAGCAGGATGGATTAATTAAAGCACTGCAGGGAGTTATTCCTATTGAGGAAGTTTATCGGGTTACGCAATAGTACATTTTTTAGTTTTTATTTTTTAGTTTTTATTTAACTAATTAATAAATCCAATAAAAATTAAAAACTATAAATTAAAAATTAATCCATGAGCCAATCAACATTACATATAGGCGCTACAACTGCCCCTTCGGATGAAACTCCGGAGAAAAAAAAGGTATCTGTAAAACAAACAACAGGTAAGCCTGCTAATTTTATGGATAGCATAAACCAATACATGTCGCAGTTTACCCCGATAAAAGATGATGACAAGGTGAGCTTTTTCCGGCTAATGGCTACAATGATTAATGCAGGTATTGCTCTTACAAAAGCATTAAAAATTATGGAGGAGCAAACAGAAAACATGCACTTTAAACAGATAATTGCAGATATTGCACTACAAATTGAAAATGGTTCGAGTTTTTCTGATGCATTAAGCAACCACAGTAAATACTTTAATAAAGCTCAGATTGGTATGGTGGAATCCGGTGAAGCCACCGGGCGTTTGAATCAGACATTACTTCAAATAGCTACAGAAACCGAAAAATCTGCGCAGCTTACTAAAAAGATTAAGGGCGCTATGATTTATCCTATTACAATTCTGATAATTCTCTTTGCAGCCATGTATGCGATTATGACAATGGTAATGCCGAAAATTAAAGACGTATTTGATAGCCTGGGAAGTGAACTGCCCGGAATGACAACATTACTTATTAATATGAGTGATTTTATGGTGAGTTCAACCGGGCCTATACCAAATAGCATATGGATATTAATTGCAATTGGGGGATTAATTGCTGCTTTGTCGTGGTGGAAGAAGACGGAGTCAGGAGGAATGATTTGGACAAAAATTATAATGAAGTTACCTGTTTTTGGCCTTTTAATTAAAAAAACTGCTTTAGCCCGATTCTGCCGCAGTCTTGGTACTCTAACTAATAGTGGTGTATCTATTATAAAAGCCCTTTCAATTACAGCGGGTAGTGTTGGTAATCCTGTTTACGAAAAACGTATTCAAATGATTACAGAAGATGTAAAACAAGGTATTACAATGGGGGAAAATATGAGAGATGACACAGAGCACTTCCCTGCCATGGTGGTTGGGATGATTACCGTAGCGGAACAAACTGCCCAAATTGACCAGATTACAGGTAAACTGGCTGATTATTATGAGGAAGAACTTGATGATATGGTTAAAAATCTTTCAAGATTGATGGAACCTATTATCATAGTAATTCTTGGTGGTACTGTTGGATTTTTAGTAATTTCTGTAATGCTTCCGATATTACAGTCATCGGATTTGGCGTTTGGGGGCGCATAAAATATTTCGCATTTCGCATTTCTGATTTCGCAATGTCATTTGCCAATTAGCATTTTGCATTTACTAACTAATTAGATAGCAAATACTGATTAACAGATATTAGTTAGCTAATTATAAGTAAAATGCCAAATACGGAATGTGACTTTTGATTGCGAAATCAGAAATGCGAAATGCGAAATGAAAAAGTGTTGCATACATTTTTTATTCATGATACGCTTTTTTTAGTTTATAAAATAAAAACAAATAATATGCTTATAAAAAATACGTTTCGGCGTGGTTTTACGCTTATTGAACTGATGATCGTTATTGTGATCCTCGGTATTTTAATGGGTACAATATTACCACGTTTAACAGGCGCACAAGCCCGTGCCCGCGACACTGCCCGTAAAGCGGACCTTAGCAATATTGCTCAAGCATTAGAGCTTTATAATAGTGATAATGGTACTTATCCTGTAGCTCCAAGTGGAGTATGTCTTGATTATAATGCAAAAAAAGCTGATACAGATAAAGGGAAGGTTATTTCTTACACATTGGGTACTTATATGAAGGGTAAAAAAGTTCCTGCTGCAGCATCTGCAAAACAAACATTGGGCACAGGCCCCACAGAATGTAAGGGAATGTATTACTATCAATCTCTTGTATCCAGTGGCCAAGATGATTCTTCTTATGTTCTGGCAAGCCCTGTCGAAAAATATCAAATGGGTAATTTTATGGGGGCAGGAGATTTTCTCAAGGGCAATGCACCTTTAGCAGGTACTGGCTCTAGTGTGACAAATACGAGTACGACGCACAAGGCAGCAGAAAATTTCACTAAAGGAAAACTTGCAGAACCAGATTCAAGCAGAAATGAAAAAGCTCTTTACATTGTAATGCCGTAAATTTTGTTTAAATTATACCAAAAAGCTTCCTCCGCACCCCCGCGGGGAGGTTTTTTGGTATTTCGCATTTCGGATTTCTGATTTCGCATTGTCATTTTGCATTCTTTTTTAATTTTGCATTTTGTCTGCAGGTTGTTACTGCTTTACCGAATATACGTGCAAGTTCATCAGATTCTTTTCTTAGCGATGATAACAAATTATCACAATCCGGATTAGCAGATATTAATAAATCTAAAAAGTATCTTGCTTCTTTGGCCTCTTTAAAAGATATATTTATTTTATGCTTAAAATCCCTTGGTGATTCAGATGCATTAGCCTCTCTGTAATTAGCGCCGACACTTGTCCCTGCAGAAACAGTCTGACTAATTAACTTATTATTAATTAGATCCCTTGGTAGTTGTCTTAATACTTTGATTAAATTTTTACCGAACTCCAAGGTTCTTTTTTCCAATTCGTCTCTATTCATTTTTTATACTAAGTTATTATTTAAATGCAAAATAGGTCATCAACCTATCATAATTAATGAATGGATAGCAAGAAAAAATGTTAAATACTGATTAAAACATGACAATGCGAAATCAGAAATCCGAAATGCGAAATTAAGAAGAAGTTTCCTCAGAAATCTTCTTCGCACTCGCCTTTCCTATGCCTTCGATACCCTCAAGTGCTTTTAGATCCATTCCACTAAGGTCTTCTAGTGTTTTGTAGCCGGCTTTTTCGAGCTTATTAACAATAGCCTTACCAAGCCCGCCCCAATGACCAACAGCACCGCCTTCTTCGGTTTCGATAGATTCTTCAGCAGCGTCGAGCTCTTTTTCTGTTTCGCTGGAATCAACTGGTGCTTCGTTGGAAAGTTCCTCATCATTAACACGACGATCTGAACCGGAAAGTTCTTTTAATTTATCTTTAAATGCTGAAAGCTGTTCAATATTATATAAATCAAGTTCGTAGCTAGTTAAATCAGATGCTAAACGTACATTTTGGCCTCTTTTACCAATAGCCATAGGGCGTTCTTCCTCTTCTACAAATACAGCAGCCCTCTTTTTAACGCGCGGATCATCGGATGCATTTACAATAATAACTTCAGCAATTTTTGCAGGCTGGAGTGCAGTTGCAATAAATTCGCACGGATCTTCGGACCATTCGATAATATCCACACGTTCACCATTTAATTCCTCCATTACGCTTTGTATACGAACACCTTTCTGGCCGATACACGCGCCGATTGGATCAATTTTGTCATCTTCAGACCAAACCGCAACCTTACTACGAACACCAGGATCACGGGCGATTGATTTGACTTCAACCTCACCCTCAATGACTTCTGGTATTTCCATTTCAAGCAATCGGACTACTAGATTTGGATGAGTTCTGGATATAAAAAGTTCAGGACCTCGGTTGGTATGTTTAACTTTATCCAGATATACCTTAAGTCTTTTACCGTTGTAATACTTTTCATTAGGAATTTGATCTTTTGCAGTAAGTGGTACTGTATGACCTTCAATACTAATGTAAACACAATCCCCTTCTACACGCATAATTTGTGAAGAAAGAAGTTCATTTTCACGATTTTTGAACATTTCGTATAAAGATTCACGCTCTGCCTCCTGAATTCTTTGTAAAATTACCTGCTTAGCAGCCTGTGCAGCAATTCGGCCATATTCCATTGGTGTAACATCAATTTTAATTTCATCTCCTATCTCCACATCCTTCTTCATTTTCTTAGCTTCCTCAAGAGTCATCTCAATATTTGGATTTTCCACCTCTTCAACTACCTCTTTTATTAAAAGTACAGTTGCAAATGAGCCTCCTTCGCTAAGGATAATTTCAACTTCCTGTTCTTTATTGCCAAAATCTTTACGATAAGCTGTAGCTAATGCCGATTTAACCGCCTCCATTACTTTTTCGTAAGAAATATTTTTTTCAGCGCAGATTTGGTTTACTGCTGCTACAAACTGTTGATCCAACATAATAATTAAATTTAAGATGTAAGAGAAAAACCAAATCCTACATTAATTAGGATCTGATTGTGCTTTAATTATATAGGGAAATTACTAATTACACAAGGGGAAATTATTTTTAGTTTATAATGAATCCTTTAATAAATTGATCTAATTAACCTAATTTCTAATTAACCTAAACAATGACCAAGTTCCAATGGCCAAATTAATAAAATTTTAGAAATTTGGATTTGGGATTTGCTTAGAGTAATTAGTGTAATTAGAAATTAGAGCAATTTTAAATGTAATTAAGAATTATTAAGTATCATATATATAACATTATTAGCAAATCCCCTATTTCTTAAAAAATTCATCATCTTTTGTTTGCGCTTACGGGGATCGGATTCTTTTAAAAATTTATTTTTCTCTTCAAAAGCTTTTTTACACATCTTTTCCTCGTCGTAATCGGAGCTAATGAGCATTGATTGTACTAAATCTTGATCTAATCCGCGTTTTTTGGTTTCGATAATAATTTTAAATCGCCCAATTGGCCTTTGAATCAAATGATTTATCAATTGCTCTGTATAGCGTTTATCGTTTAATAATTCGACGCGTTCCATTTCATCTAAAATCTTAATAATATCCCCTTCTTCATCCGGATATTTCATTTTCAGCTTACGCATTAAGTCCGACCGGCTCATTTGCCGTCTTTGCAATGCGTTCAGTGAGGACTTCCAGATTTTGTCATACGTGCTTTTCATATCTCTTGACTTATTATAACTTTTTACTGTAAAATTAGTATAGAAGTTTACCCCAAATTGGGGTCCCCCGATGTTACATCGGGGTTATTTTTTAGTATATCTATAAATCTATTTATTAGATTGAAAAAATCTTTTTTATACATTGTAGAAGTTTTATATTTCAATCTTTTGCCGTCAATGTAACGAATTTGGGTAAGCAATGCACATTGACTAGTATTTTTTGTATCTATAAAAGAATAATAATAACTCCCCTTTCTTATCTGTGAAGTTAAAGGAATTGCTAATGCCGAATTACCATATACCTTTTTAAAGATTACCACTGGCCGTAAAAATTCTTTTCCTTTTCCAATAGCTTCAGATGCGATATTTTGTCCTAAATATACCCACCAAATTTCTCTTTCGGAAAAATATGGCCTTTTTATTAAAGAATCTGTATTTTTCTTCCTTTTATTCCACTGATCAAATCTTTTTTCACGCATTTTTTCGATGCTATATATCTTCATAGTAGTAAACATTCGTTCACCAGTCAATAGCAACTTTTCATACCAACGTAATATATAAAAACAATCTTGCACAATATACATTGTACGGTATTAACTCAGCACATACTCCTTTTCTATCTATCTGATCAAAACCAGCATATCTCTCTTTCCCTATTCCTATTCAGTCGTATCGGTTTAATCTCTCTTTTTTCCGTTAATAATCTCAGTCCGGTGTATTTTTTTTCGTACCTTTGTCGCCAAAGGTACCCAAAGCGCTGGGTGGCTGCAAAGCGTAATTCAACATTGTACCTTTAATCGTCATTGGAACGCTTGCGCCCCCCAGACCCCCCAAGTGCTTGTATTGATCTTCGTACATTCAAGCAATGTTTCTGCCATTTGTTGCAACTTGATCTGCAGTGGTCACATCCCGCTTTGCGGGATCTTTGTGAGATTATCAGTTTAAAAACAATTAACTCATTCCTTCCTTGTTGTACTTTTGACATTAAAAGTACTAATCGAGTTATTAATTAGAATGGTACAATATTGATATAAGGCTAAGGCGGGTCTGGGCAATAGGGTATTGCACTTAAAAACTAAATAATCTTCTTCGTAGATTAATTAGTTTTTATTTTCACTATGCTGCGGGCTTTGCCCTTGCTCCGCTCAGAACGTGCTACTCGCTATTTTATCAGGGCACGCATGATGATCGTTGATATAAGGTATAAAGATGATTGCATGTCGTGCAGAGCCCGGTGGGTTTTTTTCGCCTATTTTTTTTGACCAAACAAAAAAATGGGCTACCAAAACTTACTGAGATATACCTGAAAGCAGCAATACAGCAAAGACGTATGCCTGAGTAACACAGCTGATGAATGGAATGATAGAGCGACTAACGGTTTAGCAAACCCGTACAATGTATATTGTAAGGGTAACTTTCCATATAATAGAAATTCCGATACAATGTTCACATATGAATCCTGGTAATAAAAAATCAAAACTCACAGTAAAATATGAGCCGTTGGGGAGCGAAGGGGTTTTTGATGTAAAATTGCCGGATCAAAAATGCTGGTCTGATGTTGAAAAAAAGGCAATGAATAAAAACAGTGATTTTTGGAGGTTTTTTGCTATGGCTTTTGTGATTTTTCTTATTTTTACAGGAATAAGCGCCTATATAAATGGAAGTAGCCTATTTCAAAAAAATAAAAATATTGCTTTTGCAGGTTACGATAGTTTGAAATCGGGAATTAATTTGTTAGCCAAACAGGATACAAATAGCTCGGGGGCTAAATTCCAAAAAGCCCAAAATTCTTTTGAAAGTCTTTCTAAGAATTTCCGATATCTTACAAATCAATCAAATAATTATCTGCGAACCAATCTTTATCTTGATGCAGCTCAAAAGTTGATCGCAAGTGGCATTGAAGTTTCTAAGATAGGGAAGGAACTGTCGGGTTTACTTGTAGATGTGAAAAAAATTCCTCAAACCTTTATTGAATCCAATGGGAGATCCAATGGGGGATCCAATGGGAGATCCAATGGGAGAAATTTAATTGGTTTAGTCAATAATCAGAAAAAGAGGTTGGATCGGATAATGGACTCTGCGTTAATTACCCAGAACAATCTTACAACTTTGAATACAAAAGCGTTACCAGCAGACTTAAGGGGTTCGATTGCGACAGCTCAGGATCAAATTGGAACTTTTCTTGCTGCATTGCTCGAGATAGATAAAAACTTTGGAACTGCATTGAAATTATTTGGGGATAAAGTTCCTCATAGGTATTTAATTTTACTTCAAAACAATAATGAACTAAGAGCGACTGGTGGTTTTATTGGAAGTTATATGTTAGTTGATGTGAATGATGGAGTGATAACTAAATTTGATACTAAAGATGTGTACGAAAGTGATGGTCAGCTTACCGAAATAATAACTCCCCCACCCGGGATAGATCAGGTTTCCAAACGTTATTATATGCGGGATGCTAATTATAGCCCTGATTTTTCTGTATCAGCTAAAAAAATTATGTGGTTTCTGGAGCATAGCGGAGGACCTTCTGTTGATACTGTAATTGCGATTGACCAGACTGTAGCGGTAAAATTTTTGGAACTTATAGGCCCAATCCAATTTGCAGATCTACCAATTGAAGTAACATCAAAAAACTTTACAGATATATTTTCTTTTCATGCTGAATCCAAGCTCTCTACAGCTTCCACGCCAAAACAGCTTTTAATTGACTTCATTCCTGTGTTCAAAAAAAAGCTGCTTGGGTTAAAAGATTTCTCTCAGGTAAATGACGTTGTGCAAAATCTTATAGAAGGAAGACATATTCAGGCATATTCAACTGATGCGGGCATACAGGCTGTGGCGGAAAAATTTCGGGCTGATGGCAAAATGGTTACTGCATCTGACAATGTTGATTTTCTATCTGTAGTCACAACTTCTGTTGGTGGAAATAAAAGTGATGCTTTTGTAAAAACAGATTTAAATCACAAAACGCAGATTGATAGTACCGGTACAATAATCGACAGCTTGTCTATCAAAAAAACTCATACATGGAATGAGGATAGCTTCAAATATTGGACAAGGCTTATAAAATATTATGGCCCATATTCTTTTGATAAAACCTTACTGCGTTTTATTCAGGGTGAAGGAGATAATGTGGATTATATGCGTGTGTATACTCCAAAAGGCAGTGAGCTGATAGGTTTACAAGGTGTAAATATTGAAGATTTAAAAACATATGAAGACCTAGGCTATACAGTTTTTGCATTTACATTCGGGCCTGTAACTGCCGGAGGTAATAAAACTGTGGATCTGACATATAAATTACCTTTTAATTTAAAAATTGAAAATCCTCTGGATACTTATAAATTTATAACTCAAAAACAGGCAGGTTCGGATAATGTAACTTTACAAAAAACCCTGAAGACCTCGGATTATCTGAAGGTATTTAAGTCCTATCCGCAAAAAACCACAACCCTAGCCACTAATCTAGCCACAACTCGAATTTATAAAACAGCATTAGATAAAAATAAGATATTTTTATCTGCTATTGGGGTTAACTAATTTTGACAAATTAAGACAAGATTTATATACTATAGTCTTATTTTTAACCTACGCAAATATGGCTGAAAATCCTAACAAAGAAATATATGAAAAATTAGATCAGGCCAGATTGCAATCATTTGAATATTTACAAGAAACTTTCCCGGATATTAGAAAGCTAGTAGATTTATTATTACAAAATTGTGATGTTGGGGTATTCTGTGTAGATCAAGGAGCAGATAAATTTGCATCTATTATTCTTAGGCTAACAACTCAACTATCGTTACCTGAATTACATCAAATATTATTAGATGAAAAAATCGACATAAAGGGCATTGGCGAAGTAAAAGAAATCGACCAATATGGTTTTTATATTAGTTTCTATAGAAACAGCGTACAAATTGCATTTACCGTGTTACAAGTAAAAGACGCAATCGCAGGTAAGCTTCATCCTTGCGATACGGATGCACTAAGAAGTTGGTTGAGTATAGTTAGAAGACGTAAGGCTGAAGCTCGTGACCATAGCGCCGACTAAATCGCGGGTTGCTTTTGGTGTATCGGTAAGCATGCCACCAGATACAATATAACCGTAATTACCGGAGGTAGCGTAAAGCTGGATGAATCTGATTAGCTTTTCTGATGCATTCAGGCGAGCCTGAAATATATGAAGTAATGCTGGCTGACCTCCTACGGTCATTTTTACTTCCTGAACTTTTTTATAATCAGTTAAATTTTGAGAGCTCATATTTATATTTGCACGGCCATAATTCATGGAAGTAAAATTCTGTTTTAAATCTTCCCTTACAATATTCACATTGATAAAAAAACCGTTATAGGCTTCCGGAGCTGTAAATGCCATAACTGTTTCTTTGGGAATCTCAGCGTAAAAATCGGACTGATTGATTATCTTCCATTTCGGATCAATTTTTATGGTAAACCCATTGCCTTGGTAGGCTTTTAGGTTTTTGGTAGCTGCAGAAGTTGTATCGTCATCACCACACCCCATTAAAAGACCGGCAAAAAATATCACAATTAATGCGGCAAGGATTTTTTTAATGTTTTTTTTCATGGTAAGTTGTGATCCGCCACGACAGACCAATTTATTTTTATTTTCTTTATATCATTTTATCATGGAATAAGCAGAGTAAAACCAAAATAATATTGACATTCTGTAAAATATTGTATAGTTTAATAAGCCCTACTTTCTTAATAGAAATAAATAGTAAAGGATATTAAGAAGGTTGCCAGCCCGTTTATATCATCGGTGCTGATACTATTAAGCTGATACTATTAATAAGTATGTCTGGCTTTTTGCATAATCCTGCTTTCGCAACATCGGATACTGTTAAATATACATACGATGAATCGGGGAATAGGCTCACGAAAGAGGAAAATGGAATAAAGATCCAGATACAGGAGAATACAAAAGAGAGAAAAAAGATACACCTGTTAAAAAATAATATCACATAAACTATATATAAATAATGTCATACAGCAATTCTTTAAAATTTTTACAAGAACATTCATATTTACATGATTCTATTATTGATAAAATTGAAATGACCAACTCTACATTCGTTGATGACAACGGAAGTATTGTATTTAAAAAAAGGGGGTGGAATGATATACAAATTTATTTAACCTCACAAAACAATTATAAAATTAAAATAACTTTGGTAGAGGTTAAAAGATTAAATATTCATGAATTTCATGAAATAATCATTTTTGAATGCAAATTAGAAAAAAAAGGAAATAAAATTTTATTTTCTCCCACTGGTGATTTTGGAAATAATCATATTTGGTTTGAGGCAAAGGATATAAAGATTGAATATGGCAAAAAATAACAATTACAACAATTGGAATTTGCATGATGCTGAAATAATAAATTTAAATTATCTTTATCAAAAAGATAATTTAGAAATAATAATAGTTATGCCTGAGGCTCCTAACTTAGAAAAAGTGAAATTATCAGCAATAAAATTGGGTTGCCAGAAAAAAAGCAACATATGCTTGGCGTGTGGTATGCCCCTTTAAATAATTAAAATCATTATGGACTTATCCGATTTACAAAAATTTATATCTAATCATTCTAAATTCACAGATACTCTCATAGAAAAATTTAATGTTATAAAAGTGGATGATAAATATAGTGATGTTCAATTTATAATCAAACCCCGATTTGAAGACTGGCGTGTATTAGCAAAATTTACTGATGCAGTAGAAATTAATGGATAAAAACATTTGACAAGTGAACATATGTTTACTATTGTGTTTGTGTTATTTTTTAATTTATAAGTATGATTGATAAAAATAGTCCGCCTGAAGAACGGGCAGGTAAACTCGTAATATTCCAATCAAAGGAAATTCGCCGAACCTGGTATAATAATGAATGGTTTTTTTCTGTTGTTGATGTTGTATCTGCACTAACAGAAAGTCCAACACCAAGGCAATATTGGGGCAAGGTAAAACAGCGTGAATTTGTGGAGATTGAAGTGTCCCCAATTTGGGTACAGTTGAAATTGAAAGCTTCTGACGGAAAATTAAGATTTACCGACTGTATAAATACTAAAAATGCTTTTCGGCTTATACAATCAATTCCAAGTAAAAAAGCAGAACCATTTAAGATGTGGCTTGCGCAGGTAGGTAAAGAAAGAATTGACGAAATCGAAAATCCGGAACTCGCTCAAAAGCGCATGAAGATTTTATACGAGCAGAAAGGATACCCCAAAGACTGGATCGACAAACGCCTGCGCGGAATAGCAATTCGGCAGAATTTGACGGATGAATGGAGAGAAAGAGGTATTGAACACCCAAGGGATTATTCAATTTTGACAGCAGAAATCAGTAAGGCCACCTTTGGAATGACGCCAACGGAATATAAAAAACATAAAAACATTCCTACAAAATCGAAAGTAAATCTGCGCGATAACATGACAGATCTGGAATTGATTTTTAACATGCTGGGTGAAAAAATGACTACAGAAATTTCATCTAATGAAAAACCAAAAGGCATGCCAGATAACAAAAAAGTTGCCAATCGTGGCGGAGGTGTAGCGGGAGGGGCAAGAAAGATGGCGGAAAAAGAGCTTGGCAGAAGCGTGATCGTAAAAAAGAATTTTTTACAGAAAAGAAAAACAACTAAAAAATTACATCCTTAAATATGTTAATCTAAAAATAATATCCCCCACCCCACCACCATGCCAAACCCAATCACAAAATCAGACTTTCTAAAATATCTGCAATGCCCGGCTTACCTTTGGTTTTACAAAAACAAGCCTGCAGTTTTAACAGATCAGACTTTAAATGATTTCGAAAAAGAGCTTATAAAAAGCGGGCAGGAAGTTGAGGCTTGGGCTAGGAAGTTATTCCCAAGTGGGGTTTTGGTCGAAAGCATACAGGAGCAAGCTGCATTGGATACTAAAAAGCTATTGGATGAAGGTAAAAAGGTAATCTTTCAGGCCACATTTGAAGCAGACTGGCTATATATAATGGTGGATATTCTTGAATGGAATGAAGAAGGCGAATGTTGGATTATTAATGAAGCAAAGGGCTCTACTTGCGATAAGGAGGGTGAGAAAAAAAATAAAAAAACCCACCTGTACGACGCAGGCTTCCAATATATTGTTATGCAAAAAGCAGGTTATAAAGTAGGGCAGGTAAATTTGATCGAGCTTGATAAAGAATTTGTTAAAGACGGGGAAATTTCACCAGTTAATTTATTAAAAAAATCCGACATTACCGAAACTATTGATGAAATGGTGCCTGAAATCAATTTAATGATTGATGATATAAAAAGGCTGATGGAAAGAAGTGCGGAACCAATGCCTTGCGATTGTATTTATAAATCAAGAGCCAATCATTGTCCTGCTTTTAAGTATTTACATCCGGATGTACCGGATTATTCTGTTCATAATATTGTACGGATAGGATCTAGTCCTAAAAGACTGGAGGGTTTAATTGAGGGTGGTTATTATTCAATGGATGATGTTCCGGAGGATTTTGAATTAACGGATTACCAAAGAAATCATGTTGATGTTACACAGAATGGAAATGTAATTAATAAATCTATTCAGACAAAAGAAGAACTAGATAAAATGAAATATCCTTTTTACTTTTTGGATTACGAAACATATCCAACAGCTGTGCCGATTTACGAAGGATGCAAACCTTATATGCAAATCCCCTTTCAATATTCATTGCATGTACAAAAGGGGCTGGGTGCAGAATATGAGCATTATGAATTTCTGCATGAAGAGGGAGACACAAATCCTATGAAGGCTCTGGCGGAATCACTAAAGGAAGTTATTGGAGACAAAGGAAGCATTATTGTATGGAATAAGAAATTTGAGAAAAAGTGTAATGAGAATATTGCTGAAGTATTGCCGGAATACGCAGAAATAATGCAAAACTACAATGAAAGGTTATTTGATTTAATGGATATTTTTGCAAAAAATTTATATGTACATAAAGACTTTAAAGGTAGTTATTCTATTAAAAAAGTACTGCCTGTATTAGCGCCTGAACTAAATTATGACAAACTTGATATCAGCGATGGAGCAATGGCAATGAATTCATGGAAAAAAATGGTGTTTGAAGCAAAAAATGATGAAGAAAAAGATAAAATTAGAGATGATTTGCTTAAATACTGCAAGCTGGACACCTACGCAATGGTTAAAATTTATGAATTTTTAAAAAAACTTTAAATAGTTATTGTCCAATTGTTGATTTTCTAATAAAATGAAATAAACGTATTTCGCATTTCTGATTTCGCATTGTCATTCTTGCATTTAACATTCTGCATTTACTAATAAATCCAAATGTAAAATGAGCAAATGCTAAATAGAATGCGAAATCAGAAATGCGAAATCCTAAATGATTATGAATATAATCCACAACTACCCCATCATCATCCCCTTTATCGCAATCCTCTCTGCAGAGGTAGTAAAAGTGTGTATAGATATAATTCATAAACGAAGAAAAATACGCTTTATAAATCCCGGTGGTATGCCGAGCGGTCATTCTGCTTTTGTTTCTGCATTAGTGGTAACTACAGCATACAGAGAAGGAATTGGCAGTACACTTTTTATGATAAGTGCTGTTATTGCGTTGATTGTTATGTACGATGCGGTAACTCTGCGTCGTGAATCCGGCAGACATGCAAAAATAATAAATAAATTAAAAAAAGGAATTGGACTAGAAGAATCTCTTGGCCATAACCTTTGGGAAGTTATTATAGGAGCTGTTTTTGGGTCGGTAGTAGCTTTTGTATTGTTGAATATCTGATTTATCTCAGAACTCAGATCTCAGATATCTACGCTGCTTTTTCAGCAGGTACATCAGGAGCATCTGACTGTTGAGCTGCACTGACATCTGCATTATCATTGGTAGCCACCACTTCTTCACCTGGCTGCGGTCCTGTCGGGATTCCAAGTGCTGCACTTACTTTATCTGTTTTATCTACTTCACCTCCTTCGACACCTTCTGATGACTCGGCTGATTCTGCATCTTTGGCTTTTTTTTCGGTTTCATTTCCATAATCAAAAGGATCAAGATTATTTCCTGCCCATTTACCAAAATTTCCAAGACCATTTTTTATGGCCCCTACTGCGGCTATCGGCGCAGTAACCGGTAATTTTACAATGTTTTTGGTTGTGTTGGCGACTTTTGATACTGTTCCGCTTCCTAAGCTGGCGACTTTTGATGCTGCTTTCCCCCCTTTGTCCAAAGCGCCTTTCGTAACCTCTGTGCCAACGGGAATTGGCGCAAGAATTAAATCTCTGGAATCACCAATGGCATTTTTTAAACCGACTATAGCAGTACCTGTAGCCTTAAGTGGCTGTAGCGTTAAAAGCTGAAGTGATGACTTAAGTGCCGCATGAGAAGCACCTATTGGTAATTTTAATGCATTCACTCCAACGCGCTTAAGTTCTGTAGATATGCCGGAACCCTTGCTTGCCATTGCATCTTTGGTATTTACTATTGCATCAAGTGTACCTTTTTTTAATGATTCAGCTGTGCCATAAACCATTTTTTCCGCTGCCTCCCGTGCATTTCCTGGTGTGTTTAACATAGCATTTCCCTATTATTGTTTTAAATTTTTATAAATATCCTGAATTTTTAAATCATCCTGAAATTTATTAATCCCCTCTCCATCTTCATTCGCAACTCTTTCAAAAATACCTATATCATGATCCATAGCCTCCTGTATCTCCACTACATGCTCCTGAATTTCCAAAAGAGTATTCTTTTCTGTCTTGGGTATTCTTTTTACTAAATCTTCCAGAAAACTCAAATATTCCCAATAAAGACTCATTACATCTTTAAATAAAGTTTCCACTGCCTGCACTGTCTGTATTGCTTTTGTATTTGTCATCTTATTATTATACCAAAAAATTGTACTTTCTTCAAGTATGGACTCTTGTATAAGGGGAAGATTTGTGATATAATAATATGATAGTTTTTAGTTTGTAGTTTATAGTTTTTATTTACTAACTAATTAGTAAATTCAATAAAAACTAAAAATTAAAAAATAAAAATTAAGATACGTGTTAAAATCCGTCAAATCACAAATAATGTTCGGGATGTCTCTGGTGATCATTGGAATAATGGTCGCTTCGAGCTATTTTATTATTGATCAAAAAATCAAAGAAATAAATTCGGATATAAATATGTCTGCTATGGGATTTTCCGAAATGGCTTCTGACCGAATTGTAGAAAACTATGAACAAAACTACATACAAAAAGCGTATGCGCATTTTAATAGAGAAATGGCGGAAATTTACAGGCTGAATGAAGATATTTCTTCTGTAAATATTTATGATTATAAAGGTAAAAATTTATACAATTCTGCAAAAAAAACCTTTGACCAACTGGCGCAGAATATACCTGAAGAAATGTTACATCTTCCGGCGGAGGAAATAAAACATCGCATAGAAGAATTTGATGAAAGAACTCTAATGGCAGAACATTTACCAGAAGAAATGCATCCTCCCCAAGAAGGTCATGAAGGTGAGCCTAGAGATAGGCCGGAAGGTGAAAATCTAATGGCAAATTTACCGGACAACCCGGAAAATGAAAATCATCATCCTAAAGAAGGTCATGATGAAGATCCTAATAAATTAACTGCAAATCTTGGTGAAAGCCTGCAGGAGGAAGGACATCCTGAAGAGCATCCCCCAGGACCGCCAATCGAAGAACAAAACGAAATCAAAGCATTAAAAAAATTAACTTCAAAAGATCTTGGTGCAACACATAGCGCTGCCAGTAAAAAGCTATCCAGTGAAGATCTTGAACGTGTACAGGCTGTTTATATGTCTCTAAAAACTAAGGAGGGAAAAATAGTTTATATTGATAAATCGGAGGATGAAGTAAGATTTACTAATTTTAATGGCCGCACCGTAAAGCCTGTTACTGAATCAACCCAGATAGTAGATATTATTTATCCATTTAAGGATTCCAATAACGCACTGCGGTCATATTCAATCCGCTATGGAGTCAGTTATAAAACACTTACTGATCGTGTTGCAAAAACCAGGAATAATATGATGGTACTTGCTATATTTGGTATTGCAATAGCCTTATTTATTGGTGAAATAATTGCCAGGAAAATAACAGAGCCGATTAGTGCCCTAACTGAAGGTGTTGAAAAAATTGGTGAAGGTAATCTTTCGGTGCAAATTTCTGTAAAATCAAAAAGTGAAATAGGTAAACTTGCATCAACATTTAATAAAATGGCGCAGGATCTCAAAAAGAATACAGATGACTTGATTACAAAGGAGAAAATGACGCATGAGCTTGAACTTGCCGGAGAGATCCAGAGGGAATTACTTCCAAAAAATCCACCTAAAATAAAAAATCTGGATATTGCCGCAAGCCTGGATTCAGCAGAAGAAGTAGGTGGAGATTGTTATGACTTTTTGGAAATTGATAAGGAAAATTTAATTTTCTATATAGGCGATGTAACAGGACATGGGGTTCCGGCAGGCCTTGTATCTGCTATTAATAATGCATTGGTTCCAGCCTTCCTTAGTCATTATAAAACTACAGATGGTTTAATTACACATTTGAATGAAATTTTGAAATTAAAAACAAGGCCAAACGTATTCATGACTATGGTAATGGCTCATTGGCATATAAAAGAGAATAAACTTGGCTTTACCCAGGCCGGACATGACCCTATTTTACACTTTGATAGTGCTAAAAAGACGATATCGGAAATGGCAACTGGTGGTATGGCCCTTGGTATGGTGGAAGATATTTCAAAAATAGTAAAAACAGAGCATATTAAAATGAATGTTAATGATGTTGCAGTTTTGTATACCGATGGCATTCCGGAAGCATGGCAAAATAAGGATGAAACTTATGGAATGGATAGATTTAAGGAATCTGTAGCTAAACATAGTGGCCTAAAATCCGCACAGGCAATTCATGATGCAGTTGTTAAAGATGTAAGAGACTTTATGGGTGATTATCCGCAGGCGGATGATATTACTATTATTGTTGTTAAGCGCACTAGCTAGCGCAGATGTCCAGATGTCCAAACTTACAAACAGATGTCCAGATGTCCAAACTTACAAACGATAGCTAATTAATTAAAATAAGGTTTGTTAGTTTGTTATTTGTAATTTGTTTGTACGTTTGGTAAATTTGGCATATCTGGAAATCTTTATAATTAAATATGAAAGTCCTTCCCTTCACCACAGACACTCTAAAATATGCTGTATCTATTCTTAAAAAAGGCGGTGTTATCGCACATCCTGCTGACACCTGTTTTGGGTTAACTGCAGATATTTCTAGCATAAAAGCATTTAAAAAAATACAGGATGTTAAAGGTAGGGATTACAAAAAGCCAATGAGCATAATGATCTCTGTTGTAGATCAATTAAAGATGAAAGAATATGTTCAAATGGATGATTTTAGCTCCTTTGTTGCTGATCGCCTTTTTCCTGGTGCAGTAACTTTAGTTATGCCAAAAGGGCAGAAAATTCCGGAGCATTATTTTCCTGATCTTCAGACGGTTGGCCTGCGCGTACCCCTGCATAATTTAACACAGGATATGCTTACTGCTTTTAAAGGGCCACTGATTACGACAAGTGCTAACCCATCAGGCGAAAGTTTATGCTTTTCACACGAAGAAGTTATAGAAAGCTTTAAAAACAGTGAAGTAAAACCCGACCTCATTTTTGAAGGAAGAATCAGCCACAATGAATTAGCATCCACTGTAATATCAATTAAAGATGATAAGATTAGAATACTCCGAAAAGGACCTGTGACAAAATCTCAACTAGAAAGTATTTTAGGATTTAAAGTTATAGAATAAATTGTTTTTATTGCCTACTATTAGGTTTTGACTTAGAATGACTAAGAAATTTTTAGTTTTTATTTTTTAGTTTTTATTTGGCAGATTGATCAGTCAGATTAAATAAAAATTAAAAACTATAAATTAAAAATTAAATTCATGTATAGAACAAATAATTGTAACCACCTAAGGCTATCTGATAAAGACAAAACCGCTACATTAAGCGGATGGGTTCATCGTAGGCGGGATCACGGAGGATTAATTTTTATTGATCTAAGAGACAGATATGGCTTGACTCAAATCGTTTTTGATCCGGAATTTGATAAAAAAAGTTGGGAAGTGGCAGAGCAGGTTAGACCAGAGTTCGTTTTACAAGTACAAGGCGAAGTACGGAAGCGAGTGGAGGGGCAAGATAATAAAAATCTTGATACGGGTGAAATTGAAGTTTATATAAACAAAGTTGAAATTTTAAATAAATCCAAAACGCCCCCATTTGAGATTGATCAGGAAAAACCTGTTGGCGAAGAAATCAGATTAAAATACCGCTACCTTGACCTGCGCCACGACCGAATGAAAGATAATATGGTTTTGCGTCATAAAATGATTAAATTCATTCGAGATTTTTTTGATAAAGAAGAATTTTTGGAAATTGAAACACCTATTCTTATAAAGGGTACACCTGAGGGCAGCCGGGAATATCTGGTTCCTTCCAGAATTTATCCTGGCAAATTTTTTGTTCTACCGCAAAGCCCACAACAGCTTAAACAATTACTGATGATAGGAGGGCTTGATAAATACTTTCAAATCGCCCGCTGTTTCCGAGATGAAGACCAGCGCGGAGACAGACAGCCGGAATTTACGCAGTTAGATGTTGAAATGTCTTTTGTAGATGATAAACAAGTAATGGATTTGAATGAAGAATTGATTATAGAACTCACCAAAAAATTTGCCCCGGAAAAAAAGATACAGGAAACTCCTTTTCCTATTATGACATGGCACGATGCAATGAGTAAGTTTGGCTCAGATAAACCGGATGTGCGTTTTGATATGGAGCTTTGTGATATATCTGATATTGTAGCTGATTGTAATTTTAAGGTATTTTCTGGCACTGTTGAAAACGGAGGTGTTGTAAAAGCTATAAAAGTAGAAGGTACTGCAGATTGGCCAAGAAGTGAATTAGATAAACTTGAAGATCTCGCTAAAATTCATGGTGCAAAAGGTCTTGCTTACTTTGTATATAAAGAAGAAGGAATTAAATCCCCTATTCTCAAATTTTTACGAGATAATATTGCAGATAAAATAACTAAAAAAACTGGTGCAAAAACCGGAGACATTGTCTTTTTCGCAGCTGACAAATTTACAACTGCGTGTGAAGTTCTTGGTCAGGTTCGACTCGCTTGTGGTAAAAAATTAGATCTGATTGATGAAAATGTATTTGCCTATTGCTGGGTTAACGAATTTCCGATGTTTGAATCTGAAAAAGAGTCAGGTCAGCTAGCTGCAATGCATCACCCATTTACCAGACCGATGGCAGAAGATTTGGAAGTACTGAAAAAAGAACCGGAAAAAGCACGTGCCATTGCTTACGATGTTGTTTTGAATGGTAATGAAATTGGGGGTGGGAGTATAAGAATCCACGAACAAGAACTACAAGAACAGGTTTTTGATGTTTTAGGGATTACTGAAGATGATGCTGAAATGAGATTTGGCCATATGCTGGAGGCATTCAGCTACGGCGCACCTCCTCATGGCGGTATTGCGTGGGGACTGGATAGGCTTATTATGCTATTTGCCGGTGAGCCGAATATACGTGAAGTAATTGCCTTTCCTAAAGACCAAAAAGCGAAAGACCTTACACTAGGGGCTCCTTCGGAGGTGCCGAAGAAGGAGTTGAAGGAGGCGAATATACAAATTTTAAATTAAAATTTGATTTCGCATTTCTGATTTCAGATTTCTGATTCAATTTATAATTAATTAAATAAAAACTGTGCAGACTGTCAATATGAATGAAAAAGAAAGTGGTGTGGAAAAAATAAAGAAAGAAATAAAAACAGTAACCCCTGCTCCGCAAAATAAATCCACATTGGGTTCAATTGAAACAAAGATTGATGAAATTTTGAAATACCAAAAACACATGAGATATATGGCGATATTTCGTGGAATAGTTAGCTTTATATTCTTTTTCGTTTTTATTATTGCCCCAATTATTGGTGGTGTGTATTTGGTTAAATACTTTAATGAAAAAATTGGAGTAGAAAAAGTGCAACAACAATATATTGAATTTCTTAAAATTGCTGAAGATATTAAAAATTCTGGAAAATCATTAAAAAACGTGAGCTCAAAAGTTAAGGGGTTTGTTAAATAAGGATAATAAAAGGTTAACCCACCCTTATAACCGCAAGTGCACGATTATCTGGTGATGGCTTACTCTTATAGCCATCCATATATTCTCCATCATAAATTCTATCTGGTGTATCGTTTATAATTCTTTTACTGTTTTTCATCCTGGCATCAGTTACGTCAGAAAGGATCTCAATAATCTTTTTTGGATCATTTCTATATTCCTGTATTAATTCCCAAATCTCATCTGGTGTTAAATTAGAACTAATGCCATCGCTCATTACAAGTATTATATCCCCTTCTTCAATATAAATTTCATCACTTAGTGGATTTTTGGTATCACCTCTGCCATTAACACAGTTAGATATTATATTTCTAAAAATAAAATATAATGCCTGATCTTCAGTTAAGACACCACTGTTAAGTAAGTCCTGAATTTGACTTTGTTCTTTTGAAATAAATCTAGGTCCTTTTTTGCCGAATATCATTACTTTTGCATCTCCTACTATTTTAATATTTGCAGTTTTATTATCTGTTTCATAATCTTCAGATATTCGTACCGAAGCAAAGCATGCACCATCGAACCTAGTAAGCAATCTTTTTGCAATCAACTCTTGCATAACTCTTATACATTCCTTTATTGCCTTTTTAGGATTCCCTTTGCTAAATTCAAAAGCCTCTGCAAGTATTTGTGCAGCAAGATCACCATTATCCCCACCTCCCAGTCCATCAATTGCGACTACAGAACTACTAAGTGGATCCACTACCATTCTATCCTCATTCCTTTCTCTATCGATGCCCCTATCTGTAGCAGCAGCAACAAAATCACCACTTCTTAATGTATAAGTATGTATATTTTCTTTTAAACATTCTGAATCTCCACCATCAAGAATTTCTGCTTTTTTAGCATTTTCTCCATTTTTGCCTTTAATATGATTTTTTAGCAATGTCGTTAGCCCAGATCTATCTAATTGAGCCTGTATTCTTTTTAAATCACCTAAGTCCAATCCGGCTAATTGAGATCTGCCAACCATACCTAAATATGCTGACATTGCATTTAATCTGTCTGGTGTCATATTTGTATGATGACACATATTTATAAAAAAGCAAGTATAATTACTGAAGAACCCCGCATCCCAAATGGTACATGGGCGCGGGGTTCGACAGTGAAGCTAAGTTAAGAGGTTAGTGGTGTCGACGCTCTACTTGTACACGTCGATGTACTTCGTCGCTCCCAAGTAGTTGGGCAGGCCATTGTTGAGCTTGATGCCGATAGCCACCCCACAGGGCTCCGTCTGCACCGTCCCCGGCGTGAAGATGATCTTGAAGGTGTGTGGGCTGCTTGGCACGTTTCCACTGGTCGGGGTGATGGTGCCGTAATCGCACATCCCCTTGGCCCCCGGCCCCTTCCTGAGGCTCACGGACGCCGTGAAATTCTTGGTGTTTTCGACTGTTACGAGCAGATTGTACGAGTTATTCCCCTGACACTTACCCCCGCAGTTCATGCTTATTTTTATCGTCGGGGTGCTGGTGGTGCAACTAGGTGGGTTGTAGCCGGGGAGGCACGTGGTGCAGTTGGTGGACTTGTCCCAGCCTGTCTTGCAGTCGGTGCACTTCTTGACCGGATCCCAGTTGTTCGTACAGGTGCAGACCGCCTTGCCCGTGATGTTGCTGCAAGTACCTCCGTTCTTACACGGGCTGGGGCTGCAGGGATCCAGGATGCACGTGCCGGTGCTCTGAGGATCGTAGAACCCCATTGCGCACTTGTCGCACAGTGGCGGATCGTACTGGTAATCACAGGTGCACTTGCCGTTCTTGCACGTACCGTGACCGCTGCAGACCTTACCGTTGGGCGCTACGCAGGGGCTCTTCGGCTTGTCGGGCACCGGACCGTCGAGCTTGATGTCGGGCTTGATGACCGGCTTGTCGGGCACCGGACCGTCGAGCTTGATGTCGGGCTTGATGACCGGCTTGTCGGGCACCGGACCATCCCACTTCACAGGTGGCATATCGGCGATGCTCTTGTCGGTGCTCGGGCAGGCGTTGCTCTTGATGCACTTGCCGGAACAGCACTTGTACCCATCGGGGCAATTGCCCGTAGGGCAGTCGAAACCGCCAGGTCCGAAGTCCGGATCAGTACAGCCGGACAGAAAAAGGGTTGTAAAAATGACCACCATCATGGCAGCCAGGTTCGTGGACCACACGGTCCTCTTCGTCAGGTTCCTCATCGGACACCTCCCGTTAATCTGGGGTCTATGACCCTCTCTTGTTCACCAGAAAAATTCTTACCCGAAACTATTTTCGAAAAAAAATCTTTCTGGTGAATATATTAAATTAGCTATCACTGTCATACTAAAGACCAATCTCCCCCACTTAATAATAAAGAAGGTAAGATATGGATAAATATTTTATATTATTTTTTATGATTTTGTAAAGTCTTAAAACAAAATTTATCCATTATAATCCTCTAGAATATGAAATCTAAGATTAAAAAAATATTGCTTCTCGGATCGGGAGCCTTGAAAATAGGTGAAGCTGGAGAGTTTGATTAGGGAAATTTCTATCCCCTAGCCTCATTTGCATCTTTATTGCGAACTGATTTGATTTCTTCTATTCTTGGTATTAAATCATCAATTTTTTGATCCAACCCTTCTTCTATAACATTTGCACTTAATTTAAAAAATTGTAAGAATGATTTCAAACGTATCAGCGTAGATAAGTATCTGTTCCTTCTGCTATAGTCCAATTTAAGTCTTGTAATGCCAAAACCGTCTGATAATTCACTATCAATCTCGGCTATTATGTTAATCGTTCTCCTGGCTATAATATCACTTCTGAATATTGCTTGTGCTTCTTCCGAGCTAATTAGTGCCTCTAGAACTTTTTTCCCTACAGGAAATTCATAAATTTCTGAATATAAAAATTGTTGAAAAAGTTGTAGTTTATCACTTAATACAATACCGCTTGCTTGTTTACGTAAAACCTCAATATATTCATCTACCTTTTTATCAGAATCAGCTAAGGTCAGACTTGAATCTTTTTCTTCAGCTTCTAAGCGGCCTATATTGAAATCCTGCATGCCATCTTCATTCTCAAAAATACCAAAAATAACTCCGGTTCGCTTGCCTTCAAAATCGTATGGATATTCATCATTAACAGGAAGTACCCAGTTTTGACACAATCGCTCGGCTGGATTTTCTCCGCCTTTTTTATACACGGGAAAAAATATCCCTTTTTTAAGACTTGCTAATTTTCTAGCCTTTAGTTCATCTAATGAGTAATGTTCAGAAAGTGTCTGATAAAGTATTAATTGAGCTTTAAGGCGTTGATTGTTTAAATGTAAACGATGGATATCATTTAAAGCCTGAAGATCAATTTCATCCAGATTATATTCAGATGCTTCTTTTTTTAGGGTGTCTGTTAGGCGATCTTCAGGCTTTAACCCACGACTACTGGCAATCAAATCTGCAACATCACGGTCATCTTTGCCTAATCCATAAAGCTGAGCTACAGTTCTAAGCGCATCAATAGTAGAATCAGAATCAAATCCATATCCTTCTTCGTATTTAGGTTTTATCAATGTTCCTATTATGCTTGTTGGGCTAAACTGTGTTCCTTTTGAAATTATACTACTATAGTAAGCCTGGGCTTCGGAAAGGAGGGATGAAATTAAAAATCTGGATTCTCTAATATGATATCGATGGGTTAATTCATGCACCAAAACTAAACTAACTCCATCTATATTTCCTGTGGCCAAAAAATTATGAACCTGTGTTCGTAAATCTGGTTTTTTATAAGGAATATTTATAATAGGTTCCGATACTGATGCAAGCCCCCCTGCATTACATCTAAAGCCCTGCCTAATACTTTCATCTGTATTAAAAGATATTGTTGTATCCGGGAATCCTGGCTGATTCTCTAAATCATCTTTAAATATTTGTATTCCAAGCCTTTTAAGTGAGTGTAAAAATTCTGTTTGCTCATCAGCTCGTTCCAGCCAAATTTTAACTAATTCTGCCACCTTGCTGTCATCAGCAAGTTCACTATCTGAAAAAATAATATCATAATATCTTCTGTCATATTTGGCCAATTCTCCATCCAGCTGGTCTCTTTCAGCCAAAAGGCTATCATAGCGAGCACCTATCATTTCTTGCACTCCACTCTCAATTCCATCCACATTAGAATGTTTATCTGCCCGCGCTGCCCCCATAAGGTCTGATTGATGTATTCTTGGTACGCCTGTTTTTTCTTGCTCTTTTTGGCTCATAAAAGAATAAATAAGTTTCTTATTAGTATAACATATTTTTTTATATTTATCAATCAATTTCCCCACTCAACAAACACGAAATCTAATAAACATTTGATTATTGGTTAAATTTACTCTAAACTTTGCTGGAAAATGATTAAACAACAAGGAATTAAAAAAATATTGCTTCTCGGATCGGGAGCCTTGAAAATAGGTGAGGCTGGAGAGTTTGATTATTCCGGATCGCAGGCAATAAAGGCTTTTAAGGAAGAAAAAATTAAGGTGATTCTTATTAATCCTAATATTGCGACTAATCAGACGTCGAAGGGATTGGCGGATAAGATTTATTTCTTGCCGGTTACTCCTTATTTTGTTGAACAGATAATCAAAAAAGAAAAGCCGGATGCAATTGCCCTTAGCTTTGGTGGACAGACCGCTTTAAATTGTGGGGTGGATTTATTTGAAAGAGGAATTCTTAAAAAGCATAAAGTACAAGTACTTGGTACACCTGTTAAATCGATTCAGCTTACTGAGGATCGGGAATTTTTTAAGAAGGAATTGGATAAAATTGGAATTAAATCCCCTCGTAGTGTTGCATGTAAAACGATGGGTGAAGCTAAAAAAGGTGCTGAAAAAATCGGTTTCCCTGTAATGATACGTGCAGCTTTTGCGCTGGGTGGGCTTGGTTCTGGGGTGGCAAAAAACCAAAAAGAACTGGACGTAGTTTTACAAAAAGCCTTTGCAGCATCTCCGCAGGTTTTAATTGAAGAATACTTAAAAGGATGGAAAGAAATTGAGTATGAAGTTGTGAGGGACTGCAAAAATAACTGTATCACGGTTTGTAATATGGAAAATTTTGATCCCCTTGGTATTCATACCGGGGAATCAATTGTAATTGCGCCAAGTCAGACACTTAATAATCATGAATATCAAAAGTTAAGAAATATTGCCCTTAAAACGATTCGGCATCTTGGAATAATCGGCGAATGTAACATTCAATATGCACTTGATCCTGTCTCCGATGACTATAGGGTAATAGAAGTAAATGCAAGGTTGAGTCGTTCATCTGCCCTGGCTTCAAAGGCAACGGGATATCCACTCGCGTATGTAGCTGCAAAATTAGGACTTGAATATGGGCTCCCGGATTTAAAGAATGCAGTTACTCAAAAAACTTCTGCCTGTTTTGAGCCAGCTCTGGATTATGTTGCACTTAAAATTCCAAGATGGGATTTAAATAAATTCAGAAAAGTGAGTGATCAGATAACATCTGAAATGAAATCAGTTGGAGAAGTTATGGCGCTTGGCAGATCTTTTGAAGAAACTTTACAAAAAGGACTTAGGATGATTCAGGTTGGCGCCTATGGCCTTGATACAACTGCTTTTGATTTCAAAAATCTGGATGATGCAATTGAAAATGCCACACCATTTAGAGCTTTCGCGATAGCCAAAGCTATTGATAAAGGTTATTCGATTGAAAAGCTTTATAAAATGACGGGTATTGATCCTTGGTTTCTTAATAAGATCAAAAAGATTCAAAATACTGCAAAAAAAGTTAAAAAAGTTAAAAAGTTAACAAAAGTTGATGAGAATTTAATGCGTGAAACTAAAAAAGTCGGCTTTTCGGATAAGCAGATCGGCTTACTTACAGATGAACATGAATATAAGGTTCGTGAATATCGTAAAAAACTTGGAGTGATTCCGGTTGTAAAACAAATTGATACACTTGCTGCGGAATTTCCTGCTAAAACGAATTATTTGTATCTAACGTATCATGGAGATAAAGACGATATAACATTCACAAATACTAAATCGAATCTGAAATCTGAAATCAAAAATCAGAAATTGACCAAGGCGATAGTCTTGGGATCAGGTCCCTATTGTATCGGATCATCTGTAGAATTCGACTGGTGCTGTGTAAATGCAATTAAGACTCTTCACAAAAAAAAGTATGAATCTGTGATGATTAATTATAATCCGGAAACAGTAAGTACGGATTTTGATGAATGTGACAAGCTTTATTTTGATGAACTTAGCTTGGAACGTGTTCTCGATATTTATGACAAAGAAAATCCGAATGGTGTTGTGGTTTCTATGGGTGGACAGATTCCAAATAACCTAGTTACAAAACTTGATGACTATAAAGTTAAAATTCTTGGAACTTCTGTTAAAAGTATAGATCAGGCTGAAAGCAGGGATAAATTTTCTGCACTTTTGGATAATTTGAAAGTTGACCAGCCACTATGGAAGGCATTTACTAAAATTTCTGATGCTTACGAATTTGCAGAAAAAGTTGGCTATCCAGTTCTTGTGCGTCCGAGCTACGTTTTGTCTGGCGCTGCTATGCGTGTTGCGCATAATCATGAAGAATTAGAAAACTTTTTAGGTAAAGCAGTTAGAGTTAATACGGAAGCACCTGTTGTGATTTCTAAATTTGAAGTTGGTAATCGCGAGATTGAGATGGATG